>NZ_MJKZ01000002.1:0-333777 GCF_002138935.1 Campylobacter sp. P091
ATCTATTAATGGTGGATTGATTATTAGTAAATATTATAAAGATGCTTTAAATTTTAAAGAACAAATGAGTGGATGTGTGTAAAGAGATAGATTACAAGCGTTATTTAACGATATGATAATTTTAACTACTAGCTATAGCAAAAGTGATGCTAAAAAGAATAAAAAGTTAAATAGTTAGTGCTTCAAGACACGTTATAAAAAATCTAAAAATTATGGTATAAAATTTGCTGTTATATATGATGAGAAGCTTTATAATAGTAAGCAGTTTAATTTAAATATGGAATTTATAAACAAATATAAAAATTATCATGATACATCTGAGATAAATAAAAATATACGATAATTTAAGTTTATAAGCTCTAAAAATACTGAATTAAGCTATACTAAATTTAAGAGTATTTAAATTTGAAATTCTAAATTAATAATGGATTATATTAAATAAAGAAAAGATAATATAAATTTATCTTTATAAATAATTATTTGATTTAGTTTTATTTTTTCTTAAATTTAAAATAGTTAATATTCTCATTTTATAAGTTTTTATATTTATTAGCATAACAAAAAATATGTAGATAAAATATAAAATTGGTAAAAGATGGGAATTTGAGTATTTTTAAAGCTAAATTTAGCTATATTAACAATAAAAATTATTATTTGGATATATAGATGGAATTTGGTTTTATACAACTTTTTTATGCATTTTTGCTTACGCTTTTTGCTGGGTTTTCTACTTCAATTGGTGCAGTAATTGCATTTTTTAGTAAAAAAGATGATTATAGGCTTCTTAGTATTGGGCTTGGATTTAGTGCTGGAGTGATGATTTATATCTCATTTATGGAGATTTTGCCTAGTTCGATGGATGATTTTGCTAGAATTTTTGAAAGTAAAAATGCTGAGTTTATAGGACTTTTAGCATTTTTTAGCGGAATAGTTTTAACTGCTTTAATTGATAAATTTATTCCAAGCGATTTAAATCCCCATGAACCAAAAGATAGCCTTGATGAGCTTAAATTTTGCCCACTGCCAAAAAGTAATGAGCCACGTCCAACCTATCATCCAGGAATTAGTCAAAAGAGCTTAAAGAGCTTAAAACGAACCGGGATTATTACTGCTTTTGCTATTGCGATACATAATTTTCCTGAGGGATTTGCGACATTTATTAGTAGTGTTGAGTCGTTAAGTTTTGGACTAGCAATTGCTGGGGCTGTAGCATTACATAATATTCCTGAGGGACTAGCAGTTTCATTGCCAATATATCATGCTACTGGAGATAAAAAGCGAGCCTTTGCCTATTCGTGTTTATCAGGACTTGCTGAGCCTATTGGTGCGATTGCTGGAGCATTGATTTTGATGCCTTTTATGAATGAGACAGTGATGGCTAGTGTTTTTGGTGTTGTTGCTGGAATTATGGTTTTTATTAGCTTTGATGAGCTTTTACCAGCAGCTAGGAGTTATGATAAGGCACATGATAGTTTATATGGTTTAGTTGCTGGTATGGTGGTAATGGCAGTTAGCTTGATTTTACTTGGGATCTAAATTTTTGTATTAATTTTAGATCCATAATTTAGCTAATTTATTTTTTTATCTTAGTAGTACGGTATAAGAAACTAAATACTTCAGCGACGGCTTTGTATAAATTTGGTGGAATTTCTTGATTAATATCAACTTTGCTTAGAATCTCGACTAAGTCACTATCTTCTCTAATTGGAACTTTATAAATTTTGGCTGCTTCAATAATTTTATTAGCTACTTCACCTTTGCCGCTAGCTAGAACCATTGGAGCATTGTTTTTATCTTTATTATAACCTAGAGCAACTGCCTTTTTAATTTTTTTTGCCATCTTATGCCTTTTTGTTAAATCCAAAATCAAATGCCCTGTCAGCTTGATGATACGGGGCTTTTTTAGGTTTATGAACCAAAGTAAAGCTACTAACTATTAACCCCAATCCAGTGATTGCGCTTTTTAGTTCTTTACTAGCACTTAGGATTAGGTTTTTAAATTCAGCCGTACCAGTAGCAATACTAATATCTATATATTTGTTATCACTTAAGGCAATTACGATATCAACATTACCAAAATGAGTAAAATTTAGATCAATTTTAGCGTAGAAACGTTTCTTTTTACCTTGTTTAAAAGCTACGCTACTACTCTCAAGCGCATCCCATGAGTATGGTAAGTATGTTTGAAGCGAATTTTGTGCATAACTAATTAGCTGGTGCATTTCGATTTGAGTTAAAAGTCTATTTATATTCTGATTTAACGCGGCCTGATTTGGTTGATTGGCTGTGGCTTCTTTTAGGGCTAAAAGTGTGGCTTTAACATCGTTTTGTAGTGTTTGAGCAGCTAGATTTTTATCATTTGGAGTGATATTTGCTATATCAGCTTTAGCTAAATTTGTAGCTTTTATCAATCCTTTTAGTTCAGCTAGATGGCTTTTAGCATCTTGGCTATTTTTATCAAAAAAGTTAATAATATTTGATAGTTTTCTAGCAGCCATAGAGAGTTTATCTTGTAGATTTAGATTATTAGCATCAGTGTTAATATGTTGTATGAAATTACTTAAATTTGTGCTATTTTGAGATTGATTTAGACCGCTTATTAGACTTTCTAAATTTGGCGTAGATTGAGCGGTTTGTGCTATTGTAGCACTATTAATCTGGCTTAGCTGTGTAGATTCTAGCATAGCTGAGAGGCGATTAGCACTGGCTGCTATATTGTTTGATAGCTTATATTCTTTTATATCAAGAGCGGGATTATTTATATTGGATTTTAGTGAATTTAACTCAGCTTTGATATCTAGAAGCATTTGGCCTAGCTGTGTACTTAGAGGTTTGACATTTTTTAAATTTGGGTGGTTAAAATTAATCTGTGATAGCGAAGTTTCTATATTTTTGATTATATTTTGACCTTGGTTTATAGCTCGTGATATATTTTGCTCTATTGAGAGTGGATTTTTGGGATTAGTTTGAATTTGATATGCGATTTTATCAAGGAATTTCGCCATATGTTCTAGCTTAGTATTTGCCTCTAAAAGCGGCTTAAAATTTGAATTTTGTACAATTTGGTTATTTTTTAATTTATTTTTTTGTAAAATTTCTAAAAGCGCATTAAAGCTCTCTTGTGGACTACTTTCTTTGGTATTTGCAAGACCCATAAAGGCTAGCGTAAGATCTTTATTAGTAGTATTTTTCATCAGTGATAAAAGTTCTTTAATGCTTGATGGCAAAATTTCAGCCTTTAGAGTTTGGGCGAGTTTAGCCTCTAGCATTATGCCTGTATCTTTGATAGTTTGGGCAATGTTTGTTGTTTTAATATGCTCAACTGGCTTGATAAAACTTTCAAGCTTTGCACCAAGTTGACTTAGCTTCGGGTCTGATTTTATAGAATTTAAAAGAGAGGCTAGATCTTTGGCTAAATTTGGTGCTACTTGCGATGATTTTATCTGGGCTAAGGCATTTTGTTTATATGTTCCATCATCGATATTAGCCTTGAGTGCATTTAATAGTTTTGATGTGAATTTATTTAATTCTAAATCGAGTTTAGTCTGCTCAATTACAACACCTTGGGTTGGTTTTTTTAGTATGGTTTTGCCATCATTTAAGGTAGTTGTATTACTAGTCTCTTTAGATGATTTTTTATCATCTTTGGTTTGGGTTGGTTGTTGGGTTGGGGTATTATTTACTATTATCATCATTTAACTCATCAAAAATCACACTATGACCACCGTGGCGAGTAAATGCCACCTCTTGGTCTTTGGGTACATTTTTTTGAAATGTAGCAAAGATTATCAAAAATGCCAACAGTGTAATGTAGTAATATATAAAAGCTGTAGCGCCAAATTGGTTTATTAAAAATCCTATAATTATTGTAGATAAAAATGAACCTATTAAGTAGTTAAATAGTAAAGCTCTTACAACTTCGACATAAGTAGTTTTATCCGTTACAACATCGTTTGCCCTAGCTAATGCTAGTGCGTAAAGTACAAATATTCCAAAACCTAAAAAGAAAACAATAAGATACTGTAAAGCAATATCTGGGTTAATAAATATAAATATAAGGCACGCTAGAAGTGCTATGCTAGAGGCTAAAATAATAGCAAACTTTCTACCAAATTTATCAGAAATAGTTCCAAATATAGTATGTGCCATAAATCCGCCACTCATTCCAATAATTATAAAAATTCCAGCTTGTGCTGGGGTATAGCCTTGGGTTATTATAAATAGTGAAGCCATTGAGAAAAATCCATTCATTGTAAGACCAGCAATTATACTTGTAGCAAGCGCTAATGGGGCGATATTGTAAATTTTAGGCAAGCTAATACTCATTGCTTTTGGGATTTTAGGTGATTTGATTTTAAGAAAATTTAATGGAATTGAACCTAAAATGATTGCAATTGTGCCAATTAAAAATACCTTCGTAGTGCTTAAATCCATACTCATAATCACAGCGCCAATGGCAAAGGCGCTATAAAAGATAATTTCATAAAATCCAAGCACCCTTGAGCGAACAGAATTTGAAATCTTCTCATTTAACCAACTCTCTACAATTAATACAATACTATAATAGCAAAACCCTAGCATAAATCTTAAAATAGCCCAAAATATGAGATTTTCACTTATATCATGAAGTAGGGCTGAAATGGCAAAAAGCGCAGTAAATATAGCATAAGCTCTCATATGTCCTACATGTGAAATTAACCTATGCGATATAATTGTACAAGTAAGCGCTCCCATAAAAAAGCAAGAAGTAATAAGGCCAATTTGCGTATTTGAAGCTCCTAATTCATTTAGTAGAACTCCAGCAGAACTAACAACTAACCCACTAGCTATAAATATAAAGCTAACTCCTATAAATAAAGCACTAAGCGAGATTATAGCTCTTTTACTTCCTGCCATAAAATACTCCAGCGCAAAATACCCCAAGAGGCATTAAAGCAAGTCCGGCTAAAAATGCGATTGGTTCTAAAATTCCGTGCCTAAGCAAAACAAAAAAGGCAATAATTAAAATAAAATAGCTAAGCAGCCTAAGCGGTTTAAAAGCACCTAGAATATCTATTTTACGAAATTTAGCTAACTTTTTATCACTTTTGGTAGTAAAATTTTTCTCATTTAAATTTGTAATATCAACATTTAAATTGTCTGAATTATCATTGTTTTGAATTTGCTCATCTTCGCTATCTTCAAAAAGCTCAAGTTCTTGCTCGCTTAATTGATAATTAACACTTTTATTCTCAACTCTACTCTTATATCCAAAATAACTAGCAAATAAAATAAGCGTAGAACAAATAAAGGCTACTTGTGAATTTAAAAGTGCAACTGCCCCAAAAGCCGAAGTAATAGCTATCAACAATAGATCCAAGATTAGATAAAATATAGCTAAATTTTTAAATTTCATCTCTTTTCTTTAAACTCTTCATAGCTTTTAACTTGAGATTTATAGGCTTTATAGATATTATTTATCGCAGCACCAACACCTATGAAAATACCAACTCCAAGCCCCCAGTTTGAGCCTGTTAGCTCCTTTAATCCCCAGCCGATGCCAAAGCCTATAAGCACCGCAACTACGATTGAGATCCCAAGGCTTAGGCTATCAGCGGCTTTTATTGCGGTGTTTATCTTTTTGCTTTTTTGGCTCATAGTGATTTAAAACTCTCTTTTATAGCTTGTGCCGTTTTGTCTAAGCTAGTTTGGCTTAGAGGCTTGCAAACAAAGCAAGTTTCAAACTGGCTTGGTGCTAGATAGACGCCACGCTTTAGCATTTGAGCGTGAAATTTGGCAAATAAATTTGTATCGCTTTGTAGGGCTTGAGTGTAGTTAGTAACAGGATTTTCATTGAAGAAAAATCCCCACATAGACCCACGCATAGTTGTTTGAAGCGGAATTCCCATCTCATTTGCGCTATCTTGCATAGCATCAATTATAAATTTACTCTTTTTACCAAGCTCATCATATAAATTTGGCATATTATAAATTTTATTTAACGCAGCTAGTCCAGCAGCCATAGCAACAGGATTGCCACTAAGCGTCCCAGCTTGATAGACTCCACCAAGTGGGCTAATTAGCTCCATTATCTCATTTTTTCCAGCATACGCAGCACACGGCATACCGCCACCAATGACCTTACCAAAGGTAACTATATCGGCCTCAATCCTATTTAATCCATAGCTACCAGTGGCACTAGCTCTAAATCCACTCATAACTTCATCAAAGATTAAAACCGCACCATTTTCATCGCAAATCTTTCTAAGCCCATGTAAAAACTCATCGCTACCAGGGACCAATCCCATATTTCCAGCGATTGGCTCAACGATAATAGTGCCAATATCACCATTTTTAAAGCACTCTTTGACGCTATTTAGATCATTATATTTGGCTAGATGAGTATTTTTGACTATATCATTTGGGACGCCTAAGCTACTTGAATATCCAAAAGTGGTAGCTCCACTTCCAGCTTTGACTAATAATCCATCGCTATGGCCGTGATAGCAACCTTCAAATTTGACTACTCCATCTTTTTTACTATATCCACGAGCTAATCTAATAGCGCTCATAGTAGCTTCAGTCCCGCTACTAACAAAGCGAATTTTATCTAAATGAGGGAATTTAGATAATACTAATTGAGCAAGCTCAGTCTCTAATAAACATGGCGCACCAAAGCTTAGTCCCTTTTTAGCCGTTGATATAACAGCATCTTCTATATCTTTATCACAATGCCCAAAGATGAGTGGCCCCCAGCTTAAAACATAATCAATATACTCATTATTTTCGATATCATAGATAAACTCACGCTCACCCCTATCTATCATCACAGGAGTAGAACCAACTGAACCAAAGGCACGAACAGGCGAATTTACACCACCTGGGATATATTTTTGTGCTTTGAGGAATTCATCTTTATTTTTCATCTTTTTTATCCTTATTAAATGAAGTTATGTATTCAAATAAATTTAAAATCTCATTTTGAGTAAGAAAATATGATGGCATAATGCCTTTTGAGTCTGTGACTGCAGATTTGAATTTATCAAATTCAAGATTATTTATGCGTGGTGCCATCAAAGACCTCTCCTCATATTTATTAGTTTTTTTATTAAATGCTTTGTATTTTACTATCAAAGCGCCATCCCCTTTGCTTCCATGACACTTGTCACAGCCGATTCCACGAGGATTTTTATATAGCATTTTAGCATATTCGCTCTCAGTAATAAACTCTTCACTAAAAGCAAAAGTAATAAAAAGCAAAAAAAAGCCAATAAATTTCATAAATCTCACCTGAGTTTAATTTGAATTTAGGTATGATACAATTTTTGTAATTAAAAAACGCATAAAAGGATTAAAAATGCAAATAATTGATGGTAAAGAGATAAGTAACAGAGTAAAAGAGGGAGTAAAAGCTGAAGCTATAGCTTTAAAAGATATGGGAATTACTCCAACTTTAGCAGTTATTTTAGTAGGTGAAGATAAAGCTAGTCAAACTTATGTTGCAAGTAAAGAAAAATCTACAATAGCTTGCGAAATGGGTTCAGTAGCTCATAAATTACCTGAATCTACTACTCAAGACGAGCTTTTAGCTTTGATTGAGCTTTTAAATGCAGATGATAGTATAGATGGAATTTTAGTTCAACTGCCGCTTCCAAAACATATAGATAGTAATAAAATTTTAGAAGCTATTGATCCAAGTAAAGATGTGGATGGATTTCATCCTATAAATGTAGGTAAATTAAATAGTGGATTAGATGGATTTGTGCCTTGTACGCCACTTGGGATAATGGAACTTTTAAAAGAGTATAACATTGAAGTTAGTGGTAAAAATGCCGTGGTAATAGGAAGAAGTAATATAGTAGGTAAGCCAATGGCAGCACTGCTACTAAATGCTGGGGCTACTGTGACTATAGCTCACTCTAAAACTAAAGATTTAGCAAAAGTTTGTCAAAATGCCCAAATTATAGTAGTTGCTGTAGGTAAACCAAATTTTTTAACTGCTGATATGGTAAATGATGGAGCAGTGGTAATAGATGTGGGTATAAATCGTTTAGATAATGGTAAGTTAGTAGGTGATTGTGATTATGAGAGTGTAGCACCTAAATGCTCTATGATAACTCCTGTACCAGGTGGAGTAGGGCCAATGACAATTGCTATGCTGCTTAGCAATACGCTAAAATCAGCAAAAAATAGAAAATTAAAAGGCTAAACTTTGAGAAAAATTTTATCGAAATTCTATAATTTTTGTAGTAGTTGGACTGGAACAGTAATTATAGTTTTGTTTATAATATTTTTTATCGCTCAAGCATTTGTAATCCCTAGTGGCTCTATGAAAAATACTCTTTTAGTTGGAGATTATCTATTTGTAAAGAAATTTTCTTATGGAATTCCAACGCCACATATCCCTTTTGTAGAAATTCCAGTTTTACCTGATAGCGATGGTGATGGGCATTTGATAGCTAGTGATGGGCCAAAGCGTGGTGATATAGTAGTTTTTCGCTATCCAAAAGATCCTAAAATTCACTATGTAAAGCGTAATTTTGCTACTGGAAATGACGAGGTTATATTTGCTCCAAGTGCAATGTATCTAAGACCAAGTGGCGGAGATGATGAGATAGCAAGGGAATTTAAGGATGCTAATATCGTGATTTTAGGTGGAAAGAAATTTATCAAAGAGCCATATAAGATGGCTGGAATTCACTATGATAATAACACTGATAAAGATAATTATGGTGGATTAGAAGCTGATACATTTACTATTGCTGGTATGGTGGATTTTGCTATGAGTGAGATTATGGTGCCAGAACTGCCTAAAATTAATGGATTAAATTTCAACGCATATTATTTCAAAGTGCCACAAAATGAGTATTTCATGGTAGGTGATAATAGAGAAAATAGCAGCGATAGTAGATTTTGGGGTTCTGTGCCTTATAAATATATAGTTGGCAAGCCGTGGTTTGTCTATCTAAGCTATGATGAAAATTACAAAATTCGCTGGGAGCGTATCGGACGCTTAGCAAGTAGTCTAGAAGAGATGGCAAAATAGATAGGTTGGCTAAGTTGATTAACTAAAAGCCAAATTTATATCATTTTATATGATATAATCAGATAATTTTAATTTAAAGTAGGTTTAGATGAATATTTCTAAGATTTATATAGCAAGTGATCACGCTGGATATGAGGCTAAGATGCAAGTTAAGAGTATTTTAGAAAATATGGGCGTATTGGTGATAGATTTAGGAACTGATAATGCTAAAAATAGCGTGGATTATCCTGATTTTGCTGCCTTAGTGGCTAATAGTATTAAAAGTAATGATGAATTTGGTGTACTAATATGCGGTAGTGGGATTGGTATATCTATAGCAGCTAATCGCTTTTCTCATATACGCTGTGCTTTGGGTCATAATGCTACTATCGCAAGACTATCTAGAGAGCATAATGATGCAAATGTGCTGTGTTTTGGTGCTAGAGTAGTTGGTGCTGAGATTATCAAAGATATGGTTGAAGTATTTTTTACTACTGAATTTAGTGGTGGTAGGCATCAAAAACGAGTTGAAAAACTAGGAGTTTGTCAATGTTCTTAGATTGGATTTTTTATACATTTTTTATCTGCTGTAGCCTTTATTTGGTTGTTATGGTATTTTATTATAAAACTTTACTTAAAAAAGAGCGTGCTATGCGTGATTTTGTTAAGAACAATCTAGATGATACTGAAATAATAATTCGCAAATTGCAAGTTCAACTTCAAAGAAGTCTTGGGAATATAGATATTTTAACCGATGAATTAAATAAAATTAAAAGTGATGTAAGCAGCTTAAGAGCTAGAAATTCTCAATACAGAGTAGAAAACGACAAACTAAGAGCTAGAATTAAAGAGTTAGAGGGCAAAATCGAAGCGCTATTGTAAAATAAATTTATTTATAGAAGGACTAGTGTGTATAGTTTATCACAAGAACAAAAAGATTATTTAGATTCAATTATTAGAAAGATTGCTGATTTTCCAAAGCCTGGAGTGATGTTTCGAGATATTACTACGCTTTTAGGCGATGGTAAGGCATTTAATCTTTTAATCTCTCATCTCTATGATAGATATAAAGATAAAGATATTGATTGTGTAGTTGGGATCGAGAGCCGTGGTTTTATCTTTGGTGCGGCTTTGGCTGATAGGCTTGGGGTGGGATTTGTGCCTTTTAGAAAAAAGGGTAAATTACCAGGTGCTACTATCTGCGAAAAATACTCATTAGAGTATGGAGTAGATGAGATTGAAGCGCATATAGATGCCTTTAAACCTAGAGCAAATCTATTATTAATAGATGATCTCATAGCTACAGGTGGCACGGCTAAGGCGGCTTGCGAGCTTATCTTAAGGCTTAATGGAAATTTGGTTGAAATCATCTCTATAATAGATATTGGAATTGGTGGATTAAAAGAGCTTAAAAATTATGCGCCAATTTATGTGGTATTACAGGAGTAAGATATGGAAGAGTTTTTAAAGAATTTATTATATGAGTATAAAAATTGGGCCTATCTTATTATATTTGTATGGTGTATTGCCGAAGGAGAGTTGGCACTTATTTTAGGTGGGATATTTGCTCATGAGGGGCATGTGAATTTAGGGCTTATAATATTTGTGGCTGGACTTGGTGGATTTGTGGGAGATCAAATTTATTTTTATATTGGTCGCTATAACAAAAAATATATCCAAAAAAAACTAGCCAAACAAAGACGCAAATTCGCCGTCGCTCACCTACTACTTCAAAAATTTGGCTGGCCGATTATCTTTATGCAGCGTTATATGTATGGATTTCGCACTATTATACCTATGAGTATAGGAATCACTAGATATAGCGCTAAGAAATTTGCTTTTATAAATTTAATTAGCGCTTGGGTATGGGCGGCTATTACGATACTTTTGGCCTGGCATTTTGGTCAGCTCATTTGGGCTGGGATAGAGTGGGCTGAGTCGCATTGGTATTTTGCGGTGCCGATTATCGGTGGATTTTTAGCATCACTATTTTTTGGTTTAAAATATATGGAAAAGCGAATTTTAAATGAAAGGAAAAAGAGAAGAAATGAATGTTGAATTAATAGATAAAAAATTAGCTGATATTTTGGCTGATTATGAGATAATTTTTATTGTTGATAAGAATTTGAGTCATAGATTTGTAGATGATTTGGGTGAGTTTGATTTTTACTCTTATAAGGGTGATGGGGTTTTAAATTTGCCTAGTAAGAGACGGATTTATGTAGGTATTAAAAATCTTGATTTAAATTCTCTTAGATTAGCGAGTGCTGCGGCTTTTAATGCTATTAAAGAGCTTAATATCAAAAGTGTCAAAATCGCTAGTTATAGCGGTGATTGCGTTAAGATGAGTTTTGAGGCTATTGTTGAGGGATTTTTGTTAGCTAGTTATAAATTTGATAAATACAAAAGCGAGAAAAAAGAGAATAAAATAGAAAAAATTCTAATCTCAACTGAGGATTATAATAGCAAAAAGATCGCCCTAGATGAAGCACAAATCGGCATAGATCACGCTCATATCATAGCTGAAGCGACTAATTTTACAAGAGATATAGTAAATGAAATTCCAGAGATCTACACCCCACAAAAGATGGCTGAAGATGCTAAAAATTTAAGTCTAAGCTATGCTAATATAGAGTGCGCTATACATGATGAAAACTACCTAAAAAGCCAAAATATGAATGCCTTTTTAGCGGTTAATAAAGCCTCAATCCATCCACCACGCCTAATACATTTAAAATATACCCCAAAACAGAGCATTAAAAGAGTTGTATTTGTAGGTAAGGGTCTTACATATGATAGCGGCGGACTAAGCTTAAAACCAGCTGATTATATGCTAACCATGAAAAGCGATAAGAGTGGCGCAGCGGCTGCTATGGGAATCATAATGGGAGCGGCTAAGATGGAGTTGCCATTTGAAATTCACGCCGTTTTGGGTGCGACTGAAAATATGATAGGTGGAAATGCGTATAAGCCTGATGATGTGCTAATTACTCGTAGTGGAGTTAGTGTAGAGGTTAAAAATACAGATGCTGAAGGTAGGCTTGTTTTGGCTGATTGTTTGGATTGGGCGCAAAGTGAGCTTGACCCAGAGCTTCTTATAGATATGGCGACACTTACAGGTGCTTGTGTTGTAGGGCTTGGTGAATATACTAGTGGAGTTATGGGAAATAGCTATGAGTTACAAAGTGAGTTTAAAAATTACGCTAGTAGAAGTGGAGAGTATCTAACTGTTTTGGAATTTAATGATCATCTAAAAGAGCTTATAAAAAGTGATATAGCCGATATCTCAAATATCTCTTCAAGTAGATATGGTGGGGCTATTACAGCTGGAATATTTTTGGATAAATTTATAAAAGATGAGTATAAAGATAGGTGGTTACATCTTGATATCGCTGGGCCTGCTTATGTAAATAAAGCATGGGGATATAATCCAGCTGGGGCTAGTGGAGCTGGAGTTAGAGCGTGTTTATACTATCTACAAAAACTAGCTAGAAATCATCAAAAAGGTCAGAATTAATGGGATTATCAGTAGGTATTGTAGGTTTGCCAAATGTGGGTAAATCAACTACATTTAACGCACTAACAAAAGCTAGTAACGCCGAAGCGGCTAATTATCCATTTTGTACGATTGAACCAAATAAAGCTATAGTGCCAGTTCCAGATCCTAGGCTTGATGAACTCGCTAAAATCGTAAAACCAAACAAAATTCAACGCTCTGTAATTGAATTTGTAGATATCGCAGGGCTTGTGAGAGGTGCTAGTAAGGGTGAAGGGCTTGGCAATAAATTTCTTTCTAATATTAGGGAAACCGAGGTGATCTTACACATGGTAAGGTGCTTTGAAGATTCTAATGTTACGCATGTAGAAAATAGCGTAGATCCAATTAGAGATATCGAGATTATCGAAACTGAGCTTATACTAGCTGATATAGAGCAACTTGCTAAAAAGATTGAGAAATTAACCAAAGAGGCTAAAGCAAATGTAAAAGGCGCTAAAGAGAGCTTAGAGTGTGCTAAGGCCTTAGCAGATCATTTAGATAGTGGCAAGAGTGCGGCGTCGTTTAGTGAATTTGATAGTGATGTTTTTAATGTTTTAAATAAAGAGCTTAGGCTTCTTTCAGCAAAAGAGGTTATATATGGCGCTAATGTCAATGAAGATGATATTTCTATCGATAATGAGTATGTAAAAAAGGTAAAAGAATACGCCAAAGAGCGTGGGGCAGAGGTTATCAAGCTTTGTGCTAAGATAGAAGAGGAGCTAATAGGGCTAGATGATGCTGAGGCTAAAGAGATGCTAGAGAGCTTAGGAGCGAGTGAGAGTGGATTAGAGAGCATTATACGCACGGCATTTGCGAAGCTTGGGCTTATTAGTTATTTTACAGCTGGGGTTGTGGAAGTTAGGGCTTGGACTATACACAAAGGGTGGAAAGCCCCAAAGGCTGCGAGCGTGATACATAATGATTTTGAAAGAGGTTTTATCAGAGCTGAAGTTATCAGCTATGATGATTATATCGCTTGTGGCGGCGAAGCCAAGGCCAAAGAAGCTGGCAAGATGAGATTAGAAGGTAAGGATTATATCGTTAGCGATGGCGATGTGATGCATTTTAGATTTAATGTGTGATAATTCAATCCGAATTTAGAGAGATCTAAATTCGGATATATTCTATATATTAATTTTAATTTAAAAACTTATTTTTCAATTATTAAAAATTTATAAACTATTGTATAAATTGAGCTAAAGCAAAAGATATTTTATTTATATATTTTTATAATTTTACTTAGTATTTATGATAATAAATATCAAATATTTTATAAATTTTAAATTACTAAAATTTATTATATATATCTTAAATACTGATTTTCCATATATTTTTTGATTTTAATAAAAATATAAAAAGAGTATTAAAGTCTAAATTTAATTAAAATATATTATATAAATAATTATATATCAAAAAATTTTAAGTAGTAAAATACAAATAAATGTATATAATAACATCAATTCTACATTATTTTAGAAAGGTCGAACATGGATAGACGAGATTTTATTAAAAGCTCAGCTGTTGCAGCTGCGTGTTCAGCAGCTGGTCTTACTGCGCCTAGCGCACTAAGTGCTACTAACAAAGAGCAAGATTGGCGTTGGGATAAAGCAGTATGTAGATTTTGTGGTACTGGTTGTGGTATTGTCGTTGCTACTAAAGATGGTAAAATAGTTGCGGTAAAAGGCGATCCATTGGCTCCTGTAAATCGTGGTTTGAATTGTATTAAAGGCTATTTTAATGCTAAGATTATGTATGGCGAAGATAGAATTACTAAGCCACTTTTAAGGGTAAATTCTAAGGGTGAATTTGATAAAAATGGTAAATTCGTTGAAGTTAGCTGGAAAAGAGCATTTGACGAGATGGAAAAACAATTTAAAAGAGCTTATAATGAGCTTGGACCAACTGGTATTGGTGTATTTGGCTCTGGACAATATACTGTCCAAGAGGGATATTCGGCTGTTAAGCTAATCAAAGGCGGTTTCCGCTCAAACAATATTGACCCAAATGCTAGACACTGTATGGCTAGTGCGGTTGTGGGCTTTATGCAAACTTTTGGTATAGATGAACCCGCTGGTTGCTATGATGATATAGAACTGACTGATACAGTAGTATGCTGGGGTGCTAATATGGCAGAGATGCATCCAGTTTTATGGGCTAGGGTGAGTGACAGAAAACTTCAAAATCCAAATAATGTAAAAATTATAAATTTATCTACATTTTCAAATAGAACATCAAATATCGCTGATATGGAGATTATCTTTAGACCACAAACTGACTTAGCTATATGGAACTATATCGCTAGAGAGATTGTATATAATCATCCAGAAGCTATCGATGAAAAATTCGTAAAAGACCACTGCGTATTTACAACAGGCCCAGCTGATATTGGTTATGGTATGAGAGATAATATCAACCACCCTAAATATCTACCAAGTGAGCTTGATACTGCAGCCAAAGAGAGATCTAAAGTATTAACTGAAGCTGAAGGCGTAACACTAGCATATTTAGGAATGAAAGCTGGTGATACAATGGAAAATAAACACACAGCTGCTCCAGATGCTCATTGGCAAATTTCATTTGATGAATTTAAAAAGGCTTTAGCGCCATACACACTTGATTTTGTAGCGAAATTAGCCAAAGGTGATGATAATGAAGATTTAGAAGAGTTTAAGAAAAAACTTCAAACTCTAGCAAATTATTATATAGACCAAAAACGCAAAGTTGTGAGCTTTTGGACTATGGGTATGAACCAACATACTCGTGGTACTTGGGTAAATGAGCAAAGCTATATGGTGCATTTCTTACTAGGCAAACAAGCTAAACCAGGCAGTGGAGCATTCTCACTAACAGGTCAGCCAAGTGCCTGTGGTACCGCTAGAGAGGTTGGGACATTCTCACACCGCTTGCCAGCAGATATGGTCGTAGCCAATCCAAAACATAGAGAGATTACAGAGAAAATTTGGAAACTTCCAGCTAAAACTCTAAACCCAAAACCAGGTGCGCCATATATGAAAATTATGCGTGATCTTGAAGATGGTAAGATCAAATTTATTTGGGTACATGTAAATAACCCATGGCACAATACTGCAAATGCTAACCACTGGATTAAAGCAGCAAGAGAGATGGATAACTTCATAGTAGTAAGCGATCCATATCCAGGTATTAGTGCTAAGGTAGCTGACCTTATCTTGCCAACAGCTATGATATATGAAAAATGGGGAGCTTATGGTAATGCTGAGAGAAGAACTCAACATTGGAGACAACAAGTCCTTCCAGTAGGCGAGGCTATGAGTGATACATGGCAATATATGGAATTTAGCAAACGCTTTAAACTAAAAGAGGTTTGGGGTGAGAAAAAAATCGATAACAAACTAACACTTCCAAGTGTCTTAGATGAAGCAGCTAAATTGGGCTATACTCCAGAATCAACTCTATATGATGTATTATTTGCTAATGCTGAGGCTAAATCATTTAGTGCCGATGATGCTGTTATAAATGGATTTGATAATACTGAAGTGTTTGGTGATAGCAGAAATATAGTTGGTAGCGATGGTAATGTATTTAAAGGCTATGGATTTTTTGTCCAAAAATATCTTTGGGAAGAGTATAGAAAATTTGGCGTAGGCCACGGTCACGACCTAGCAGATTTTGATACATATCATAAAGTTAGAGGTCTTAGATGGCCAGTTGTAGATGGCAAAGAGACTCAATGGAGATTTAATACCAAATATGATGTATATGCGAAAAAAGCAGCTCCAGATAGCGATTTTGCTTTCTATGGTAACGCAGGTGGCGCTCTACCAAGTGGAGATTTAACCAAAGTTACTAACCCTGAAAAAAGTTCTATCAAAAATAGGGCAAAAATATTCTTTAGACCATTTATGGACGCACCAGAAACTCCAAGCAAAGAGTATCCACTATGGCTATGTACAGGTAGGGTGCTAGAGCACTGGCATAGTGGCACTATGACAATGCGTGTTCCTGAGCTATATCGTGCTGTTCCAGAAGCGCTTTGCTATATGAATGAAGAAGATGGCAAAAAAATCGGCGTAGCTCAAAATGATGTCGTATGGGTAGAGAGCCGCCGTGGTAAAGTAAAAGCTAGAGTGGATTTCCGTGGTAGAAATAAACCACCTGTAGGCTTGGTATATGTGCCTTGGTTTGATGAAAATGTATATATTAATAAAGTTTGTCTAGATGCTACTTGTCCATTATCTAAACAGACAGACTTTAAAAAATGTGCTGTAAAAGTCTATAAGGCCTAAAATGCAAAGGCGAGATGCTATCAAGACGGGTTTTAGTTTAGTTGGACTTTTAGCTGCTAGCTCATTTGTTTATAAAGAGTATGCAAATGCTAAGCCTGTGCTTAAACTGCGTCCGCCTGCAGCTTTGGATGAAGATGAGTTTTTGACTCGTTGTATTAGATGCGGGCTATGCGTTGAGGCGTGTCCTTTTGATACGCTAAAACTCGCTGAATTTAAAGATAGTGGCGTAGGTATCGGAACTCCATTTTTTACCCCAAGGGATATTCCTTGCTTTATGTGCGAAGATATTCCTTGCGTGGTTGAGTGTCCAACAGAGGCGCTAGATCCTAAGCTAGTTACAAAAGATGGAGCTTTGGATATCAATATGGCTAAAATGGGTGTAGCAGTTGTAGATGAGAAAAACTGTGTAGCCTATTTTGGAATTCAATGTGATGCGTGTTATCGTGCTTGTCCATTGATAGATAAGGCTTTATTGATAGATTATAAACGCAATGAAAGAACTGGCAAACACGCATTTTTATTGCCGATTGTAGATAGTGATTATTGTACTGGATGTGGTAAGTGTGAAATAGCATGTATCACAGATAAAGCCGCAATAACCGTGCTTCCAAGAGATATGGTTATGGGTAAGTTGGGTAATAACTATGTAAAAGGCTGGGTAGAAGGTGATGATGCTAAACTAAAAGATGCTGATACTAAAATGCATTTAGATAGCAAAAAGGGTATTAAGTATCTAAATGGAGATGAGCTATGAAATTTACAATTGCTAGAAGGGTAGTTCAATTAGCTATTTTGGGATTGTTTATAGCTGGAAATATATATGGCGTAAATATCTTAAAAGGAAATTTAAGTAGCTCAGAGATCTTTGGTGTAATCGGACTTAGTGATCCATATGCTTTACTTCAGCTATTTTTGGCTGGATTTAGTGTAGGTAGTGCAAGTGTAATTGGGGCTTTGATTATGGTTGTCTTTTATGCTTTGATAGCACCTAGAGCATTTTGTTCTTGGGTCTGTCCAGTAAATATTCTAACAGATCTTGGTGCATACATAAGAACAAAGCTAAAAATTGGCAAAAATCTAGTTAATATAAGCTCAAATTCAAGATACTATCTATTTGCGCTGAGCTTGATATTTAGCTTTGCTTTTAGCATAGCAGCCTTTGAAAGTATAAGCTATATAGGGGCTTTTACTAGAGGTGTTGTATATCTTAGTGGATCGGCTATTAGTATAGCTATCATAATTATTTGTATAGAGGCTTTTTTAGGTAAGCGATTAATATGTGGTCATTTATGTCCTTTGGGAGCATTTTGGGCATTAGTTAGTAGATTTAGCTTAATACGCATCTATCACAACAGTAAAAATTGCACTCATTGCAATAAGTGCAAAGTTGTTTGTCCAGAGATGCAAGTCTTGGATATAGTGGGTAAACAAAGTGGCAATATAAGAAGCGAGTGTATAAGTTGCGGACGTTGCGTAGAGGCTTGCGATGATGATGCACTTAATTTTAGTATATTAAAATTTAGGAGAGAACAATGAAAAAGGGTTTGCAAAATGTTTTACTTAGTGCGACTGCAGCACTAGTTTTAGCAGCTTGTAATTTGAGCACAGGACAAGGCTCAGCAGTAGAAGATACACAAATTGGCCTTAGAAGTGTGGAACTTAAAGATGAAGTTAATGTAAAAAATCCAGTAATTACTTGGAAAGGCGATCTGCCAGGTAACAATGAAGTATATGAAAGAAGCTATGAAAATGCTCCGCCATTAATTCCACATAGCTTGGAGGGTTTGTTGCCTATTACAATAGAGTCTAATATGTGTTTGACATGCCACACTCCAGAAACAGCTAAAGAAATGGGTACAATTCCAGCTCCACAAAGTCACTATATGTATCTATCAACTGGTAAAAAAACAAAAGAGCTAAATACAGAAAGATTTAACTGCGTTCAATGCCACGTACCACAAGCAGATGCTGAACCACTAGTTAAAAATAATTTTAAAGCTGATTTTAGAGATGGTGAGGGTAATAGATCATCTAATCTTATTGATGTTTTAAATCAAGGTATTAAATGATAGATAGGCGAAATCTCTTTGCTAAATTTAGGCAAAGAGAGCCTAGACTTATTGCACCGCCATATTTTAGCGGAGAGTTTGATTGCATTAACTGCCATGCACCTTGTGTGTCTAGTTGCCAAAGAGAACTTTTGGAGTTTGATGATGGTAGAATTAAATTTAACCAGTATAAGCTCGGTTGTAATTTTTGTAAAGAGTGCGCTATAGCGTGTGAATCTATAGGTAAGAGCGTGTTAAATTTGGCTTATCCAGCTAAAATAAATGCAAGCGTAGAGATAAATACCGCTACTTGCTTGGCTTGGAATGAGGTTATATGCTACAACTGCTTAGATATTTGTAAATTTAGAGCCATAGAGTATTTAGGAATGTTTAGGCCTACTGTTAATGATAGTTGCGTAGGGTGTAGTGAGTGCGTAAGCGTATGTGTAAATAACTCAGTAATTGTAAGGGGAAATTGATGAGATTTTTTGTAGTTTTATTTATGGCTATTACATTTTTATGGGGTAGTTTTGAGTTAAAATTACCTGCAAATGCTGTAAGTGTCAAGCTTGATAAGGATGAGCTATTAATAGGGCTTGATAATGGTGAGCTTTATAATTATAGCATAAAGTCTCAAGAGCTAAATAAGATGATAGATCTACCAAAGTTCTCAAATTATTTTGATAATGATATAGCACCAAAGATTTTTAGTATTGACAAACTTGGCGAAGTGGTAGCTATTTTGTATGAGAGTGATAATGGAACCAAGTCGCTTGGTATTTTAGAAAATGGAAATTTAAAGAGCTTTAAAATGCATACTGATGGAGTTAAAAAGATATTTTTACTCGATAGTAATCATGTAATTTTTGTTACTTTAAGTAGCGAGGTTGAGTATTATAATTTTAGAGAAGGAAAGGTTGTTTTTGAAAATAAATTAACTACTTCAAGTACTGGAGATGCTGCTTTTGATAGAAAAAATGGTGTTATAGCTATTGGGATTGAAGGTGGTGTGATATTTTATTTTGATACTAAGCTTAAAAGAGTTGTAAAGCAGATAAATGCCCAAAAAGATACAATTTATAGCGTTGGTATTGATGGTAAATTATTAATTAGTGGTTCTGCTGATAAAAAATCATACTTTAATAACGGCTCAAAAGAGTTTTATTATGAGGCTAAATTTTTAGTATATTGTGTTGGAATAAGTAGTGATAAGGGAGCATTTAGCACAGAAAATAGTATAAAAATTATTGATAAAAATGGTGAAATAATTAAAAATATAGAGTATGATGGAGCTTCATTAAATTATTTAATTTTTAATGATGAGTATCTAATTGGTTCAAGCTATGATAATAAAATATATTTTTGGAGTATGTAATGAATAATATATCAAGTGTGGTTATAACTCTAATGAATCCTAATCTTTGCGAAGAAGTAGCTACAAAAATAGATAAGATTTCAAACTGTGAAGTAGCTGCTAAAGAAAATGATAAAATAGTAGCTGTCATAGAGTCTGCAGATTTAGATGGAGAGTTGGCTACTTTTAGAATGTTAGAACAAATAGAAGGCGTAAGTACCGTAGCTATGATATATAGCTATCAAGATTTAGAAGGCGATATATCTAAAGCCAACTCAAATGATATAGGTAGTATAGTGCGCAAAATAGATGAAATGGATGTTAAAGATATAAAATATAATGGCAATCCAAATATTTGATTATGTTTTTTTAAGCTCCTGTATTGGAGCTTAAATCAGATTGAGTTATATTATTTTGTGATAGAATTTGCATATTTTATTAATTCTTCACGCAAAGAGTAGATATCATCCGGCGTTTGAATATCATATCTTTTGTCTTCGCCATTTTGATCTGGTATGATAATATAAGATCCATTTGGACGATAATAAATTCTACATACCCATTTTGTTGTTTTATTATATAGATAAACATAAAAATAACTTCTTGTATCTTTATAATTCACATCGCTTGCTTGGATGGTTGGACTACAAACAAGTATGGAGCGCACAATATAAAATGACTGCAACTCCTCTTCTGTTGTTATTATTTGATTATCTTCTGCTGTGTTTATGTTGCTTTCTTCTATTTGGGATTGTTGCGAGTTATTGTGTGATTGATTTTGCTTAATTTGAGCTTGGATACTATCGATTTTTTCATTTGCAATGTCATTTATCATATTGGCAAATACTCTTTTGATATGAGATCTAAATTTATCTAAGACATTTCCAGTTATTCTATTGCTAGTAATTTTTTGAGCAAAAAATCTAGTAAAATCATCACTAGGATTTTCTATTTCTTGTTTAAATATATCTCTGATTTTATTATGATATATTTGCTCTGTAGCCATAGATGATAGGTCATCTATATTTAGCTTATCACACTTAAATTTTTCCAACTCTTTTAATTTGCTATCTATTAATTGATTCATATTGATAAGCAAGAAAGGAGTTAAATCCATTATATTAGGTTCTTGGCTATCTGTATAAAATCTATACTCTATACCGTTTGTCAATATTGCAAATTTAGCCTTAGTAACATTAAAATAACGCATAAGTTGATTACAATGAGTGTCTAAATTTTCACTATGATGCTTAGCTTCGATCAATATTAAAGGAGAATCATCTTTTAATATAGCATAATCAACCTTTTCTCCATTTCTTGTTCCGATATCTGCTGTAAATTCTGGTACTACCACAGATGGATCGGTTGCATCATATCCTAAAATTCTAAGAAATGGAACTATAAAGCTCATCTTTGTAGCTTCTTCAGTTAGCACTCTATCTTTTGTATTTTCTATCCTTTTAGAAAGTTTTAAAAGCTCTTCTTTAAACTCAGCCATTTTTACTCCTTGCTAATTTTGCGTAATTTTAGCAAATTTAAAATAAATAATCAAATTTAAATTCAGATTATTTTCATTTGTTATGCTTGTAAATTTTACAAATAAATGTAAAATATAATCTAGTATTGCTTAAGTTTTAAAAAACACCTTTTTTAAATATAATCCATTTGGTGGAGCTGGCATTTTTGTTAGTGGCTTTTGAGCTTTGTGAAGCTCTATAAACTCTTTTAGCTTTTCATCGCTAGTTGCAGCTTTTATAGCGTTTGCGACCATTAGCCTAACTTGCGCTCTTAAAAAGCCATTGGCTCTAAATTTAATAATAGTTAAATTTGGTTTATCGCTATATCTATTTATGCTAAATGCAGATTTTTGAATTTGATACGCATAAGCTTTGTAAATCTCTCTAATAGTTGATTTTTCACCACTTCCAACTTTGTAATATGGTTTAAAATCTTGCTTACCAATAAAGCAAGCAAGTGCTAAATTTAATCTTTTTAAGTCTAAATTTGGATAAAAATATACAAAATCACTCAAAAATGGTGATTTATCACCATGATAGATTATATATCTATACTCTCTAGCAGTTGCGCTAAATCTAGGATGAAACTCTTGATCTACAATCCATATATCTTTAAGATTAATATATGGGCTAAGATGGCGGCTAATTTGATCTTTTAATCTATTTAAATTCCAAAAATCACCACAATGCACGGTTGATATTTGATTTAATGCATGAACGCCTTTATCGGTTCTAGAGCCTGATAGTATTGGTTCATAAATTCCTACATGATTTAATGCTTCATTTATAGCATCTTCTACGGCTTGGACATTTGGTTGTGTTTGAGAACCACTAAATTTAGAGCCGTTGTAGCTATATTTGAGAGCTATTTTCATTAGTATTTTTTTACCACTTTATTTATAAATGCTATTTGACTTAATAAAAATGTAACCACAAAAACAAGCGGAATTCCATAAAATGGATGTTTAGATAGTAGTAAAATTGCTGTAAAATATGCCGATAAAACAGCAAATATTCCAATATATACCATACCTTTTTCATATCTATATGTTACAATTCCAAAGCTTAGTGCAAATAGAGTACTAGCTAGAGGGAATAGGGCGATAAGGCAGTATATTGTAAGATTTTTAGCAACTTTTGGATCGCTACTAGCTTGTTTCCAGTATGCAGCTATACTAAAATTATCATTAGAACTATCTTGTATATTTGAACGAATCGTTAGTAAGTCATATTTTGAAACATTCCATTTGTTATCTTTAATATCATAAATATAGCCATCTTTTAAGATTAAATTTAGTCTTGCATTTTCATTTGTGATATCGCCACTACTAGCAGTAATAAATCTTTCGCTATCTTTGTTGTGATTATATAATACAATATTTTCATATTTTGAGAGATTTTCATCTATATTTTGCTTATCTATAAATACCATCCACTCGCCAAATTTCTGCCCAAATTCGCTTGGTTTTATATTTAGGCTTAGTTTTGTTTTTTTATATGCTACAAAGTTATTATTTAAATTCATTGCAGTAGGCATTGCAACAAGAGCTATAAATAATAGCGTAATTGATAGTATAGTTGATATTTTTAGAAAAAATTTGGCTATATCTTTTGGATTGTATCCTAAGGTAAATATAACTATGCTCTCATTCTCTCTTGAAAGACGAAAAAAACTCATCGCTAAAGCAACAAAAAATCCAATAGGTATGGTAAAAAGTAGAATTTGTGGAAGCATAAATAGATATAATTTAAGAAGCTCAAAAAAACTAATATCTATATAGCTAGTAATTCTAGCAATTTGGATAAAAAATACAATTGAAACTATTAAAAATAGCGTAGCAAATAAAGAGGCAAAAGTCGATAAAAAGCTACTAAAAAGATATCGATTAACTCTATTCATATTAATCCTAAATTTATATTTGTAAAATTCTTAAGGCTTGCAGCAACGATAAATCCACCAAAAAGTGCCGGAATAAATGCAATGGTTTTATCTTTTATAGATATGTGGATAAAAAGCTGAACTAATGCGCCTAAAAATAGAGCTATAAATCCCCACTCAAGCCCTAAAATCGCCACCATCGAAGCGATAAAAATACTATCAGCCTCACCCATTGGTTCTAAAATTTGATGGCGTGGGCGTAGCATTAGAGTGCTTTTTAGTATTACCATAATACCAATTATGATAAATGAGTCTAAAATATTGTTAATTTGAGTTATAGAAGCATATAATACAGCCAAAAAATATCCACTCATTAGAAGATAATTTGGAACAGCTTTTAGTCTAAAATCGATCGCCCCAAGGGCATAAAATATAGCAAAAATTAACGCTAAAAGCATAGCTAAGATTAAATTTGATTCTAAAAAAAAGGCAAAAATTGCCAAAAATCCTACTATTAGTTCAGATAACGGATAAAATGACGAAATTTTTGTTTTGCAGTTTTTACACTTTGCTTTAAGCATTACCCACGAAAGTATAGGTATAAGCTCAGTAGCGCCAAGCTTTTTAGCGCAGCTTGGGCAGCGGCTACGACTAAAGACAAAATCCTCTCCAATAGGTATGCGAGTGATTAAAACTGTAGTAAATGAGCCAAGACATATCCCAAAAATAAAAAATATTAGTAACATTAAATTGCCCCAAATTTACGGTGAATGGATTTAAATTTAGCTATAATTTCTTCAAGTTCTTTGCTGTTAAAATCTGGCCAAAGAGTTGGCGTAAATGCTAGTTCTGCATAGCTAGACTGCCATAATAAAAAGTTGCTAAGCCTTTGTTCTCCACCAGTGCGAATAAGTAGATCTACATCTCCAAAGCTAGCACTATCTAGATGTTTGGCTATGCTTTGTTCTGTAATTTTATATCCATTTTCAAGAGCTAAATTTACAGCTCTTGTAATCTCATTTTGACTTCCATAATTTATTGCTAGGATTAAATTTAATCCATTATTGTTTTGAGTTTTATTTTTTAGATTTGCTATGGCGTCTTTTAGTTTATTGCTAAATGGACTTAAATCACCTATAGTATGAAATCTAATATTGTTTTGTAAAAAAAGCTCCTCTTTGAGTTTGATAAATTTCAAAAGCAAATTTAATAAAAAATCAACTTCGCTTTTTGGTCGTTTCCAGTTTTCTGTGCTAAAGGCATAAAGTGTTAAATTTTTTATATTATTTTTAGCACAATATATGGCAATATCATTGACCACATCTGCTCCTTTTTTGTGGCCATTAGTCCGTACTAAAGAGCGATTTTTAGCCCATCTTCCATTGCCATCCATAATTATAGCTAGATGATTTAATATATTCATATTGTAGCCTTTATGACTGTTTTTTGCCATAGAGGTGATACTTGTTTAATTTCAAATTCGCATCCTAACTCATCAGCTAAGGCCTTGCTAAGACTAACATAAGGTGAGCTAACTAGGCGAATTTTTCCATCTTTTATAGAGATAATTATAGGGGCAAATAAAGAAAATATCAGGTAAATTTTAGGATTTTTCCCAAGTAAAATTTGTATTAATGCAGAACGGTTATCATAATAAAATGGTATATGAAGTATGTTCTCATTTAATGCCATAATCATATCTGCGTATATGCTAAATTCATCTTTTGAGAGTGGATTTGCCATTTTGGATTTAATATATGGTATTAGCCATGAGAGATTTTGCGAGCTTGCTACCATCTCAATAAGAGCTACTCCATCATCTAAAACTGGCTTTATAATCTCTCTTTTAGTAAGAGAGTTTATACTTATCATACCGCCACTTTGAGATCCGATATTAGCATAGTATTCGCTTCCTACTTCTAGATCTTTATAGCTTGTAGTGCTGATTGTTTTGGTGCCAAATTTAATATTATAACGATTAAATTTAGTTTGTTCTAATACTTTTATTATAACTGGCAAACTTGAGTTTATTATTGTTGGAATATTATTTGATATTTGAGCAGATTGAATTTTAGATAATTTATTTATCATATATTTTTTGCCAATTTAGTAATTTGTGATGCGACTAGTTCTTTTGATGTTAGTTCTGTTTGTATAACTGTATCTTTAGTTATAAAACTTATCTTGGTTTCATTAGAGCCAAATTTAATATCATCTCCTAAGATATTTAAACACACTGCATCAAGATTTTTATTCATTAGCATATTTTTAGCATTATGTAGAGCGTTTTTAGCGTCCATTTCCATCTTAAAACCAATTTTTTTACACTTTAAATTTAGATTTTTTAATATATCGATATTTAATTTTAGCTCAATTTTATCTCCCATTTGATCTTTTTTGATCTTGCCATCTTTAGGATTAGCACAGATAAAATCACTAACTGCTGCACACATTACTAATATATCATCTGGAGCGACTATTTGCTGATTTAATATGCTATTTAATTGGTCTGAGCTTTTAAATTTGATTATCTTATATGGGGTGTTAAAATCAATAGAGCTAATAAATACAACATCAGCCCCAGCATAGTAAAAGCTATCAGCTAAAGCTTTAGCCATTTTACCGCTTGAGTGATTGGTAATAGCTCTTGCATCATCTATTTTTTCAGTTGTTGGACCACCGGTGATTATAACCTTTTTGCCTTTGTAAAACTCATCTTGGTTTAATACTCTTTTGGCGGTTTCTACAATTAGCCATGGCTCATTTAATGCGCCTTTTCCATAATCTCCACAAGCTAAAGTTTTAGTAATTGGCTCAATAATTGTAAAACCATCATTATTTAAAATCTTTAAATTTCGAATTGTGGCTGGATTATCTAGCATATTATTATTAGCAGCTGGAGCTATAATCTTAGGACAAGAGGCTGCTAGAATTGTTTGTAAAAATATATTATCAGCTATTCCATTTGCAATTTTATTGATACTATTAGCTGATGCTGGTGCGATGATAAGCAGATCATTTTTACTAAAGCTTATATGATCTAAACCATTTGTCCAGCTCTCATTAAGCGATGTTAAAACACCATCGCTAAGAGCTTCAAAGCCCACTGGAGTAGCAAATTTAAGAACCCCATCGCTTAGTAGCACTTTAACATTTGCACCATTTTTTTTAAGCAGACTTAAAATTTCATAAGCTTTATAAAAGCTAATACTCCCACAAACTGCTAAGAGAATATTTTTATTTTTCATCTTTTTTACCAAAAAATTTATAAAAGAATCCACTTTTATTATTTTGTTTGGCTCTAGCTATGATTAGGTCGCCTTTATGACTATCGTGTGTTACGCTTGAACCTGCTGCTATTAGAGTATCATCAGCGATATTTAGTGGTGCAATAAGCTGTGTATCGCTACCTATAAATACATTTTTGCCTATTATGGTTTTATGTTTGTTTTTACCATCGTAGTTGCAAGTGATTGTACCACATCCTACATTTGTTCCACTATCAATTTGGCAATCTCCCAAATAGCTTAAATGGCCAGCTTTTACACTATTTAAATTTGCATTTTTAAGCTCTACAAAATTGCCAATGTGAGTAGAGACTATGTGGCTTTTTGGTCTTAGGTGTGCCATTGGACCAATATCACTATCAATTACGGTGCTATACTCTATAACTGAACTGCTTTTAATTATAGAGTTTTTAATAAGACAATCGCCTTTAATCACACAGCCGCTCTCTATCTCGCACTCTCCTTCAAATTTGGCTCTACTATCTATAAATACAGTTTGAGGAAGTCTAATGATAATGCCATTTTTCATCAAATTTGCTTTTATCTGCTCTTGCATTATATTTTCAGCTTTGCTTAGAGCTAGCTTGTCATTAATACCCATAAAGTTTTGCTCATTTACTAAGACAGAGCTTACGCTTTTGCCAGCTTTTAACGCTAGTTCTATGGCGTCTGTTAGATAGTATTCATTGCTTGCATTTTGGTTATTTATCTGTGGTAGGACTGAATTTAATAAAGCCGTATCAAAGCAGTAAGCCCCAGCGTTGCATAGATTTATTGCTTTTTCATCTTCGTTGGCATCTTTTTGTTCTACTATTTTGATAACTTGATCGCCATTTTTTACTACTCTACCATATCCAAAAGGATCTTTAGATTCAAAAGCAGCTATAGTTATATCAGAATTTGATTGAGTTAGTGATATTAGTTCGCTAGTTGCAACTAGTGGCATATCAGCGCATATTATTAGAGTTTTATCAAATTTAGGTTTTGCTGCCATTACAGCTCCAGCAGTTCCAGGAAAGTTGATAGTATCTTGAGCGACAATATTTATATTATTAAATTCTCTATTTATCTCTGAGCTTACTTCATCAAATTGATAGCCTAAAACTACTGTTATATCATCAGATATTTGTAGTGATTTTTCTACTACATGAGCAATCATTGATCTACCGCTTAGAGTGTGTAGAACTTTAGATTTAGGTGATTTCATACGAGTACCATTACCAGCTGCTAGTATAATTATTGATATATTTTTCATAATCTTTTCTTTTGGATTAAATTTGACAATATTGTAGCTAAATATGGTTAAAATTGATTAAATCTAAATTACAATCTTAACAATAAATTTACATAAATTTCATACAATGGCAATAAAAAATTCTAAGGAAAATAATGAAAATTTCAAAAAAATTATTAATTATTACCGGTCTTATAGCTGTTAGTGGGGCTATTTTATGGTGGGGATTAAAAGATGATGAGCCAAAAGATAAATATATCACAACAGTTGTTAAACGCGGAGATATCATACAAAGTGTAGATGCAGTAGGTGAGGTATTTGCTAGTAATCTAGTAGATGTTGGTGCTCAAGTAAGTGGTCAGATAAAAGAGCTATATGTAAAAGTAGGCGATAAGGTAAAAGCTGGAGATAAAATAGCTCAAATAGATAGCATAAAGCAGCAAAATACGCTCGATCAGCAACTTGCGGCTTTGGAGATTTTAGAAGCGAAGTTAAATTCGGCTAAAATTTCAGTTGATATCGCATTAAAGCAGTATAAAAGGGAGCAAAATTTAGCTAAACAAAACGCCACAAGCCAAGAGAGCTTAGAAAATGCTAAAGATACTTATAGTTTAAAATTAGCTAGTTTAAAAGAGATAGAAGCTCAAATTAAACAAACTGGAATTGAGATTAATACTGCTAGAACAAATTTGGGCTATACTGATATTAGGGCGCCATTTGATGGAGTTGTAGTATCTGTGCCAGTAGAGGTTGGTCAAACTATCAACGCTAATCAAACAACTCCAACCTTAGTAAATATCGCAGATTTAAGCAAAATGGAGATAAGATTGCAAGTTAGCGAAGGAGATATACCAAATATTAAGGTAGGAAATAAGGTAGAATACTCGATTCTTTCAAATAATACTAAAAAATTTACCGCATATATAAGCTCAATTGACCCAGGTTTGACTACTTTAAGTGATGGCAAATACTCCACTTCAAATTCAAATTCAAGCAGTACTAGCTCAAGCTCAGCTGTATATTATTATGCTAAGGTAAATGTAGATAATAGTGATGAGATTTTGCGTATAGGTATGACAACGGAAAATAAAATAATAATTGCTGAAAATAAAGATGTCTTATATCTACCTACAAT
The DNA here is from genome assembly GCF_002138935.1 of Campylobacter sp. P091. NCBI lineage: Bacteria > Pseudomonadati > Campylobacterota > Epsilonproteobacteria > Campylobacterales > Campylobacteraceae > Campylobacter > Campylobacter sp. P091. The sequence continues at coordinate 29,262 of NZ_MJKZ01000002.1, forward strand.
GGCGATAAAATCAGGTAAAGATGGTAAATTTGTATATATTAAAAATGGTGATAAAATCGAACAAAGAGCTATAACTACAGGAATTACAAATGGTATAAATACACAAATTCTAAGCGGTCTTAGCGAAAATGAAGAGGTAATATATTTTCATCTAAACTCAGCTAGTATGCAAAATATGATGAATGGCTCTAAAAGACCGATGATGAGGTTCTAATGATTAGGCTAAGCAAAATCCGTAAATCCTTCAAAGTCGGTGATACTCAAACAGAGGTATTAAAAGGGATAAATTTAGAGATTAAAAAGGGTGAGTTTGTAGCTATTATAGGGCAATCAGGTAGCGGCAAGAGTACGCTTATGAATATATTGGGTTGTCTAGATACTCCAACAAGTGGTAAATATGAGCTTGATGGTAAAGATATAAGTAAATTTAATAAAGATGAACTTTCAAATTTAAGATTAAAAAAATTTGGCTTTATATTTCAGCGTTATAATCTACTTAGTTCAAATGATGTCAAAAGCAATGTCGCCTTGCCTGGAATTTATGCTGGAATGAATAAAGATGATAGATTAAATAGATCTAAAGAGCTTCTAGCAAAACTTGGCCTAGAGTCTAAAATAGATACTATGCCAAACTATCTAAGTGGCGGTCAGCAGCAGCGTGTAAGTATCGCTAGAGCGCTGATGAACGGCGGTGAGATTTTGCTATGTGATGAGCCTACTGGAGCGCTTGATAGTGCTAGTGGTGTGATGGTAATGCAGATCTTAAAAGAGCTTCACAAAGATGGCCATACAATTATAATAGTAACACATGATAAAGATATAGCTAGTTGGGCAAATCGTATCATAGAGATTAAAGATGGCAATATAATTAAAGATGATATAAAAAATAATCAATGTTACGAAAAAAGCTCTAAAAACATATCTATAGAATCAAATTTCAAAGCTTTAAAAGATCGTTTGTTAGAGAGCTTTATGATGAGTATTGGAGCGATTAAATCGCATAAGCTTAGATCATTTTTGACTATGCTTGGTATTATTATAGGTATTGCTTCTGTAATTTGTGTAGTTGCTTTAGCCAAAGGTAGTGAGCAAAAGATTTTAGCTAATATCAATAGTATGGGAACAAATACAATTACGTTGCATTTAGGTAAAAATTTTGGTGATAAAAATGCTAGAAAGTTAAAAGATTTTAGTATTGAGAGCTATAAGATGCTTGAGAGTCTTAGCTTTGTAGATTATGCTACGCCTAGGATTAATGCTACTGGATTACTCACATATGGCAATAAAAATATAGATGCAAGTCTAAGAAGCGGAAGTGAAAATTTGCTTAATGTCTCTGGGGTAACAATTACGCATGGTAGGGATTTTGAATTTGATGATTTAAGATTTTCAAGATCAAATATTATCATTGATAATTTAGCACAAAAAGAATTTTTTGAAGGTGTTGATCCTATTGGCAAAACAATTATATTTAATAAACAACCTTTTACAATTATAGGAGTAGGATATAAGGATTCAGGCTCATTTGGTGCTGATAATATTACTGTATATCTGCCATATACTACAGCAGTAAATAAATTAACAGGCCAACAAAACATTCGCTCAATAATTGTAAAAATTAATGATGAGGTAAATGCTCAAGTAGCTGAGAGCGGGATAATAGAGGCTATGAGTTCTATGCGAGGGACAAAGGACTTTTTTACTATAAATTCAGATACTATTATGCAAACCGTTCAAAGCACTGTAAATTCAATGAGTCTTTTAATCTCTGGAGTGGCTTTTATCTCACTGATGGTTGGCGGAATTGGGGTTATGAATATTATGCTTGTAAGTGTATTTGAGAGGACTAAAGAGATTGGTATTCGCATGGCAATTGGTGCTAAAAGTAGAGATATTTTACTTCAATTTTTAATAGAGGCGATATTGCTATGTGCTATTGGCGGGGTAATTGGAGTTGGACTAGCATATTTAGTTGGTACTATTATAAATGCTTTAGATACTGGATTTACGATGATATTTAGCACAGCTTCGATTGTTATAGCTATTGGAGTTTCTAGTCTTATTGGGATAATTTTTGGTTATATTCCAGCTAAAAATGCATCTAAATTAAATCCAATTGATGCACTACTAAGGGATTAAAATGAGATATATAATTGTTATTTTTATAGCTATTATCTTTGGCGGATGTGCTGGCAAAAAGCTAGATTATGAGATTAAAGATGTTGAGTTTTATACTCCTAAGTGGCATAAAGATTTTAACCAAACTACCTTAAATGAGCTTATTGATTTGGCTCTTAAAAATAATGAAGATATTGGTGTAGCGGTGTTAAATTTAGAAGTAGCTATGTTAAATGCAGGTATAGCAAGTGATGGCTATATCCCATCAATGAGTGGCGAGATAGGAGCAAATAGCAGTAGAGATATAGGAAAAAGTGATGAGTTTAGCAGCAAATTTAATTCTAAATTTAGCCTTAGCTATGAACTTGATATATTTGGTAAGATATATGATAATTATAAATCAAAAGAGTGGATAATGCGCTCTAGTAGATTAACATTGGATAATTTAAGATTGACTATTATTAGTCAAGTAGCAAATAGTTATTTTAATATCTTATATCTTAATGACTCTTTGCGTAGTTTAAAGCAAAATTTAGATAATGCAAAGATGCTTGATGATATAGTTAAGGTTAAATTTGAAAATGGTAAAGAGGAGCTTTTAGCTATTAAGCAAAGTTCTCAAAATATATTAAAAATTCAAAATCAAATTCACTCTACACAAAGATCATTAGAATCTAACTATGAGAGTTTAAAAAATCTTACTAGAAGTGATAAAAGGTTTGATGAGCTTAGCTTAGATGGTGTCGAATTTATAGGAATTAGCCAGTTTGATGTTGGTGAGCTTTCAAATCGTCCAGATATTAATGAAGCAGTAGCAAAACTAAATTCGAGCTTTTATGAGTATCGTCTAAGTCAAAAAGAGCTTTTGCCTAGTCTTAGTCTTGGTGCAAATTTAAGCGATAGCGATAAAGAGTTTAAAAATAGCTTTGATTTTAATCAACTTGGTGGAGTTGTGAGTTTTAGTTTGCCTTTTTTGGACTATTTTAAGCTTAAAAAACATATTAAAATTAGTGAGCTTGAGTTTAATAAACTTAAATTTAGCTATGAAAAAACGCTAAAAAATGCCATAAATGAGTCTTTAAAATATCTATTATTTTATCAAACTGATAAAGCAACATATGATAATTTAGCCATAATGGCAAGCGATCAAGCTAAGATTGTTGCAATTTATAAGAGTAAATATAATGAAGGAAGTGCTGAGTTAAAAGATCTATTAGAGGCGCAAAATAATCTAATCTCAGCCCAAATTTCACTCCTTAATCAAAAATTTGAGCTATTAAATGATGAGCTAAGCTACTATAAAGCCATTGCAAAGTAGATGAATTTATTTTCTAACTTTAGACAATTTGGAGTATTTATTGCTATTTGTATTGCGATTTTTACTCTAAATTTGTATCTAGAGTTTAGAAGTTATGAAGCTTTTAAAGCTAAGCCATATAGTTTTATTAAGGCTGATCTTTTATTTAGTGATAAAAGACAAGGAAAAAACTCCGAGTATTATGTTTTGCAGTTTAAAAGTGATAACTTTATATTTTATACTCGCTCTAAGAGCTTGCCAAAGTGTAGTAGTTGCGAAGTAGGGGTAATAACTAAAAATCTTAAATTTAAAGATTATATTGCTGGTAGATTTTTCTTGCCTAGTTTTAAGATTAGTAAGCTTGATATAAATGATAGCCTTGCTAATATTCTTAAAAATGCAATCATATCTCAACATCAAAACCCTAAAATGCAAGAATTATATAGTGCCTTATATTTAGCAACTCCAATGAGTAAAGAGTTGCGTCAAAATGTTACTCACTGGGGAATTGCGCATATTATAGCTATTAGTGGATTTCATCTTAGTGTAATATTTATTTTTGTATTTTTTGTAGCTAGATTTACTATTGTGCCGTTGCAAGACCGATATTTTCCATACTTAAATTTAAGATTTTATATTAGTTTGATTTTGTTTATTTTAATGGGATTTTATCTATATATTTTAGATTTTACTCCTAGTTTCTTGCGTTCATATATTATGGGAGTGGTTGGGTTTTTATTGCTTAGTCGTGGGCTTAAGGTTTTTAGCTTTGGAAATTTGATTTTAGCAATATTGATTGGATTAGCTTTTAGTCCGCAATTACTATTTTCTATCGGATTTTATTTTTCATGTCTTGGGGTCTATTTTATATTTTTATATATCTATCATTTTGGCAATAGAAGCGACCTTAGTAGTTTAAAGAGAATTTTGATGCATACTTTAATTCTTGAGATTTTTGTATTTTTAGCGATGAATATTCCTGTTTATTACTTTTTTCCTATAGCTAGCTGGTATCAAATTAGTGTAATTCCACTATCTTATGTTTTTATAATATTTTATCCAGTTAGTCTATTTTTGCATCTTTTTGGAATAGGCGGGCTTTTTGATGATTTTATGATTAGATTTATTGAATTTGCACCAGCTCAAGGCAAGGCTAATCTGGAGCTATGGCAGTTTATAGGGTATAATATTATTGCATTATTAGCAATATATAAAAAGTGGATAATGCTTTTATTGGCGTTACTTGGATTATTTGTCTATATTTTTGCCTTGATTTAAATTTATATCACTAAAGATAAAGTTATTTATTCCATTATTATATTTATATATTAGTTTTAATTTATGGGCTATTAAGATATTATGTACTATATATAGACCTAGACCAAAGCTTTTTTTGGCATTTGTTCCTTGTGTAAATGGTTCTATATAGTACTTTATATCATTTTCTAATGGTTGGCCTTTTGATGAAAATACTATCTCATTGTTTGTAATTGTGATTTTAACAAATTTATCATCTGAATATTTTAGAGCATTATCAATTATATTTTTGCATGCAATTGCTAAAAGTTTAAAATCTGCCTTTACAGTAGCATCATCTATGGCCTCAATTCCAACGCTAGACTCTTCAGCCATAGCAATATCTATAGCTTCATCTATTACATCTCTTACTTTACAAGGTTTTAATTCTCCTATTAATCTAGAAGTGGCACGCTCTACAGCTGCAAATTCATTTATTAAGCTCTCAAGTCGCTCAAATACATCGATTAAACGCTCTTGATTTTTATTTTTTTGAATCATCTCAGCAGTAATTCTACCTTTTGTAATTGGTGTTTTTAGCTCATGCATGATATTGCGTAAAAAGAGCTGACGGCTATTATTTAAATTTTTAATCTGGCTAACAGCATCATAAAAAGCACTTGCTACCTGACTGATCTCATCATTTCCAGTGGCGACATTTTTGATCTCTAAATCCCCTTGAGCAAATTTATCAATCTGGCGTTTTAACTTTCCAAGCGGCATAATCTTACGAATAATAAATATATATGTAAGCAAGATAATTCCAGCTACAAAAGCAAAAATAATCTGAATAATTATATATCTATATGGCTGATATGCTGTATCTATAAGAAGTAGAGTATTGTCATCTTTGGTAACCTTTAAATAGTTTTTTTTCTCATAAAATAATATAGCGCTTGATCCTAATTCAGTAGTAATCTCTTCTAAGATTACAGCTTGATTTAGTATTTTTTCTTTTTTTTCTATATTATCTATTTGGGGCATATATAAATTTGAGACCTGTTCTTTATACTCATCTTCATTAATTAACTCATTTAAATGAAGTAAAGTAGCCCTAGCTACAATAGAATATTTGGTATTTAATTCTCTTGCGTAATTGGCTTTATCATACTCTATAAGCCATAAAAATGCTATTCCTATAGCCCCAATTCCAAGGGCGAAAATAAGCGTAATGGTGTAAAAAATTGATGAAAATCTCATTTTGCCCTTTTTGGTTTTAATTTATTGTTCTAGCTTGTAGCCTACGCCTCTAATAGCGTGGATATATTTTGGCTCTTTTGGATTTTCACCTATTTTGGTGCGAATACGACCTATGATAACATCTATACTTTTATTTGTGCTATCTTCATTTATGGAGTTGCAATTATAAATTAACTCTTCACGACTTATAGCGCCACCTTCTTTTTTAATTAAATATCTTAAGATATCATACTCAGCAACTGTAAGCTGAAGCGGCTCGCCTTTTAGAGTAATAATATGACGAAAATCATCACATACTAGATCTTTTGGAGCTGGAGATATCTCTTGCATTGTGATACTTTGGCGTCGTAAATGGCTTTTGATTCTAGCTAGAAGCTCTTGGGGATTATATGGTTTTGGCAAGTAATCATCTGCGCCAAATTCAAATGCATTTATCTTATCGCTTATATCATGTCTAGCACTAGAGATAATGATGGGAATTGTATGCTTGGTGCGTATCTCTTTGCAAACCTCAAGCCCATCAATACCTGGCAAGGTAAGATCTAAAATAACTAGATCAAATTTATTTGTATTAAGAGTAGAAAGGCCAAGATATGGATCATCGCATATCTTAACCTCTATTTCAAATTGCTCTAAATATTCGCTTAATATCTCTGCAAGTTCAAAATCATCTTCAATCATTAGAATCTTTATCATATATCTGCCTTATAAATTTGAGCTGATTATAGCCAAAAATAGCTATTATTTCAATACAAGCCCCATTAAAATTCCAGCTCTATTTATCCAGATTATTGGTTTTCTTTTTGATGCTTTTGACGCTTTTATCTCTTGGCTAAATTCATTAATATTATTTATAATTTTCTCATTTACTTGAATAATTATATCTCCACTTTCAAAGCCTGTATGTGCAGCATTTGAACCATCTTTGACATCTGTGATTAATATACCTTTTATCTCTTGAGGTATTTTATATTTATATTTTATTTCTTCACTTAAATTTTGCACGCTTAAGCCATCAATGCTTAAATTTTCAGCTGTATTGCCAGTAACATCTGTATCAGCTAGCTGGAGTTTAGTAGAGTAGATTTTTCCTGCTCTTTCATATTCTAAATTAATTTTTGTATTTGGCGAGTATGCACCAATTATATTTTTTAAATCATTTGCACTTTTTATGATTGTATTATCTACTTTGATGATAAGGTCGCCTCTTTGAAGGCCGGCTTTACTGGCTGGATAGTCTTTTTCTACATTAGTAATTAATGCGCCTTCTTTGTTTTTATATATCTCTTTTTGGTCTTTTGTTAAATTTGCAATCATAACACCAATGTAGCCACGAGTTATCTTTCCATCGCTAATTAGCTTTTGAGCTATTGTTTTTACCATATTTGATGGAATGGCAAATCCTATTCCATTATTGCCTCCACTTCGGCTAAGAATAGCTGAGTTTATACCAACTAAGGCACCACGACTATCTATTAAAGCACCGCCACTATTTCCAGGATTTATACTAGCATCTGTTTGGATAAAATCTTCATATTGATTTAATCCAATATTATCTTTATTTAATCCACTTATTATTCCGCTTGTGATACTTCCACCTACGCCAAAAGGATTACCAATAGCAAATACTACATCGCCTTCAAGAAGCTTAGAGCTATCAGCAAAATATGCTGGTTCTAGGTTTTTAGCATCTATCTTTATAATTGCTAAATCTGTTTTTGGGTCTGAGCCAATTATTTTAGCTTTATACTCTTTTGAATTATCTAACATTGATACTATAATCTCATCACTATCTTCTATTACATGATAATTTGTAACTATATAGCCATCACTAGAGATGATTACACCTGAACCAAGAGATGAGCTTTTTTGGCTTCTTTGTTCTGGAATATTAAAACCAAAACCAAAAAATTCTTTAAAAAATGGATCATTCATTAGGCTATTTAGATTATTTTTTACCTTTATAGTTTTGGTTGTTGATATATTTACAACTGTCTGTTTTGCTTTTTGAATTGAACTATTATATGATAGGATTGAGTTTTGATCTACAGTTGGATTTATGCGGTTAAAATTTGGGTTTGCATCACTAAATTCTACATTAGCACCAAAAATTGTTGAGGCTGCTATAAGTGATATTAATGTTATTTTTTTCATATTATTCCCTTTTAAAAAATTGCTTTGGATTATATTATGTAGGGATAAATATAAATTTAATATTTATACAAATGAATTTAAATAAGTTGATTGACATTAGCTCAACTTTTATGATATAATTTATATAAAAAAATATAAGTGGAGAATTATAATGAGTAATAGTTTATATGAAACTTTGGGAATCTCTAAAGATGCTAGTAGCGATGAGATTAAAAAAGCCTATAGAAAGCTAGCTAGGCAGTATCATCCCGATATCAATAAAGACCCAGGGACTGAAGAGAAATTTAAAGAGATTAATGCTGCTTATGAAATTTTAAGCGACGAAACTAAACGTAGGCAGTATGATCAATATGGCGATAGTATGTTTGGTGGGCAGAGTTTTCATGATTTTAGTAGAGAAAATTTTGGCGGTAATGCTGATTTTAATGATATATTAAATCAACTTTTTGGCAATTTTGGCGGTGCAGGACGATCTAAGAGAGGGTTTAGTGGATTTAGTTCAGCAGGTTTTGGTGGATTTGATGGTTTTGATCAAGGATTTGGGCAAAATTTAGATATTCAAGCTAGAATAAACATTTCACTTGAACTAGCTGTAAATGGCGGTGATTATGAGTTTAGTATAAATGGCGAAAAGATTAAAATCAAAATTCCAGCTGGATTAAATAGCGGTGAAAAGCTACGGGCTAGAAATAAAGGTAAAAGTGCTGGAAGCCATAGAGGAGATCTAATTATTACTGTAAATATAGAAGAGGATAAGGAGTATAAAAGAGATGGCGATGATTTGTATAAAAATTTAGATTTAACTCTTAAAACTGCTCTTTTTGGTGATAAAATTGATGTAAAAACATTTAAAAAAGATGTATCAATCAAAATACCGCCTAATACTAAAAATGGTCAAAAAATTAGATTAAAAGGTTATGGTGTAAAAAATAGAAAAAGCAACATCTATGGCGATATGTATTTAGTTACCAATATAATTTTACCAGATATTGAGCAGATTGATCCGCAATTAAGAGATATGTTGCAAAGCAAACTATAAAGGAGATGGTATGAGAGATTATGAAGAGCCGGTCTATCTAATAAGCGTAGTAGCAAAGGTTTTAAGTATCCATCCCCAAACTCTAAGACAGTATGAAAGAGAGGGATTAGTAGAGCCTAGCAGAACTGAAGGCAAGATGAGACTTTATAGCGAAAAAGATCTTGATAGGATTAAGATGATTTTAAGACTTACTAGAGATTTAGGTGTAAATTTAGCAGGTGTTGATGTGATTTTGCGCTTAAAACAAAGACTTGAAGAGTATGAAGCTGTAATAGAGGAGTTAAGAGCAAATATAAAAACACAAAATAAAGGTTCGCTAGTCAAGCGTGGTAGTAGTTTTGATTTAATATTTGTAAATGATAAAAAGTAGAGAAAATGGATAATATTATATATATATTTGTAATAACAGCTGGTTGTGCTGTTTTATTTAATCTTATATTTCGCAGATATGGAATCCCAACTATTATAGGTTATATTGCTACAGGAATCTTGATTTCACAGCTTTTTGGGCTAAAAAATAATCATGATTTAAGTTTTGTAGCTGAATTTGGGATTGTATTTTTGATGTTTACTATTGGGCTTGAGTTTAGTATTAAGCATTTAATGTCAATGAAAAAATATGTATTTTTATATGGTCCTATTCAAGTATTTGCTACTGGCTTTGCATGTAGCATTTTATCGGTTTATATATTTGATATAGATATTAAAAGCGCTATTATTATAGGCTTTGCATTATCTCTTAGTTCCACAGCAATAGTTTTAAAAACATTAAATGATAATGGGCATATATCAAAGCGTTATGGACGCAAGGTACTTGGAATATTATTATTTCAAGATATAGCAGTTATTCCTCTGCTTTTAATGATAGATATATTTAATGTAGAAGATGGCGCTGTAAGCTCTTTGATATTTACATCTATGGTTAGTGCTGTAATATTAATTGTAATATTATATTTTATTGGTAAGTATATATTAAGTCGTGTTTTATATTTAGTAGTGAGTGCAAATTCAAAAGAGATATTTATAACTACTATTTTATTTACGGTTATTGGCTCTAGCTTTTTAGCGCACTATTTTGGATTTAGTTATTCACTTGGAGCATTTATTGCTGGTATGTTAATAGCTGAAACGCAGTATAAACATCAGATTGAGACAGACCTTATACCTTTTAGAGATCTTCTTTTGGGTCTATTTTTTATAACAGTTGGTATGCAGATAAACTTTAATGTAATTGCTAATAATCTTTTTATAATTGCTTTAGTTTTGATTACTGTTTTAATAATTAAAGCTTTGATTATTTATCTATTCTTAATGATATTAACTAGAAAAAAAGTCGCATTAAAAGCAGCGCTAAGCTTAGCTCAAGTTGGAGAGTTTGCTTTAGCTATATTTACATTATTATCTGTAAAAGGTATGGCTGATGATAAAACATTGCAGATTTTAACTGCTGTAGTAGTTATATCTATGGTTCTTACTCCATTTATCTTAAAAAATGTGAGCAAAATCGCTGATAGCATGGAAGAGCAAGATGAGCTAATGCAAGCAGTTGTAACTACAAAAGAACAAGATGAGATAGAAGAGCTTGTAAATATAGATATTCCAGAGTATAAAAACCATTTTGTAGTATGTGGATATGGCAAGCTTGGTCGTGAAATAGTAAGGCAATTAAAGGCTAAAGGTTGTTCATATATAGCACTTGAAAATGATTTAAATTTAGTAGAGCGTGGTAAGAATAGTAGAGATAATGTATATTATGGAAATGCTATTCAAAAAACTACTTTAGAAAAAGCTCATATTAAAAATTGTATAGCTACAATAATTGCTGTTAGTAATGAACAAAAATCAGAGTTAATAGCAAACTCTATAAAAAATCTAGGATATGATGTAAATACTATCATAAGATTTGCTGATACTATTGAGAAGGGGCTTTATACTGATTTTGGAGATCATTTTTATTTGATTAAAGAGAGAGAAGCTGTGGCTAAAGCTATTATTAGTAAGGCTTTAAAGTGCAAAATAAATAATGACTTAAATCAAGGATAATTATGGATAATTCGTTGATTATATTTGGAGGATTATTTATCCTTAGTGTTTTATTTAGCAAAATATCTGATAAATATGGAGTTCCAGCACTACTTATGTTTTTAGCAATTGGTATGCTAGCAGGTAGCGATGGGCTTATAGGACTTGAATTTGATAATGCTAAAATAGCTGAAAATGTAGGAACTATAGCACTTATATATATACTGTTTTCTGGTGGATTTAATACCAACTATAAATCAATAAAACCTATTTTTAAAAGCGGTATAGTATTAGCAACTTTTGGGGTTGCTATCTCAGCTGTGATTACTGGAGTATTTGCTTATTATATAATTGGCTTTTCTATGCTTGAGTCGTTACTATTTGGTGCAATTATTAGCTCGACTGATGCAGCAGCAGTATTTTCTATTATGCGTTCAACTAAGCTTAAAAATAATCTTGCTTCGCTACTTGAGTTTGAAAGTGGCAGTAATGATCCGATGGCTATCTTTTTAACTATTACTCTACTTGGACTTCTTACAGCTACTACAGTTATAGATCCATACACAATGAGTATCAAGCTTATACTTGAGTTTATCCTTGGTGGTACAATGGGTTATGTATTTGGTATTATAATTCCAAGCCTTATAAATAGAGTAAAGCTAGGCTCTTGGGGGTTATATCCAGTGCTTTTAATAGCTTTGGTTGCTGTGCTTTTTGGTTTGACAGAAAAGATTGGCGGTAATGGATACATTGCAGTATATGTAGCTGGAATTATCGCTAATAAAAAAGAGTTTTTGTATAAAAAGAATTTAACTGGTTTCTTTGATGGAATAGCTTGGATGATGCAGATATTTATCTTCCTTACACTTGGGCTTTTGGTCTTTCCTAGCGAACTACCTCATGTTGCTATGATTAGTATTTTAATGTCGCTTGTTGTTATGTTTATTTCAAGACCTATTAGTGTATTTATGTCTACTATATTTTCTAAATATAATTTAAAAGAGAAGTGTTTTATCTCATGGGTTGGCCTTAGAGGAGTTGTTCCTATTATTTTGGCTACATATCCTCTCTCAGCTGAACTAGAAAATGGTCAATTAATCTTTAATATAATATTTTTTATGGTATTAATATCTGTGCTTACTCAAGGCACTACGCTTAATAAAAGCGGAAAAATATTTGGAGTTATCGAACCATCTAAGACTACAATTCCAAATATGCCTAGCAGCCCAATATCTTATTCGGACATAAAGCAGTATAAAATAGGGGAATCATCAAAGGTAATTGGTAAAAACTTAACGGAGCTTGGTTTGCCAGATGATTTTTTAATCGTTTTAGCAAAACGAAATGGCGAGCTTATAAAGGTTAGTGGTTCATTTGAATTTATGCAAAATGATATTTTGCTTATTTTGTGCAATAGCGAGTTAAGATATCAAAAGATTATTAGAATTTATGAGTTATAGGATTAAATTTGGAATTAGAAATTTGGATATTTATACTTCTATTTTTTGTAGCATTTTTTAGTGGATTTATAGATGCAATTGCTGGAGGTGGAGGGCTAATTACCATCCCAGCATTAATAGCAGTTGGTATCCCAGAGCATGTAGCATTAGCTACAAATAAACTACAAGCTACATTTGGTAGTTTTACAGCAGCAGCTAATTTCACTCATAAAAAAATGGTGGATTTTAACTCTCTTTGGCGCGGAATTATATGGACATTTGTAGGGGCAGTGTGTGGTACATGGTCAGTACTTTTAATCGATGCTGTGGTTATTAAATATCTAATTCCAATCTGTTTAGCAGCAATTTTAATCTACACTATTTTTACTCCAAACCTTGGTCAAATTGATAGAGAAAAGAGAATAAGTCAAAATCTATTTTATGCTATTTTTGGGTTAGGAATTGGATTTTATGATGGATTTATGGGGCCTGGTACTGGATCGTTTTGGATGTTTGCTTTTGCTAGTTTGCTTGGTTTAAATTTAAAAACCGCAGTAGCAAATACTAAAATCTTAAATTTTACTTCTAATATAGTATCTTTAGCTGTATTTATTGGAGGTGGGCAAATTCTATGGCTACTTGGAATAGTTATGGGTTTTGGCCAAATGATTGGAGCATATTTTGGATCGCATATGGTCATAAAAAAAGAGATTAAATTTATAAAAATTATCTTTTTAACTGTGGTAAGTTTAACTATTGTTAAGATTATTTATGATTTATTTATTAAATAAAATTTAGAATAAAATAACCAAAAATAGATATTTAAATTGATTTTTTAATTTGTGCTTAATCTAAATTAAGATATAATTACCGCAAATTTTTTCAAAAGGCGCTTTTCTATGAAAGATCTGTTTCTCTTTTCAAATTTGATCGTTAATGATCATAGTTTTACGTACCTTTTTCACATTATTTTAGTTGCGATTATAGTACTAATTGTTGCTAAAATGGCTACTAGCTCGATGCAGCTTGTACCTCGTGGTACTCAAAATTTACTTGAGGCATATTTAGAAGGTATTGTATCAATGGGTCGTGATGTAATGGGTAGTGATGAGCTTGCTAGAAAGTATCTACCGCTAGTAGCTACAATTGGTTTAATCGTATTGACAAGTAATGTAATTGGTATTATTCCTGGTTTTGAAGCTCCTAGTTCTAGCTTGAATCTAACTCTTTGTTTGGCTCTTTGTGTGTTTATATATTACAACTTTGAAGGTATTCGCACTCAAGGTGTGATTAAATATTTTGCCCATTTTATGGGACCAAATAAATTTCTTGCTCCTTTAATGTTTCCTATCGAGATTGTATCTCATTTATCTCGTATAGTTTCATTATCATTTAGGCTTTTTGGAAATATCAAAGGTGATGATCTATTTTTGATGGTTGTTCTTAGTCTTGCTCCGTGGGTTGCTCCACTTCCAGCATTTGCATTACTAACATTTATGGCATTGCTACAAACATTTATCTTTATGATTTTAACATATGTTTATTTAGCTGGTGCTGTGGTAGTTTCTGAAGAGCATTAATTTTTTGGTATATATTTTAAATTTTATTCTAGGTGCGTCGTGGGCAGTTGCTATTGTCGGCGCACTATGTTGTATCTATCATTTTTATTTTTTAGGACTTTTTCTTAGTGGTTTAATTGGGGCTAGTTTTGGTCTTATTTTAGCTTTGATATCATATCTGTTATTAAGGATTTTAAATAGTGATCAAGTATGCAATTAGCGATCCCAAATTTTATTCAAATTTGGATTATGCTTTTAATAATTTTATTAGATTAAAAGAGGCTAATATGCTACTTTTTAGAGATAAAAACTCTAATAACTATGATAAAACAGCTCAAGAATTTATTAAATTTAAATCTCATAATATAAAATTTTTACTTCAAAATGATATCGATTTGGCTTGCAAACTTGGCTTTGACGGTATTCATTTTAGTTCAAATTTTATTCATTTATTAAAGGAAACTCCGCCAAATTTAATCAAAATTGCTAGCACTCATAATATTAAAGAGATAGAATTGGCTAATCAATATGGAGCCGATTTTATTACATTTAGTCCAATTTTTGCAACTCCAAATAAGGGCAAACCAAAAGGCTTAGAAGGATTAAAAGAAGCTATAAAAATATCAAAATTTAAGGTTATTGCTCTTGGCGGGATAATGAGTGCTGAGCAAATTTGTGCTGTGATGAAGTGCGGTGTGGCTGGATTTGCATCAATTCGCTATTTTACGCTAGATTAACCTTATTAATATTTAATTTTTTTTGTGCTAAAATATATTATTTTATCAATATCAAAAGGCTAAATTTATGTTTGAAACAGTTATAGGATTAGAAGTACATTGTCAGTTAAATACAAAAACTAAGATATTTTGTGGATGTTCAACTAGTTTTGGAGAGGAGCCAAATACTCATGTTTGTCCAACATGCTTAGCTCTTCCTGGGGCATTGCCGGTGTTAAATTCTCAAGCAGTAAAAAAAGCAATTAGCTTTGGTAAAGCAATAAATGCAACGGTAAATAAAAAGAGTGTTTTTGACCGCAAAAACTACTTCTATCCAGATCTACCTAAAGCCTATCAGATATCTCAATTTACTATTCCAATTGTAGAAAATGGTGAGCTAATTATTAAAGTTGGCGATAAAAGTAAAAGAATTGGTATTACTAGAGCACATTTAGAAGAAGATGCTGGCAAAAATAGCCATGAGAGTAAATCTAGTCTTGTAGATCTAAATCGTGCTGGAACTCCGCTTTTAGAGATCGTAAGCGAACCAGATATTAGAAGTAGTGATGAGGCAGTAGCGTATCTTAAAAAACTTCATAGTATTTTAAGATTTTTAAATATTAGCGATGCTAATATGCAAGAAGGCTCTTTTAGATGCGATGTAAATGTTAGCATTAGACCAAAAGGTGATGAAAAGCTATATACAAGAGTTGAAATTAAAAATTTAAATTCATTTAGATTTATTCAAAAAGCTATTGAGTATGAGGTAGAGCGTCAGTGTGAAGCTTGGGAGGATGGCAGATATGATAGTGAGGTTGTTCAAGAAACTAGACTATTTGATACGACAAAATTAATAACTAAACCAATGAGAAGTAAAGAAGATAGTGCAGAGTATCGCTATTTTCCAGATCCTGATTTATTACCAGTTATTATTCCTGATAAGCTTATGGAAGAAGCTAGTATTTTACCTGAGTTACCAGATGAAAAAAGAGCTAGATATATAAGTGAATTTGGAATAAAAGAGAGCGATGCTGATGTGATAATTAGCAGCTATGAGATGGCAAAATATTTTGAAGATCTAATAGCTGGCACAAACTCACCAAAATTATGCGTGACTTGGCTTACTGTAGAGCTTTTAGGTAGATTAAAAAATGGTGTAACTATAGAGACAAGTCCAGTTAATAGTGCAAAACTCTCAACTCTATTAAACAGAATAGAAGATGGCACCATCTCACAAAAAGCTGCTAAAGATGTTTTAGATGCAATAATAGAAAGTGATGAAGATATAGATAGCGTGATTGATCGTCTGGGCCTAAAACAAGTAAGTGATGATTCAGCTATATTATCTATCATTGATACAGTATTAGCTGCAAATGAAGATAAAGTAGCTGAATATAAGAGCGGTAAAGATAAATTATTTGGTTTCTTTGTTGGTCAAGTTATGAAAGAGGGCAAGGGTGCATTTAATCCAGCCAAAGTAAATGAGTTATTAAAAACGAAATTAGGGTAGCATTATTGGTTTATTAGCAATTTTCATAAGATTAAATTTTATTAATATATAGTAAGATTTTTATTTATAAAATTATGTTTTTTATTTTGCAAAATTAAATTTAATCTTATAGAGATTTTGTTAGTAAGTATTAGTAGCGATATAAAACTATGGATAGCAAGATATGAAAATAGCAGTAATCGGTGCTGGAAAATGGGGGCAGGCTTTATACTCAGCACTTAAAATAAATAATGATTGCATTATCTCATCTCGAACAAAGCGTGATATTGAAGGTTTTGTAGAGTTGGATAAGGCGCTAGAGTGCGACTATTTGCTCTTTAGTATATCAACTCAAAAAACACATGAGTTTTTACGCTCAAATTTTAAAGCAAAGAATCAAAAAATATTAGTAGCTTCTAAAGGTATAGATACGGTTAGTGGAGAGTTTTTACATGAGATCTATTCTAAATTTGCTCCAAGCGAAAATTTGGCATTTTTAAGCGGTCCTAGCTTTGCAAGTGAGGTTATACAAGGATTGCCGTGTGCTTTAGTGATAAGCAGCGAAAATGATGAGTTAGCTCAAATTTGGGCTAGCACTTTTCCAAGTTTTATTAAGCCATATATTAGCTACGATGTTATAGGAGCTGAGATTTGTGGCGCATATAAGAATGTGATCGCTATAGCTGGCGGTGTATGTGCTGGTCTTGGTCTTGGGCAAAATGCTAGAGCTAGTTTGATATCTAGAGGATTAGTAGAGATGGCTAGATTTGGTGAGCATTTTGGTGCTAAAGATGAAACATTTTTAGGTCTTAGTGGAGCAGGGGATCTATTTTTAACTGCAAGTAGTGAATTATCTAGAAATTATAGAGTTGGTCTTGGGTTAGCTAGTGGATTTAGTCTTAATGAGATTTTAGCTCAAATTGGAGAGGTGGCTGAAGGCGTAGCTACAGCATATGCAATTACTAAAATTGCTCAGCAAAAAGCGATTTATACTCCAATTGCTAGTCAAGTAGTTGATATGCTAGGTGGCAAAGACGCCAAAGAGGCATTAAAGGATTTATTAAAACGACGATGAAAAAGATTATTTTGCTATTTATTTTTACTATTTCACTCTTTGGCACACCAAGTGATAAAGAGTTAAGAAATATGATTGGTCAGATGGTGATGGTGGGATTTACTGGAAACAGTTCTAGTGATGAGTGGGTTAAGCAGCTTCATCTTGATATTAAAAATGGTAGAATCGGTGGAGTAATGATACTAGCTAGAAATATTAGCAGCAAACAGGGGTTAAAAAATTTAACCAAATATTTAAATTCCGCCAGTTCTAAATATCCTCTTTTTATAGCTATCGATGAAGAAGGCGGGCAAATTAGTAGATTTAATAAATTTAGCGATTTTGAGCATTTTCCATCAGCTTATAAGGTTGGTAGTGAGTTAGATTTAAATAGTGCTAATAAGCTATATACCAATATGGCAACTCAGCTTAAAAATCTTGGAATAAATATGAATTTTGCTCCAGTAGTTGATCTTCATAATGATATATCACCTATAATTGGTCAAAGACAAAGAGCATTTAGCAAGGATGCAGGTGAAGTAACTGCATATGCTAGTGAGTTTATATCAGCTTTTGATAATGTAGGCGTTGCTAGTGTGTTAAAGCATTTTCCAGGTCATGGCAATGCCTCATCTGATACGCATAAGATTAGCACTATAGTAGATAGTTTTGATTTTGATGAGATTAGGCCGTATTATGAATTAATTAAGCGTAAAAAGGCTAAATTTATAATGGTTGGCCATATGATAATCCCTACAATCGATGATGTAAATCCAGCTACGCTCTCACGCCAAATAGTTACAAATTTACTAAAAGATAGCTTAAATTATGAAGGCGTTGTCATAAGCGATGATATGTTAATGAAAGCACTTGGAGGAACACTTGAGCAAAATGCTATAAAGGCAGTAAATGCTGGAGTAGATATATTGCTAGTAAGTGAGTATTTTTATAATAAAACCAACTCTATAAAAGCTTTAAATGATGCAATTTTTAACTCTGTTAAAAGTGGTAAAATAGAGATTGCTAGAATTATTGATGCGTATAATCGTATAATTGCTCAGAAGGCTAGATTCTAATCTCTATCTAGCCCAAGTCTGTTAAACCTATCTCTTAAATTCTCTTTAATGCTTCTAGCAAGCTGTTCTCCGTTTATAAAATTAGACTCTACAAAACTATCAAGTCTGCTAAGAAGAGCAAAAAGTTTACTTTGCCATTGGGTGCTATCTTTTGAATTTAAAGACTCAATAAATACAAGTTCTTTACTAAAATCGCTTAAAGCTTCTAGTATTTCATCTTTTTTATTAGGTTCTAATATCATATCTTCTTGGGTATTTTGACGCAATATATCTATTTGATTGTCTATCGCATCACAAAATCTAGAATAGACTAAATTTGGATTTTCATCATCATTTGTGATATTTTGTGTTACTTTATTTATCTGTTTATAGAGTATTACTCCTACAATTAATACAGCAACTGCCATTATAATTAAATCATTTTGTGCCATTTTTTCTCCTTAAATTTGAAATTGTAGCAATTGCAAGACTAATCCATATGAGTGCAAAGCTAATAATTTTATAAAAATCTAAAGTCTCATTATATATAAAAACTGCAATAATCATACTTAAAGTTGGGCTTATGTATTGCAAAAATCCAATTGTAGATAGTTTAAGATATTTGGTGCTAGCATTAAATGTAAGTAGTGGTAGTATAGTTACAAATCCGCTTAAAAATAGCATAATTCCATTAAAATTTATCCCGAATTCACTGCTATTATTTATAGCTAGATATAGCAAATAAAATAGAGCAAATGGTGATAAAATCATAGTTTCAATAAATAACCCCTCAAAAGTTCTAACCCCAAGTCTTTTGCGCAAAAGTCCATATAACGCAAATGATAATGGCAGTATAATAGATATTAGCGGTAGATTGCCAATGGCATAAATTTGAACTCCAATAGCAATAAATACGATAAAAATTGAGAGTTTTAAAGCAGGACTTAACTCTTCTTTTAATATGATCGCACCAAGAAGTATGGAAAAAAGAGGATTTATAAAGTATCCAAGGCTGGTGGCTAAAATTTCATTTTGGTTGATTGCATAGATAAATACTCCCCAATTACTAGCAATTAATGCACCTGTAATGGCTAAGGTTAGAGTAACTTTTTTGATTTTTGCTATTCTTTTGACGCTGTTTAATCTTTTTGTAATTATAAGTATAGCTAGCAAAATTAAAGCTGACCATATAATCCTATGAGCTAAAACCTCAGTAGCTGCAATTCCTTCAATGAATTTAAAAAATATCGGGAATACACCCCACATAATAAATGTAGCTAAAGCTAAGATAAATCCTTTTTGTGTTGCTTGCATTAGTAGTTTAGATCACCTATAAATTTGAGAATTCTTGGATTGTTTTGCGAACTAAAAAACTCTTTTGGGGATTCAATAGTAACTATTTTGCCATCTTCTAAAAATATAATCTTATCAGCGATATCCTTGGCAAATTTAAGTTCATGAGTGACTAAGATCATAGTTTGGTGTTCATTTGCTAGCATTTTAAGCGTGGATAAAACTTCGCTTACTAGTTCTTTATCAAGTGCGCTTGTAGGCTCATCAAGTAATAAAATATTTGGTTTTAAAGCAACAGCTCTAGCAATTGCAACACGCTGCTGTTGTCCTCCGCTTAAAGAGCTAGGATAGGCATTGGCTCTATCTTTGAGGCCAAATTTATTTAGTAAATTTAAAGCAATCTCAATGGCTTTTTCTTTTGGCATTTTTTGGACACTGATTAGCCCTTGGGTGATATTTTGCGTAGCATTTAGATGGGCAAAAAGATTATAAGATTGAAAGACCATTCCCATTTTGCGTCTTAAATTTAAAATTTCTTGCTTATTTGGATGCTGTTTAAAATCAATTTTTAAACTCCCATCGCTAAATTCCAAAATCCCGCTATCTGGTATCTCTAGATAGTTTAATGAACGAAGAAGTGTAGTCTTGCCACTTCCGCTTGGCCCGATAATTGCAATTATCTCACCTTTTTTAATATCAAAACTAATATTTGATAATATGGTATGAGAGCCGATTTTTTTATTTATATCTCTTATTTGTAGCATATTTTCCTCTTATAGATGCTTGCTAAATTTTGCCTCAAGGTGAGTTTGTAAATATCCAAGACCTATACAAATAATCCAGTATATAAGAGCAGCTTGCGAATAGACTCTTAGAAATTCATAATTTTGAGAGGCGATAGTTTGAGCTTGACGAAATAGTTCAGCTACTAATACTACTGATGCTAGTGATGTATCTTTAACTAACGCAATAAATGTATTTGATAGGGTTGGTAGAGCAATTTTAAGTGCTTGTGGAGCAATAATTTTAATAAAAGTATCGCTATTAGTTAGTCCAATGCTCCAGCCAGCCTCCCATTGTCCCTTTGGTACAGCTAAAATACTAGCTCTAATAGTTTCACTGCTATATGCGCCAATACTAAGACTAAAAGCAATAATTGCGCTAATGAATGGATCTAGCGTTATGCCAATATTTGGCAAACCATAAAATATTATAAAAAGCTGTACAAGTAGAGGTGTTCCACGAATTATAGAGATGTAGAACTGGCAAATAGCCTTAGCTAAATTTGATAGTGGATTTTTGCTGTGATTGATACGGATAAGCGCTACAATAACACCTATTGCAATACCACAAATAAAAGATATAATACTAAGGGGGATTGTATATAAAATAGCCCCCTTAATCATAGGCAAAAATGCCTCAATATAATTACTCACTAACATCTATTCCAAAATATTTTTCTGAAATTTGTTTTAGGGTGCCATCTTTTTTCATAGATTCTAAGGCTTTGTTGATTCTATCTCTTTGTTCTGTTAGCTCTTTTTTAAACAAAAAGACACTTCTAGTGCCATCGCCTGTATCAAATGCGATTTTAATATTTTTATCGCCAGTTGTTTTTAAGTAGTTTAAAATCGCTAATTTATCATTCATAGTAGCATCTGCTCTACCTTGGCTTACAGCTTTAATGGCGGGTGCTAAGCCATCAACTAAGATTATATTTGCTCCATTTTTGATAGCAGTTTCATAGTAGTTGCTTCCCATAGCTTGAGCTATGTTTTTGCCTTTGATATCATTTAGTGAGCTTATGCTATTATCATCAGCTCTTACTGCTATGGCAGCTGAAGTTACAATATATGGCACACTAAGAGTATAAAGCTCGGCTCTTTTAGGGTCAGCATCGCTAATTTGATTAGCTATCATATCAAAGCGATTTGAGTTTAATCCAGAAAATATCGCATCCCAATTTGTCTCATGAAATTCAATCTCAAATCCAGCTCTTTTGGCTGCTTCAGTGATTACTTCTACATCATATCCGACTAGTTTACCACTTTCATCATGATATGAAAATGGATTATATGTACCTTCTGTTGCGACTCTCAATTTATCTTTTGTATTTTTATCGCCAGAACAACCGATAAAAACAAAAGTAGCAAATAAAATAGCAAGGATATTTCTCATCTATCTCTCCAAAATTTAAATTTTTCTTATATGTTTTATATATGCGTGTATATATTCATAACCAGAATATAGCGTGATAGCTACAGCAAACCATAACAAAATTTCACCACCCCACCATTGCATAGATAAAAATCCAATAGCAACCATCTGCATTATTGTTTTAATCTTGCCAGCTATGGATGCACTTATATCTATATTTTCACTAGCCATTACAACTCGAAATCCAGTAATGAAAAACTCTCTAACAAGAATTATATATACTGCCCATGCATCAGCTCTATCTATTATCATTAAACCTAAAAATGCTGCTAAAATCAACATTTTATCGGCAAGTGGATCTAAGATTGCACCTAGTTTTGTCTTTTGATTCCAGCTTCTAGCTATATATCCATCAAAAAAATCAGTAATGCTAGCTACTACAAATGTTAAAGCACAAAAGTAATTAAGCCAACTAATCTCTATAGCGTCTCCATTGCCCTTAATGCATAAAAGCAAAAAAAACATAAGTGGAGCTAAGAGTATACGAAATATAGCTAGAGAATTTGGTAAATTTATCATTTAAAAGTAGTGCCACCATCTATTATAAATGTATGGCCTGTTACCCAGCTAGCTTTTGAGCTGCATAGAAATAAACAAGCACCTGCAAGATCAGTTGGTTGTCCCATGCGACCTAAAGGACTTAATGATGCTGTAGCATCTCTTACTTCTTCATAATTTGTAAATGCTCTTAAAGCATCAGTTTCTATTGGCCCACCACTTACTACATTTACTCTGATGTTTTTCTCGCCAAGCTCAGTAGCTGCGTATCTTGCCATAGCCTCCACTGCAGCTTTTGCTGTACCGTGACCGCTATAGTGTTCTATATAGACTAGATTTCCAGTTGAGCTTAAGCTAACTATGCTACCACCGCCTATTTTTTCCATTCTTTTAGCAGCTTCTTGAGAGCCTACTACAAATGCATTTACGGTGGCTGTAAAGATATTGTTTATTCCACGAGGTTTTAACTTCATAAATTTAGTATAACCACCAGCTACTGCGCGTCCTGAAATAATTGCATTTGATACAAAAAAATCGACTCTATCAAAATCTTTATCTATCTCTAAAAATAGCTCTTTATAAGTTTCAGGTTCAAGAATATTTAAAGGATATGCTCTAGCTTTGATGCCAAATTCTTTTTCTAATTCTAATGCTTGATTTTTAGCCATCTCTTCATTAGAGTTATAGGTAAATGCAATATTTGCACCATATTTTGCAAATTCAAGTACAATTGCTCTACCAATTCCTCTTGTACCACCACTAATAACTAGGGTTTTGCCTTTAAATTCTTCATGATAACAGTTCATTAAAATCCTTTTATATCGTAAGTTTTCATTATTGATTCTATCTTTTTGAGATTCTCACTACTTGGAGTTACAAGTGGTAATCTATATTCTAAGCTATCTATTAAGCCAGCAATATACATAGCTGCTTTAATAGGTATTGGATTTGACTCGCAAAATAGAACTTTATTTATATTATATAGTTTATCATTAATCTCTTTTGCTTTTAAAAACTCATTTTGCATAGCATAGTGAGTAAGAGCTGAAGTTTGATCTGGTAAGAGATTTGATGTAACTGATATAACGCCTTTTCCTCCATTGCTTAAAACTGGATAGTTAATAGCATCATCACCGCTTAATAAATATATCTTTGGTTCATGAGCTAAAATATCAACACATCTTTCTATATTGCCACTTGCTTCTTTAACTCCATAGATATTATCGCAATCATTAAATAGCCTTATAATAGTCTCTGGCAGGATATCACACCCAGTTCTAGAAGGAACATTATAGAGCAAGATTGGGATATTTACTGATTTGGATATAGCTTTGTAGTGTTGATATAATCCTTCTTGAGTTGGTTTATTATAGTATGGTGCTACTGATAAGATTCCGTCTGCACCACAATTTTGAGCAAATTCAGCTAGGCCTATAGCCTCGTGAGTAGCATTACTTCCAGCACCCGCTAATACTTTTACATCGCTATTTTTACACGCATTTACAGCTATCTCAATACAAATTCTGTGTTCATCATGAGTAAGAGTCGCACTCTCGCCCGTAGTTCCTACAGGCACAACTGCATCAATTCCATTTTTTATCTGTCTTTTAATAAGTTTTTCATAACCATTTTCATCTATTTTACCATTTTTAAAAGGTGTTACTAGAGCTGTCATCGCTCCATAAATACTTTTTTTCATTTGATTCCTTTTAATATAATTGTAGTTGATTTATCTTTGTTAAAATATCTATTAGCACACTCTTTGATATCTTGTGTTGTAAGTGTATTTGTCCTATCTGAGAGTTGCCAAAGTGGCTCTATATCGCCTCTTGCTATATAGCTTCCATACAGACTTGCAAGCTTGCTTGCGCTACTTAATGAGTAGATAAAATTGCTCTTTAGGCAATTTTTAATTTTAGTTAGCTCATCAGTATCTATATCGCTATTTTTTAGTTTTTTTATCAGCTTTAAGATTTCTTTTTTAACTAGTTTGGCTTTTATACCTGGATTACAAATAGCGATTATTATAAATAAATTTTCATCAATGCTTTCCATAGGATAAGCATAAATTTGATTTACTAAATTTAATTTATCTATTAAAACTCTTTCAAATAATGAGCTTTTACCGCTGCTAAGATATTCGCCAATTGCACTTAATGCAGTCTGGTCTGGATGATTAAATGGCGGTATTTTATAAGCGATAGCTATCATCTCTACATCACTTTGTTTGTGAATTATTAAAGACTTTTCTCCGTTTTGTTCAGGCTCTATGCAGTGCATAGTAGGTATTTCGCAGCGGTTTGCTATACCTTCAAAGTGTTTTTTGCTAAGCTCAAATGCAGTATTCTCATCAATATCTCCAGTAATCATTAAAAATGCATTTTTTGGCTGGTAAAATTTAGACCAAAACTCCTTAATATCAGCAATATTCCAATTTTCAATATCTTTAATAAATCCAATTGGCGTCCAGTGATAAGGATGATATATAAAAGCGTGATTAAAAAGTCTAAAATACAGCATTCCAGTTGGATTATTGTCTGTTCTCCATCTGCGTTCTTCTAAAACAACATCTCGCTCAGGTAAAAATTCATCTTCTTTAAGGCTTAAATTTGCCATTATATCAGCATAAAGTTCTAGCGATGTATCAAGATTTTGACTCGAACATTTGATAAAATAGTGAGTAAAATCAAAACCAGTACTAGCATTATTTACTCCGCCAAAACCCTTTACAATGGAGTCAAACTCACCAGCTTTTCTATTGTCTGTACTTTTAAAATTTAGATGTTCTAACATATGAGCGATTCCGCTCTTACCCATTGTTTCGTTTCTAGAACCAACTTTATAATAAAGATCTATGCTAATAACATTTGAACCTAAATTTAAAGGAGTATGATAGATCTCAAACCCATTTTCAAGGGTAATTTTGCTAAATTTTGGTAGCATTTATCTCCTTAGATTAGCGCCAACTGCTTGAGAAATATTTTCATATCCCTCGCTTAAGGCTAAATTTAATATTTGATTATTAATATTTTTGCAAATACTTGAACCTTCATAGATAAAACTAGTATATATTTGTACTAAGCTTGCACCCATTTTGATACGCTCATATGCATCTTGACCGTTATCTATTCCACCACAGCTAATTAATACTGCTTTACCATAAAGCTCTTTAGCAACCTCTTTAAATAGCTCTTTGCTCTTATTTTTAATAAGTTGGCCACTGATACCACCAAAATCTTTTGCCTTTGGTGTAAGAGAGTAATCCACGCTAGTATTATTGATAATTAACCCTTTAAATCCGGCATTTGCAGCTGTAGAACAAAGAGATATAGCTGAGTCTATACTCATATCTGGAGCTATTTTTAAAATTAGAGGTTTTTTGGTTAAGCTACTTAAAGCAGCAAATAGTTCATTTATAAAAGACTCGCTTTGTAAATCTCTCAAATTTGGAGTATTTGGTGAGCTGATGTTGATTACAAAGGCATCACAGCAACTATCAAGCCCTTTAACTAAAATTTCATAATCTTTAATAGCCATATCATTTGGTGTAATCTTATTTTTGCCAATATTAGCAATAAGAGGGATACTAAAAGGATATACCTTTGAGGCTCTAGCTTTAATCTTATCTAAGCCATCGTTATTAAATCCCATGGCATTTTGTAGACTTTTTTCTTCTATTAAGCGAAATAGCCTTGGTTTTGGATTTCCATCTTGAGGTTTTGGTGTAAGAGTGCCATACTCTAAAAATCCAAACCCCATCGCAGATAGCGGTGTAATCATTGTAGCATTTTTATCAAATCCACCGGCGAGTCCAACTGGATTTAAAAAATTAATTCCAAAAATATTTTGTGATAGCTTAGTGTCAATAAAGCAGAAATTATCCACCAAATAGTCACTAACAAATGGAATTTTTACAGATACTTTCATTCCAAATTCAGCTATTTTATGGGCATTTTCTGGGTTTAGTTTGAAAAAAAATTTTTTAATATCGCTATAGTCCATAATTTTCCTTTAAATCCGCTATTTTAGCTAAAATTTGCTTAAATTTGCTTATAATTAATAAGAAATTTAATGATATTTTGGGCAATTTATAGATATAATATTTTATAAATTTAAGGAGTAAAAGTGGCATATCAAGAGAAAAAATGGCAAAATTTTTATGAAAATGCTTGGGCTATAAGGGCGGAGTTTATGAGCCAATTTATAAATAGGGGGGGGGTATAACGCTCTTCAAGTGATTGGCGAATTAGAGAAAAAGGAGCGGTATTATCATTTAGCTATTAATGATGATGGGAATTATGAGTGGAAAAGAAAAAAGAGTGAGAGTGAGAAATTTAACTTTGCTGATATTCCGCATAATAAAATTACTTCACTAAATGGATTAAATATTTTGGTTCCATTTTATACTAATACATCTATTGTAAATATGATTATTGATGCACTAGCGCTGGAACAGTATGATAGCGTTATTGAGCTAGGCTGTGGATATGGACAAAATCTTTTTAAGATATTTTATAGCGGCGGTGGAGTAAATTTAAAATATTTTGGCGGTGAATTTGCCAAAAGCGGCGTAGAGATGGCAAGAAAATTAGCAAATATTGAACCAAATATGAAGGCTGAGTTTTTTCATTTTAACCATTTAAAGCCTAAATTTGATAAAAAATTAGATTTTGGCAAAAAAGTTTTGGTCTTTACTTGCCATACGATTGAGCAAGTTAAAGAAATTCCTGATAATTGGTTTAAGGTTGTAGCTAGTATCGCTCCATTTGTCAGGTGTATTCACGCTGAGCCATTTGGGTTTCAAATTTGCAATCTAGGTGAAGCTAGTAAAAATCACAAAGATTATTTTATACAAAATGGCTGGAATTTAAATTTCGCTTCAACACTTAAAAAAGCTAATCAAAATGGTGATATAATTATTGAAGATGCTATGCTAGAGTATAGCTGTGGAACTGATCCATTTAATCCAACTTCAATTGCTGTATGGAGAACGGTTTAGAGTTTAATATTGTTAGATTTTAGTGGAATTGAGCCATAATGAATAGTAAATTGGCCTCGATTTAATCTATTTTGCAAAGCCATAATCTTTTCTTTGCTTAAGCGCGCGATCTCCTTGCGTACTTGTGCATCTAGGGATTTTGATACTACGATATAAATGGCGATATTTTTTGGGCTAAATTTATAGGCAATTGTGATTTTGCCTTTGAATTCTTGTAGTGTAGTTTTGATTAGTGTTACAGCCTGCATTTGAGGGTTTTTGTCTGTTGATACTGATTGTGCAGTTTCATTTGATGTAGTTGGAGTTTGAATTTCAGATTTTGTTTTTTGTATTTGATTTGTTGTCTGATTAGTTGAAGATGATAAATTTTGACTTGGATTTATCTGTTGATTTGGTGTATTTATAAGCAAATTTAAGGCTAAATTATTATTAGGATTTATCGTAGTTGTTGGATTATGGTTATGTTTTTCATACTCTATTATATCTTTAAAATTAGCATCGATAAATTTTATTAGAGGCTTTATAAATGCGGTATATATGAGCTTTTTAATAAATTTAGATAAGATAAATTTATTTTTTATTGTTATTATTAGCTGCTCTTTTTGGGAGTATCGTTTAGAAATTTTAAGCGATATAATGGCGCAATCATCAACATAACATATTCCTTTTAGCGCATCAAGTGTGTGTTTTAAAATATTATCAATATCAGCTGGTAAGTGCTGTTTCCATAGT
This sequence comes from Campylobacter sp. P091, assembly GCF_002138935.1. NCBI lineage: Bacteria > Pseudomonadati > Campylobacterota > Epsilonproteobacteria > Campylobacterales > Campylobacteraceae > Campylobacter > Campylobacter sp. P091. The sequence goes on from NZ_MJKZ01000002.1 coordinate 57,439, forward strand.
ATTTCGACAGCCAAATCTCCATTCATAATAAATGCATTTTGTTCTAAAGCAGCTTTTTTTAGCCCCTTTTGATAAATTGCTTTAATAGCATCATTTTTATTATTTATGCTTGTTGGTCTGTCGTTATATACTATTTTTTGTAGCATTAGTGGATTGCTCCTAGTTTTAGTTTTTGATAGATTTCACATTCTGCTTCAAGCTCTTTATCTGTACCAAATCCTACGATTTTACCATGACCTATAACAGCAATTTTATCAGCATTTTTGATAGTTGATAGACGGTGAGCAATAACAAATATAATCTTATCTTTGCTTAAATTTTCAATAGCTTTTGTTATTTCTTGTTCGCTTTCATTATCTAGTGCGCTAGTGGCTTCATCAAATATTAGAATTTGTGGATTATGATAAAGAGCTCTAGCTATGGCGATTCTTTGTCTTTGGCCACCGCTTAAATTTGCGCCATATTCATCTAAAGTTGTATAGATTCCATTATCTAAATTTTGAACAAAACTATACGCATTTGCCATCTTAAGTGCCATTATAACTTTAGCCTCATCTAGTGGAGCAGCATACGCCACATTAGCTGCTATTGTATCGTTAAAGATATATACACGCTGAGTAACTAAACCAATATTTTGCCTTAGGCTATCTAGTTTAAATTCGCTTAAATCATTATCATTGATTAAAATCATTCCAGAATTTGGGTCATAAAATCTCATTAATAGATTAATAAGTGTGCTTTTACCGCCACCACTACTACCTACTAGTGCTATCATTTGACCCTTATAGACTTTAAGATTTATTCCATTTAGTGCAGTTTTATCACCGTAGCTAAATTTTAAATCTTGGATTGTGATTGAATTTACCTTAGCTGGGAAATTTATATTTCCATCAACAATACTTGGCTGCATATCAAGTAATTCAAATGTTCTTTGGCTAGCTACTACTGCATCTTGCATTTGATTATATATATTTGTTATGCGTTTTATAGGCGTATAGAGCATAAATAGCGCTGTAAGAAAGCTAAAAAAGCTACCTACTGTAATTTGTCCATCAATAACTTGCTGGCCGCCTATAATTATAGTAACTGCGATTCCAACTGAGCCTAATGTTTCCATCATTGGACTAACTAAAGCATTTACCTTAACGCTTTTTAAATTTAAATGAAATATTTTAGTATTGTGATTATCAAATTTGCTTAGCTCTTTTTCTTGGGCACTACTAGCTTTAACTATTTCGATATTTGAGAAAATTTCATTTAACACCGATGTGATATCGCTAGAAGTTTCTTGTGATGTTCGGCTAAGTTTTCGCATTCTTTTAGCTAAGCGTGAAAGCGGATAAAAGGCTGCTGGTAACACAATAAGTGAAAATAGTGCTAAAGTAGGGCTTTGATAAATTACAACACAAAGTAATCCAATAATAGTTACAAACTCACGCACCAGTTCAGGAATGAGCGATGAGACGATATTGCGAATACGCTCAATATCACCCATGATCCTACTCATTAGCTCGCCAGTGCGATATTTATGGAAAAAACTCATATCTAATCCAAGTAGATTATCAAGTAGTTTGTATCTAAAACGCCTTACCATATCTTGTCCGATATAAGCGGTAAAATATACCTGTAGATATACTCCAAGGCTTTTTATAAAATATATTGCAATAATCGCATATGGAAGCAAATATAAAAGTGTTTCATTTTTTTCAACAAATATATAATCAAGCACAGGTTTAACTAGCCATGCAGATACTGCTGTGCCAATGCTAGCCATAATCATTCCCAAAATTGCAATAGCAAACTGCCACACATACTCTTTATAATAGGATTTAAACCGTCTAAAGACTTCTGTTATTCCGTCCATATTTTCTCCCATTTTACTCCATTTGGCGTATCCATTATCGCTACACCAAGGGCGGTTAATTTATCTCTTATAGCATCAGCTTTAGCATAGTCTTTAGCAGCCTTAGCGCTATTTCTAGATTCTATTAAATTTGCAATTTGCTCTTTTTGTTCTAAGCTAAATCCATATTGAAACCACTCAAACTCATCTATATAAAGAATTCCTAAAATCTCTTTTATAAATTCTAAATTTGCCATTATATCAGCTTTTAGTGCTTTGTTTTTTGGTTCTTTATCTAGATTTGTATTGGCTATATTTACCATTTCATCAATTTTTGCTAAGGCTTCTGAAATATTTAAATCATCGCTTAGGGCTTCTATAATCGCATTTTTAAACTCTAAATTTATCTCTCCAGGAGTTACGCCGCTTAAGCGTTTTTTAAGTCTATAAATTTTATCGAGCCGTTTTTTACTAGAGAGTAAATCTCCTATATCGTAGTTGAAATTTGCCCTATAATGACTACTCATCAGATAATATCTTACCGCTTCACCCGGAGCAATAGCTAAAGCATCTTTAACAAAAAATGAATTGCCAAGACTTTTGCTCATTTTTTCGTTATTTACTTGAATAAATCCATTATGTAACCAATGTTTAGCTAGCTCTTTATGATTGGCACATCGGCATTGTGCAGCTTCGTTTTCATGATGTGGAAAGAGCAAATCAGCTCCACCAGCGTGAATATCAATGCTTCCATTAAAGATCTCTTCAATCATTGCTACACACTCAGTATGCCAACCAGGACGCCCCTTGCCAAACGGACTATCATACCATTGTTCATCAAATTTCCATAGCACAAAATCTTTTTCATCTTTTTTAGCTCCACTGCTAGTAACTCTTGCGATTAGATTTTCGTCTTTTCTGCCGCTTAGACTAAGATATTTTTGATCTTTGCTAGTATCAAAATAAATTCCATCATCTAGCCTATACGTAGCGCCATTTTGTTCTAGTTTTTGAATATAATTTATGATCGCATCAAGCGACTCTGTGGCTTTAGGTTCTATATCGGCATTTAGGACATTTAAAGCGTTCATATCGTTTTTATATCTATCTATATAGTAGGTCGTTATCTGCTCTAAGCTTTGATTACTAGATTTCATTTTAGCTAGAATTTTATCATCTATATCAGTAAAGTTTTTGACAAACTTAACCTTATACCCAAGAGCTATTAAAACTCGCCTAAGCAGATCAAAGCTAATACTAGATTTTGCATGCCCTAGATGAGCATCATCATAAACAGTTGGTCCGCAGACATAGATATTTATATCATTGCCATTAAGTGGAACAAGTTTAACTTTTTGTTTTAAAACTGTATCATAAATTTGCATATATTATATTCCTTAATTCTATTAATAAATAGCCAAAAATTACTGCTAAGATTATAGTTATTAGATTTATCCTATTAAAGATTATATCCAAAAATTGCCTAATTCCAAATACAAAAATCGCATATCCTAGTAAAAATAGTCCGCTAATACTCCCAGCAAGTGCTAGTCCGCTTGCTCCTAAAGGTTTAAAAAGAAGCAAGCATAAAGCAGTATTTATAAAAAGTGAATATATAGCTATTTTAGCAGCGATTTTTTGTTGCATTTTAGCATATAGCCAGAGCGAAAAGAGCTTATAAAGCCCAAAAGGTAAAAGTCCTAACATATACATTTGCAAGACCTTAGCTGATTCTATAGTATTATTAGTGTTAAATTCACCCCTTTGAAATAGCAGCCAAATAATCTCATTAGCTAAAACAAATCCGCCAATAGTAGAAAATAGTAGTAAAAAAAATAGTAAACTAAAGCTTTTTTTTAGCAAATTTATGGCGTTTGTATCGTTTTTAGATTTTATTGCTTTGGCAATTTTAGGAAATATTGCTGTAGAAAGTGCGATAGCAAAAAGTGCTAAAGGCAATTGAAAGATTCTATTTGCGTAGTATAGATAGCTAATTGCCCCAGTAGCTAGAAAGCTAGCAATAAAAGTGGAGATAAAGTCACTTAGTTGATTGGCGCTACTACCAATAATTCCATGGCCAAAGTTTTGCCAAAAACCTTTAGCTTTAGCTCTTTTGCCTTTGGCAAATTTGGCTATACCAAGAGTTAATAAACGGAGTAAATTTAATCTTTTAAGTGCGATAATATGAGATAAAACCTGCAACATCCCTCCAGCTACAACCCCCCAGCTAAGATACATTGCAGCACTTTTTTGGTCTAAATTTAATGCTAAAAGCAAAGCAATTATCATCGATATATTTAGCAAAGCTGTACTAAAAGCTGTAGTGGCAAAGTGGTTTTTATATTGAAGAAGCGCTGAGAGTAGTGTAACAATAAAAATTGCCAAAAGATACCAAAAATTTATTCTTACTAGTGGAACAGCTAGAGCAATTGTCTCGGGACTAAATCCAAATGCAAGCGCCTTAGTAACTAAAGGAGCAAAGAGCATTACAATAAGACTAAGACCAAGCATCGCAAGGCTAAGCTTGATTAAAATTTCAGTGCAAAATAACCCTTTTTGACTAACTTTTACTAAATTTGGCATAAAGGCTTGAGAAAATGCCCCCTCCCCAAAGAGTCTACGAAATAGATTAGGTAGCTTAAACGCTACAAAAAATATATCGCTCCAAATGCTTGCACCAAGAGCATTTGCCGTCATTAAATCTCTAATAAATCCAAGCACTCTAGAACATAAAATTCCGATACTATTTGTAAAGAAATGTCGCAGCAACTATCAAATCCCAAATTTAAAAACTATGTATTATACTTAAAATTAATTTGATTTTTATAAAATGTCTCAAACTTACTCTGTAAAAATAGGGCTAAAACAATCAAAAATCCACCGATTGTCATCTTATAAATATCAAAATCTACTCCCCAAAAAATTGCATTTACCAAAATTGCTATTGGAATTATAGCATTATTCATAATTGCTAAAGTGCCACTATCGACCATAAGCGAGCCACTACTCCACAAATAATAGCCAAACCCAGAAGCTACTACACCAAGGTAGAGTAAAACTACCCAGCTTTGCAAATTTTGTGGAAGCATTGTAAAATTCCCAAAGAGAATAAAGCTAACCCCTGAAACCAAAACCGCCCCAAGATAAAAATATCCAAAATTTGATCTATTATCTTTTAAATTTTTACAAGTAAGCTTATAAAATGCTTGTGCTGCCCCAAAGCAGATATTTGCCATCTGCACGAGTATAAATCCATATAAAGAACTAAGGCTCCAACTTTCAAATTTAATAATAAAAGCACCAATTATACATAAAGTAATGCTAATTAAGTATAGTTTTTTAAATTTGCACGATATAAGATCATAGATTAGGCTTAGATAAAATGGTGTAAATATAGTAAAAAGAGCAACTTCGCTTACGCTAAGATATAAAAATGAATGATAGTAAAATATACTCATAAGACCAATTTGTAGGCCACCAATAGTGATTAATTTTAGCTTTAAATCAAATTTTAACTTTAAATTTAAAAATGGTAAAAATATCAAAAATGCTATACAAGAACGAAAAAGTATAGCAAAATAGTTATCAACAACTCCGACGATATAGTATCCAATAAGCGGAAATGAGAATGCCCATATAAAAGTTGTTACCCATAAATTGGCCATTTTTTATCCTAAAATTGAAATTTGATTTATAGTATCACTAAAAAAAGTTAATATTAATCTATTTTTTAGTAAAATATCCGATTAAAAATCTTAAGGAGTCTAGGTGTTATTTACCAAAGCCAGTGAATATGCTATGCTATCATTGATTTTATTATCACAAGCTAATCACCCAAAAGATGTAGATACTATATCGTCTGAACTTGGAATTTCAAAAAGTTTTTTAGCAAAAATTTTGCAAAATTTAGCAAAAGAGGGTATATTGCACTCCTTTAAAGGTGCAAATGGTGGGTTTGTTTTAGCCGATAAACCATCAAATTTAAGCATTAAGCGTATTTTAGAGAGTGCTGAAAAGCGTAAGGTAAATGTATTTGAGTGCGCAAATTCTAGATGCGATTGTCCTAGCAGCAAAGGCGATGAATGTAAAATTTGGCCTATGTTTAATGATTTACAAGGTCGAATTGATGACTTTTTAGACCAGATTACCTTAACTGATATTATAAAGAAATAACCTTGGCTAAGCGCAATATTCTAACAATGGTGGCGCCATTTTTAGCGCCAGTGATGAAGGCAAAGAGTTTAACTGTAGTTTTTGTTATTGTAGCGATTTTAGCTATTATCATTGTGCCATTACCTAGTGCTGTGTTAGATTTTTTCTTAGCACTATCTATAGCTATATCTGTTCTTATAATATTAATATCTATTTATATACCAAAGCCTACAGACCTTAGTACATTTCCTACTCTTGTTTTAATTGTTACTCTATTTAGATTAGCGCTAAATATTGCAACAACTAGAATGATTTTAAGCGAAGGGCATAATGGACCAGAAGCTGTAAGTGAGATTATTGCTAGTTTTGGTGAATTTGTTGTCGGTGGAAACTATGTAATTGGGGTTATTGTATTTTGTATTTTAGTTCTTATAAATTTTATGGTTGTAACTAAAGGCTCAACTCGTGTAAGTGAAGTTCAAGCTAGATTTACCCTAGATGCGATGCCTGGTAAGCAAATGGCAATTGATGCTGATTTAAATGCTGGATTAATAGATGAACAAACAGCCAAGCAAAGACGCCAAGATATCATATCTGAGGCGAATTTTTATGGAGCTATGGATGGTTCTAGTAAATTTATAAAAGGTGATGCGGTAGCTGGGATTATTATTACTATTATTAATATTATTGGCGGATTTTTAATTGGTGCATTTCAATATGATATGGCTATCAAAGATGCAGCAGCTACATATACTATTCTTACAATTGGTGATGGATTAGTGAGTCAAATTCCTGGACTTATTACTTCAACTGCAACAGCAATTATAATTACTAGAGCTAGTAAAGATGAAGATAATTTTGCTGAAGGTGTTGTAAGTCAGTTACTTGGTGAGTATAAGACGCTTTTAATTGTCGGTTTTATACTATTTGTATTTGCTTTAGTGCCAGGTCTTCCAACATTCTCTTTAGGATTTATGGGCTTATTATTTTTAGGGATTGGATTTATTTTAAAAATGATAGAAGAGGGAAAAATAGATTTTAGTGCTGTCAAAACCGATAAAAATGGCTCCCAGCAAGCTGGAAATGGTAATAAGGCTGCACCATCGGCTAATAAACTACCTAAGAAAAGCGAAGAAGAGATTGCCCTTGAAGAACAAGCTAAGATTGATGATATATTAAAGATTGAAATTTTAGAGTTAGATTTAGGTTATGGACTTTTAAAACTTGCTGATGGGGATTTGGTTGAGAGAATCCGTGCTATGAGGCGAAATATGGCTACAATGTTAGGATTTTTGATGCCTAAAATTAGATTAAGAGATAATATCTTGCTTGGGCCAAATGAGTATAAATTTAAATTAAAAGGCGTAGTAATCGGCTCTGGCGTAGTATATCCTGATAAATGTTTAGCAATGGATAGCGGTTATGTAAGTGCTGATATTGATGGAATTGCAGTAAAAGATCCAGCCTTTGGGCTTGATGCATTATGGATTGATCAAAATTATAAAGAGGATGCAATTTTAAGTGGTTATACAGTAGCTGATGCAGCTAGTGTTATCTCAACCCATATGAGCGAGTTAGTTAAGCAAAACGCTAGTGAGTTACTAACAAAACAAGAGGTTCAAAATATCCTTGAAAAGGTAAAATCAGAATATTCTGTAGTTGTAGATGATGCTCTAAAAGTAGTTGGCGTGGGCGTTATCCAAAAGGTATTAAAAGCTTTGCTTAAGGATAATATCCCAATTAAAGATATGCTAAGTATACTTGAGGCTATTAGTGATGTAGCTGAAGTTAGTAAGAATTTAGATATGATTATCGAACATGTACGTGCAGCTCTAGCTAGAGTTATTACCTCTATTTATACAGATGAAAATGGTCAGTTAAACTTCTATATTTTAGATGCACCAGCCCAACAAAAGCTAATTGATAGCCTAAGTTATAAAGATGGAGCGTATACCTTAATGATAAATGTAGCCCAAACCTCAGCTATAGTTAGCGCACTAAGGGCAAAAAGAGAAAATAGACCTATAAGCGAACAAGGCGATATGGTGCTTTGCGTTGAACCAAGTATTCGTAAATTTATAGCTAATATAGTTCAAAATTTTTCAATCGATATAGCAGTGCTAAGTTTTGCTGAGATTGCTCCAAATACTCAGTTTGAAACACTTGGCACTATAGAGATACCAGAACTTTAATAAAGGAATAAAATGAAGATTTATCATCTTAGTCACACTGATTTAGATGGATACTCTTGCCAATTTGTTAGTAGTTTTTATTTGAAAAATGTCGAATTTTATAATTCAAACTATGGTAAAGAGATTGATAAAAAGATGTCGCATATAATTTCAAAGATAGGCGATGAAAAGGCGGTGATTTTAATCACTGATCTAAATTTAACCAAAGCTCAATGTCAAAGCTATCAAGATCAGCTAAAAAACAAAGATGTTAAGCTTATTTTGCTTGATCATCATCAAACAGGAGCTGAGTGTGCAGCAGAGTTTTCTTGGTATTATTTAGATAATGCTAGAAGTGCGACAAAAATTTGTTATGATTTTTTTAGTGCAATTTTTGGCAAAGATGAGAGGCTAGGAGCATATTGTGATGTGGTAAATGCTGTCGATATATGGCTAAAAAATGATCCAAATTTTGAACTTGGCAAGGTCTGTATGGGTGCAATTGCTGGGGCAAAAGAGATAAATAAGGTAATGTTTGAAGATGAGCATATAGAGTATATTTTTTATCTTATGAGAAGCTTTTGTGAGTTTTTAAGTCTTAATAATGCCCATATTGAACTTGATAATAGACTCCATGGGATTAAGAAGGAGTTTTTTTACCTTAAAAATGATGATACTTTAAGTAATCTAAACTCTAGTTATCTAGTTAGACGTCTTGAAGCTAATAAGGATAAATTTAGTATAAATTACCGTGGTAGTAAAGGGATATTGACTTATAATATTGGTAGTGCAAGTGTGATTGGTAATGATTTTTTAGTAGCAAATCCTGAATTTGATTTTTTTATAGATATGACTAGTAAAAAAACTATGAGTTTTAGATCAAATGGCGAATTTGATGTGAGCTTAATGGCAAAAGAGCTTTGCGATGGTGGAGGGCATAAAAATGCCAGCGGTGGATTTTTTGCTGGATTTGTAGATAGCTATAATTATGATGAGATAAAATCACAAGTTGTAAATTTGATAAACAAAAAAACAGGAGAATTATGATGAAAAATTACGAAAATGATGTTACGCTAGAAGAGATGAGCTATGAATTGGAGTTAGCTACTCTTGGAATGCTTTACTACGCTGGAGTAAAAAAAGAGCGTTTAAATGACGCCTTTGATAGATATATAGATGTTATAGATGATGTATTAGAAAACAGCGATGCAAATGGCGTTGATGAAGTTATTACTGTGATTGAACATCTCAAAAAGAGCTGCCCAGAACTATTTAAAAAATAGTCTTTTGCTCTTAAATTTTAGTAATCTGATCGCTAGTTGACCTTTTTTATTTAAGATTTTATAATAGTTCCAAATATTAAAATTAAATCTAGCGATCTGAATTTGGGCAAAGATTTGCTCTAAATCATCTCTTTCTTTTGCAGTTAAACTATTCATCAAATTATCTCCTTTGAATTAAAACGAAATTATACTTGATAGCTTATTAAAAATCAATAAAATTTAGATTGTTTATATTTTATATTTTTATTTTGTATAGATAATATTTAATAAAATAAGCAATCAATCATATAAATTGCTAAATAAATTTACAAATTTTAATCTTTTTGCTTAAAATACTTGACAAAGATAGGCTCAATGTTGTATAATTATCTTAGCAATTAAATATAAAGAGTGCTAATAAATGAAACTAGATAAAAGAGATTTGATATTAGAATCTATCATTCATGCTTATCTTGAGGTTAATGAACCAATCGGCTCTAATGAGCTTGGCATGAGAATGAATGTAGCGATTCCAGCATCAACTATTAGAGTCTATTTTAAAAAGCTTAGCGACGAAGGAGCGATCACTCAACTTCATATTAGCGGTGGTCGCATACCAACAGCTAGTGCGATGGAGTTTTATTGGCAAAATAGGCTAAAATTTAGCTCTGTTTTATCTATTAATAATATAGATTTGCTAAATTTATTAGTTTATAAAAATGATATTTATTGCATGATTTTTAAAGATCAAAAGCTATTTTTACAAGATGTTTTAAATCTCAAAGATCGCTTTTTGGTGCTTGATTTTCTTACTGAGAGCATATCAATTAAATTTAGCTCAAAAGTTGAAAGATTTTTAAGTAACTTAATTGGCGTTAGCTTAGAAGAGCTTGAAGATATCTCTATACAAGTGGGATTGAGCGAGTTAAGAGCAAAGATTAAGGCTTTAAAAAGAGGCGAGATTTTATTTCAAGAAAATGAGAAAATTGCTTTTGAAATTTGTAAAGATGATAGCATAAAGGCGATTTTAGATCCATCATTTGGTGATAATTTTAATGGAAATTTAGCCTTTAGTCCGCTATTTTCTACTGGCTATATGGGGTTAAAAACTGATGTATTATATCAAGGTAAGCCCGCTGTAATGGTCTGTGCTAGTAGTGTGTATAGTGATTATGAAAAGTTTTTTAATATGTTAAAGGAGGCGGCGTGAGTCAAAACAAAAAAGAAAATTTAGATGAAAATCCAGCTTTGGATGAGCAAGATTGCCAAGAGTGCGAATCAGATGGGCAAGATTGTCAAGATGATTTAGCAGATGAGCTTAATAAAGTTAAAGAAGATTTGATAAGGGCTACGGCTGATTTTGAAAATATCAAAAAGCGTTTAGAGCGTGAAAAGGCTGAAGCTTTGAAATTTGCAAATGAGAGCTTTGCTAGAGATCTTTTGCCAGTTATTGATGCTTTGGAGATTGCTGCGAATTTACAAAGCGGAGATGATGAGATAACAAACAAGATAAAAGATGGGATAAATCTAACTATCGAGCAGTTTAAAAAGTGCTTTGAAAAGTATGGTATAAAAGAGATTGATACCAATGTTGAGTTTAATCCTGAATTTCATAACGCTATAAATTATATAGAGACAGACGAGGTAGAAAGTGGCAAGATAGCTACTGTTTATCAAAAAGGCTATCTATATAATGATAGAGTTTTAAGACCTTCAATGGTTGTAATAGCAAAATAAATTTTAATAAAAAGGATACAAAATGAGTAAAGTAATAGGAATTGACCTAGGAACAACAAATTCATGCGTAAGCATATATGAGAGAGGCGAAAGTAAAGTAATACCAAATAAAGAAGGAAAAAACACAACTCCTTCTGTGGTGGCTTTTACTGATAAGGGTGAAATTTTAGTTGGTGATACTGCTAAACGACAAGCCGTAACAAACCCTGAAAAAACCATATTTTCTATCAAAAGAATTATGGGTCTTATGATGAATGAGAAAAATGCTAGCGAAGCCAAAGCTCGCCTTCCATATCATATCGTAGATAGAAATGGTGCGTGTGCTGTTGAGATAGCTGGCAAAACATACACTCCACAAGAGATTTCGGCTAAAGTATTGATTAAGCTAAAAGAAGATGCTGAGGCGTTTTTGGGTGAGAGTGTTACTGATGCGGTTATAACTGTGCCTGCATATTTCAACGATAGTCAAAGAAAAGCTACAAAAGAAGCAGGAACGATAGCAGGATTAAATGTACTTAGAATCATAAATGAACCAACAGCAGCGGCTTTGGCTTATGGTTTAGATAAAAAAGAGGCCGAAAAAATCGTAGTTTATGACCTAGGTGGCGGAACTTTTGATGTAACTGTGCTAGAAACTGGCGATAATGTGGTTGAAGTTTTAGCTACTGGTGGTAATGCGTTCTTAGGTGGTGATGACTTTGATAATCGCTTAATTGACTTTTTGGTAAATGAATTTAAAAGTGAAAGTGGAATAGACCTTAAAAACGATGTTATGGCTCTTCAACGCTTAAAAGAAGCTGCTGAAAATGCCAAAAAAGAGCTAAGTAGCGCTATGGAAACAACTATAAATCTACCATTTATCACAGCTGATGCCACTGGACCAAAACACCTTACAAAGAGTATTAGTAGGGCTAAATTTGAAAGTATGATAGATGATTTGGTATCTCAAACAATATCAAAAATTAGCGAAGTTGTCAAAGATGCAGGTGTGAGCAAAAGTGATATAAAAGAAGTAGTTATGGTAGGTGGCTCAACTCGTGTGCCTTTGGTACAAGAAGAGGTTAAAAAAGCATTTGATAAAGAGCTAAATAAATCAGTAAATCCTGATGAAGTAGTGGCAATTGGCGCAGCTATACAAGGTGCGGTAATTAAAGGCGATGTAAAAGATGTGTTGCTATTAGATGTTACACCTCTTAGCCTTGGTATTGAGACTCTTGGTGGAGTTATGAGTAAATTGATAGAAAAAGGTACCACAATCCCAACTAAAAAATCTCAAACTTTCTCAACTGCTGAAGATAACCAAAGCGCCGTTACTATCAATGTTTTACAAGGTGAGCGTGAATTTAGCCGTGATAATAAAAGTCTTGGTAATTTCAATCTTGAAGGCATTATGCCAGCACCAAGAGGCGTGCCACAAATTGAAGTTACATTTGATATAGACGCAAATGGAATTCTCACAGTCTCTGCTAAAGATAAAGCTAGTGGAAAAGCTCAAAATATCACCATTTCAGGTTCAAGCGGTTTAAGCGAAGAAGAGATAAATAAAATGGTAAATGACGCTGAATTACACAAAGAAGAAGATAGAAAGAGAAAAGAGGCCGTTGAAGCTAGAAACGCAGCTGATAGTCTAGCTCACCAAACTCAAAAATCTCTTGATGAACTTGGTGAGAAAATTTCAAGCGAAGATAGAGCTAAGATTGAAGCAGCCTTAAATGATTTAAAAGAGACATTAAAAGATGAGAGCGCCACAAAAGAGCAGATCGATGCGAAGGTAAAAGCCCTAAGCGAAGCAAGCCATAAGCTAGCTGAGGCAATGTATCAAAATCAAACCGCTGGCGCTAACGCACAAGATAAGAAAAAAGATGATGATGTTATCGACGCAGAAGTAGAGTAAATTTATAAGCTGGCCTTTAAGGCTGGCTTAAATACAAAAATATCTCATCAGCTAATAAAAAATTTGGATTATAGATTCTCTTATTTTCTAATATCAATTTTTTCTCTTCAATTAATATTTTAGCTCTTTGTCTCATCTCTAAGCTTAAATCTAATAAATCAATCCCAACGCAACTCCTAAGCCCCAAAAAGACTCTTTCATCTCTTTTGTTTTCATCATTTAAAATTTCAATAGATTTTTTAAAGGGATTATCGATATAATTTTTAAGATTAGTAGCACCTTTGTATCTTTTAAATCCAGTTGTCCCCACAGCATACGCACCAAATCCATAGTAATCATCGCCACGCCAATAACTTAGATTGTGGTTACAAATTTGACCAAAATTTGATATTTCATACTGCTTAAATCCGATATTTTCAAGTGAATTTATAAGATATTTAGCTAAGATTGGGCTATCTTTTTGATATGATTTTTTAGAGCTAAACTCACTCTCAAGCATTAAGCTATAAGCTGAAATATGCGTAATTTCTAGCTCTTTTAGGGCTTGAATTTCACTAGATAGCAAGGCTTTTGTATCAAGCTTGGTGCCATACATTATATCTACATTTATATTTGTAAAACCAGCTATTTTAGCATCTTTTATGGCTTTAAAGACTCTTTTTGAGTCGTGAATTCTACCTAGAAATTTAAGCTTATTTTCATTAAAGCTTTGCGCTCCAAGGCTTAGGCGATTTACACCGAGTTTTCTCATATATTTTAGCCAATTTAAATTCGCTGAGTTTGGGTTTGCTTCGCTAGTGATTTCGCAATTGATATCTAAATTTGGCACTAAATACTCAAAAATCTCATCATATAATCCAGCTTCAACGCTACTAGGGGTGCCACCACCTATGAAAATTGTAGAGATTTTATCTTTGAATTTTATGCTTTTTATCTCTTTGGCTAGAGCTTTAAAATACTCTTTAGTTATATTAAATTTATCACTATGAGAGCCAAAAGCACAATATGGGCATTTTGATTCACAAAATGGAATATGGATATAAATATGCAACTTTTGTCCTAAAATTTATTCTAAATTTAACAAATAATTTATTAAATTTAGTTGATTTATTAAACTTTAAACGCTTTTAAGGTAGGATTTTACCAAATTTTTAGGAACAAAAAAATGGATAAAGGCAAGAGATATCGCCCAAATGTAGCGGCTATTATCTTATCTCCATCTTATCCTTTAGAGTGTAAGGTATTTATCGCCCAAAGGCACGATATTAGCGGTGCTTGGCAGTTTCCACAAGGTGGAATTGATGAGGGTGAATCACCTAAGGAGGCTCTTTTTAGAGAGCTTGAAGAGGAGATAGGAACAAATGAAATAGAAATTTTGTGTGAGCATCCTAAGTGGCTAGAGTATGATTTCCCTAAAAGCATAGCTAAAAAGATGGCTCCGTATGATGGACAGACTCAGAGATATTTTTTGGTTAGATTAAAGCCAAATGCAAAAATAGATCTAGCGACTAAACACCCTGAATTTGATGATTACTGCTTTATGCCTATAAATGATGTATTAAGCAAGGTTAATCACTTTAAAAAGGGTGCTTATGCTAAGGTGCTTAAATATTTTAAAGATGAAGGGTTTATATAATGCTAATTGTACAAAAATATGGCGGAACTAGTGTTGGAAATTTAGAAAGAATAGAAGAAGTAGCTAAGAGAGTAATCGCTACAAAAGATGCTGGAAATGATGTAGTAGTAGTGGTTTCAGCTATGAGCGGGGTAACTAATCAGTTAATAGAATATGCTGAGCATTTTGCTAAAATTCAGCCACAAAGTGCTGATATGGATATGCTACTTAGCTCTGGTGAGAGAGTTACAAGCTCACTTCTTTCAATAGCATTAAATTCAAAAGGTTATAAGGCTGTAGCATTTAGCGGTGATATGGCTGGGATTATCACTAATGATGATTTTACTAAAGCTAGGATTATCGATATAGATGGCAAAAAGATGAAAGAGGCGCTAAAAGAGGGCACAATAGTCGTAGTAGCTGGATTTCAAGGGGTCACAAAAGATGGAGATATAACAACTCTTGGGCGTGGCGGGAGCGATCTTAGTGCTGTGGCTGTGGCTGGAGCGTTGGACGCTGATTTGTGTGAAATTTATACCGATGTAGATGGGGTATATACCACAGACCCAAGAATCGAGCCTAAGGCTAGAAAACTTGATAAAATCAGCTATGATGAGATGCTAGAGCTAGCTAGTATGGGGGCGAAGGTATTACAAAATAGAAGTGTAGAATTAGCTAAAAAATTAAAGGTGAAATTGGTCACTAGAAGTAGTTTTAACAATAATGAAGGAACACTAATAACAGGAGAAGCGGATATGAATACATCAGGAATGGAACAAGCACTAATAAGCGGTATAGCACTAGATAAAAATCAAGCAAGAGTAACTATGAGAGGGGTTATAGATAAGCCAGGAGTTGCTGCTAGTATCTTTAAAAAATTAGCTGATAAAAATATAAATGTAGATATGATTATCCAAAATACAAGCCACGAAGATGGCACTACAAGTCTTGGCTTTACAGTGCCTCAAAATGAGATGGAAGCGGCTAGAAATGTTGTTGATGATGGTAGCGCAAAATCTATTGAGATAGATAGCGAAGTAGTCAAAGTAAGCGTAGTAGGCGTAGGTATGAAAAGTCATAGCGGTATAGCATCTATGGCGTTTTCTGTGTTGGCAAATGAGGGGATTAATATTCAGATGATCTCTACAAGTGAGATTAAAATTTCAATGATAGTAGCAGCAAAATATGGTGAATTAGCTGTTAGAGCACTTCATAAAGCTTATGAGTTAGAGAAGTAATGGATCTAATCAAATGGAGTTTGGACGCTATTAGGAGTTCAAGCAAGGAGCTAAGCTGGATGGAAGAGAGGCGTCTAGAGTGGGCGCCACTACTTGCATCTAGGCTTAGATATTTGATTGATGGAGCGCCGTTTATTGTAATATGCGATGAAGATAGAGAGTGGTTTGAGAGCTATTTTTTACGCAGTATTAATCGCAAAGGCTCTCATCGCCCCATATTGCCATTTATCTCGCTTAAATCTTTATATCCAAGATTAAATGATATAAATTCCAAAGAGGAGATAAGCTTGCTTGATGATATGCTTAGTATCGCATTTCCAAATGGATTTGTATATTTTTACATTGGTAAAAGTAGCTCAAAGCTATGCGCAATAGCCAAAAATCGCACCAGTAGCTATATGTGGTTATTTGACGAACAAGCAGAAAATAGCTTCTATCTTAGCTCTACAGATGAGAATTTGGATTTTAAGCTTTTATCTATGTTTAGGCTATTTGATCGCACTATTGATGCTGTGTTATTTGGTCAGGTTGAGCTTTGAGTATAGATAGTAAGATTATCATTAGTGATGATTTTGAGAGTATTAAATCTGAGTATGTCTCTATTTTAAAACCTGAATATTTAAAAATTTTTGAATATGAGAGTTTATTGATAGACGGAGTCAAAGAGATAATATCTCAAGCCTATATTGCAGAAAAAGAGCCAAAAGTTTTGCTAATTATGGCTAATAAATATGGCATTGAGTCACAAAATGCTCTACTTAAAATCCTTGAAGAGCCACCAAGAAATATAATCTTTGTCTTAGTCGCACCAGCTAAAAATATATTTTTAGCTACAATTCGCTCTAGATTAAGTATAGAAAATAGGGTTAAATTAACCAAAAGTGAGCCAACGGGGATAGACTTTACTAAGCTAAGCTTAAGTTATATCAATGAGTATGTATCTACTCAAACAGCACTTGAAAAGAGCGATAAATTAAGCAAAACTCAACTTCTAAATTTACTTAAATCCATAATAATAGACGCAGTCAAAAATGGGGTTAAATTTACCCATGAAGATTATATATACTTTAATAAATTATATAGAATTACAGATCTAAATTCCAAAGCTCAAACCACGCTTTTACCGCTACTTTTACTAATAATGCAAAGGATAAAATGAGAGCGTATAAATTAAATACAGATAGCGATTTTGACCAAATTTGCCACTTTATATCACCGCATAAAAGTGGGGCGAAAATTATGAGAAAAAAGGCAAATTTAAATTTCATTTTAATTAAAGATATAAAGGCTGTAGCTGTAAATATCTTAAAGCAAGATGCCCTTAGTATCGGTGCTGAATTGGTAAGTTCTCATAACGCAATTTTTGGTGGAGTAGAGTTAGAAAACGCACTTTTAATAGCAAATGATAAGCAAATTCAAATTCTAGCCAAAAAGGAGCTAGCTCAAGATTTTGGCCTAGATAAATTGGCTAAATTTCTATCAAATTCATTTACAAAACCATCAAAATGCGAGATTATGGCGGTTTTAAATTTCAATAATGATAGCTTCAATCCAGCAAGTAGAGTTGGCATTGATGATACGATTTTGCGCATTGAGAGTGTGATTGATTTGGGCGCCGATTATATAGATATCGGTATGGTAAGCTCACGGCCAGGGAGTGAATATATCGGTGCTAAGGCTGAATTTCAAAGAGTCAAGCCAGTTATAGATCTAATCTATGCTAATAAGCTTTATGAGAGGGTGGAGTTTAGCCTTGATAGCTTTGATCCATTGTGTTTGGAGTATGCCTTAGATCATGGATTTAGCTTTGTTAATGATATAACCGCAGATCCAAATTTGGCTTTTTTAGCCGGTAGATACAATGCCAAGTATTGTCTAATGCATAAAAATGGCGATCCTAAAACTATGCAAATCAATGTCAAAGATAGCGATATTTTAGAGCTTATAAGTGAGTTTTTCGCTCAAAAATTAGAAGAGATTAAAGAGTCTAAGGCTAAGCAAATTTATCTTGATATAGGTATAGGATTTGGCAAAACTGCTCGTGATAATATGGCTTTGATTAAGCATTTGGAGCATTTTTTGTCTTTTGGATATCCGCTTTTAGTGGGTGCTAGTAGAAAATCTATGATAGATTATTACAGCCCAAGTAGCGTAGATGAGCGCTTAGCTGGGAGTTTGTATCTACATCAAAAAGCGATAGAAAATGGAGCTAGTATCATTCGCACACACGACCCTAAAGAGCATATACAGATGTTAAAATTGCATAATGCATATAAGGATTTAGAGATAGTATGAATCAAAAAGAGTATTTAGAAGCAGTAAATAAGCTAAATGATTGGGCTAGAGCCTACTACACAGATGATACACCTATGGCAAGTGATGATGAGTATGATGCTTTGTATCATAAGGTGGCTGAGTTTGAGAGCCAAAATCCAAATTTAAAAGCGATATTTTCGCCTACTAATAGAGTTGGTGGCGAGATTTTAGAGCAGTTTGAGAAGCTAGCCCACAAAGCTAGAATGTGGTCGATGGAAGATATCTTTAGTGATGATGAGCTTTTGGCGTGGATAGAGCGCGGGGATAAACGCTCACAAAGATTTTTTGTAGAGCCTAAATTTGATGGGGCGAGCTTGAATTTAACCTATGAAAATGGAGTTTTAAAAAGCGCAGCCACAAGGGGTGATGGATCCATTGGTGAAGATGTTACTAGCAATGCTAGGGTTATTAGTTCTGTGCCTTTACAGATTCCATATAGCGGTCTTATTGAAATTAGAGGTGAAGTAGTTATAACTAAAAGTGATTTTGAAAAGATTAATGCTAATCGTGCTAAAGATGGCCAAAATTTACTAGCTAATCCTAGAAATGCAGCTGCTGGTAGCCTAAGACAATTAGACTCAAGTATAACAAAATCAAGAAAATTAAAATTTTACCCATGGGGCGTGGGTGCAAATGATCTTAAATTTGATACTCACAGTGATATGATGGATTTTGTTAGATCTTTAGGATTTTTAAGGGATGATTTTGTTAGGGTTTGTAATAGTATAGATGAGATTAGACAAGCTTATGATGAGCTTTTATCTTTCAGAGATGAAAAGCCTATAATGATGGATGGTATGGTAGTTCGTGTTAATAGCTTGGCAAAATGCGATGAATTAGGATTTACAGTAAAATTTCCTAAATTTATGGTAGCTTATAAATTTCCAGCTATTCAAAAATCAGCTAAGCTTATAGATGTAGCCTTGCAAGTTGGTAGAACAGGTGTAGTTACACCTGTTGGAGTTCTTGATGGGGTTGAGATTGATGGGGCTTTTGTTAGAAATGTTACATTGCATAACTTCGATGAGATTGAGCGTCTAGGTCTTATGAAGGGCGATATGGTTTGCGTGATTAGAAGTGGCGATGTAATACCTAAGATTACTGATGTATATAAGGCTAGAAGAGATGGCCAAGAAGTAGCGATAAGTCGTCCATGCAAATGCCCTGAGTGTGGAAGTGAGCTTTTAGATGAAGGGGCGTTTATTAAGTGTCAAAATTTAAGTTGCAAGGCTAGAGTTTTAAGCTCTATTATATATTTTGCTTCTAAGAAGTGTATGAATATAGATGGTCTTGGTGATGCAATTATAGAGCTTCTTTATAAAAATGGTAAAATCTCAAGTATAATTGATATATATAGATTAGATAGTTCTAGTTTTGATAAATTAGACGGTTTTAAGAGTAAAAAAATTGAAAATACTCTAAATGCTATAAAAGCAAGTCAAAGACCACCACTTCATAGATTTATAACTTCGCTTGGGATTGAACATATTGGTGAAGTAGCAGCTAAAAAGATAGCTACAGTTTATCCTAACAAATGGCTAGATCTTAGTATGGATGAGCTTTTAAATTTAGATGGTTTTGGCGAAGCGATGGCGCTTAGCTATTTGGAGTTTATGCGTGTTAATCATATCAAAGTAGTAGAGTTATTAGAGTATATAACTCCAATTATAGATGAAATAAACACTACTCAAAATATATTTAGCGGTAAAACAGTAGTAATAACTGGCACTCTTTCTCGCCCTAGAGATGAGATTAAGGCTGAATTAGAGAGCTTTGGAGCAAAGGTTAGCGGGTCAGTATCATCTAAAAGTGATTTTGTATTAAGTGGAGAGTCAAGCGGAAGTAAATATCAAAAGGCTCTATCTTTAGGTATTAAAATAATAGATGAGATAGAGTATGAAAGATTAAAAAATGAGAGCTGATCTAGCTGTATCAAAGGCTTTAAATATTAGTAGAAATCAAGCAGCTGGACTTATAGAAAATGGCGTAGTATTGGCTGATTCAAAAATTATCAAAAAAGCTAGCCAAGAGATTGATAAAGATCAAATCATAGAGATAAAATCTCAAATTTATGTTAGTAGAGCCGCACTTAAATTGGCTGGATTTTTAGACGAGATTAAGCTAAATTTAAAAGATAAAATTGCTTTAGATATTGGCTCAAGCACAGGAGGCTTTGTGCAAATTTTATTAGAAAATGGCATTAAGCAAGTTACAGCTCTTGATGTAGGAACTATGCAACTTAGTGCAAATTTAAGAGATGATAGCAGAGTAATAATTCAAGAAAATAGAGATATTAGAGATTTTGTAAGTGAGTTTAAATTTGATCTTATTACTGCTGATGTGAGCTTTATTTCGTTGTTAAATATTATTATGCATATTGATAGGCTTGCACTTGATGATATTATACTATTATTTAAGCCGCAGTTTGAGGTGGGAATAAATGCTAAACGCACCAAAAATGGTGTAGTAAAAGATGAAAAAGCTATAAATAAAGCGATGATAAATTTTGAGATCCAGTGTAATGCTTTAGGTTGGAAGTTAATCAAAAAAAGTGAATCAAAAATAAAAGGCAAGGAAGGCAATATTGAACTATTCTACTATTTCAAAAAGTAGTGTAAAATCTGTAGCTATTGGAAGTTTTGATGGTATTCACAAAGGACATAAAGAGTTAATTAAAAAGCTTGGCGATGGTGGCGCTTTGGTTGTAATATGCAATGGCAGAGCCTGTTTAACTCCAGGAGATAGACGCCAAGAGTATAGCGGTGTGCCGTGTTTTTACTATGATTTAGATGATATATCTGAGCTTAGGGGTGATGAGTTTATAGATATGCTTAAAAAAGATTTTGTGAATTTAAAAAAAATTGTAGTTGGATATGACTTTAAATTTGGCAAAGATAGAGCATGGGATAAGCACGATTTAAAGCATCTATTTGATGGTGAAGTGGTTGTGGTAGATGAGTTTTGCTTTGATGGGCTTGGAGTGCATAGTTCAGCTATAAAAAGATTTTTACGCGATGGTGATATATATAGGGCCAATAGGCTTTTGGGGCGTGAGTATAGTGTAGTTGGCAAGGTGATAGCTGGTCAAGGAATTGGCAAGAAATATCTATATCCAACTTTAAATTTAGATATAACCCCATATCTAGTGCCTAAAAATGGCGTCTATGCCACAAGAACAAAGATAGATGATATCACTTATAGCTCTATAACTTTTATCGGTAATAGACTTAGTACCGATGGAGAGTTTGCGATTGAAAATCATATTTTAGATAAAAATATCGATTATAGGCCAAATTTTGTCAGAGTTTGCTTTGTTGAGTGGATTAGGGATAATATGAAATTTGATAATTTAGAAGATCTAAAAAGGCAAATTTCAAAGGATATAATAATAGCTAAAAATGTTGCTAAAAGCTGTGATTTGAGCATAGATGAGATAAGCTTGCACTCAAGAAATTTAGAAGGGGTTTATAAGTGAGAGATGAGGTCTTTAAAAATGTAATAAGCAAGCAGTTTGAATTTGATGAAAGTGTAGCTAGTGTATTTGATGATATGGTATCTAGATCAGTGCCATTTTATAAACAGACTCAAGAGCTTATTGTTTTATTTTTATCTAAAAGATTAGAGCAGGGTGCTAAGGTTGTCGATCTTGGATGTTCTACTGCTACTACGCTTTTAGAACTTTATAGATTGCGTCCTGATCTTGAACTTGTAGGTTTAGATAGTAGTCCTGCTATGTTACAAAGAGCTACAAATAGGGCTAATGGATATGGTGCAAAGCTTAATCTTATACAAGCTGATATTTTAGAATATGATTATGGCAAGGCTGATGCAGTGCTTTTAAATTATACATTGCAGTTTATTAGACCTATTAAAAGAGATGATTTTGTAAAGAAAATTTTTGCTAGTTTGGAATATGATGGTTTATTTGTATTTAGTGAAAAGCTAGTATATGATGATAAAAAGCTAGATTTAGAGATGATTAATATATATCAAGAGTATAAAGAAGCTCAAGGTTACTCTAAATTTGAGATAGCTCAAAAGCGTCAAGCGTTAGAAAATGTTTTGATACCATATAGTGAAAATGAGAATAAAGAGCTATGTAAAAATGCTGGATTTAGCAGCGTAGAGACATTTTTTAAATGGGCAAATTTTGCTTCTTTCATAGCTTTTAAATAAATTATTAATTAAAATGGGTTAATATTTAATTTTAATATCAATTTTAATCATACTAGGATTGCACTAAAACCAATATTTATAAAATATCCCCAGCAAAAATAGTTTTATATTTTGTAAATAATAATTTTTATTATTTACAAAATATTTTAAAAAAAGCCATATAATTTTGCTACATATTAAATTTATTAAAAAGGAAAATCATATGGCAAAACAATTAAATACAGCTAGCGGAAATCCGATTAGCTCAAATCAGTTTAGTATCACAGCAGGTGCTAAGGGCCCAGTATTACTTCAAGATTATCAATTGATTGAAAAACTTGCTTTTCAAAATAGAGAGAGAATCCCAGAAAGAACAGTTCATGCTAAGGGTAGTGGTGCATATGGTGTTTTAGAGATTACTGAAGATATTAGTAGATATACTAAAGCAAATGTACTTCAAAAAGGTGAAAAAACTAAATTATTTTTACGCTTTAGCACGGTTGCTGGTGAGGCTGGTGCAGCAGATGCAGAAAGAGATGTTAGAGGATTTGCAATTAAATTTTATACTAAAGAGGGCAATTGGGACTTAGTAGGTAATAATACACCGACATTTTTTATCAAAGATGGTATGAAATTCCCAGATTTTATCCACTCGCAAAAAAGAGATCCAAGAACACACTTAAGATCGGCAAACGCTGCGTGGGATTTTTGGACGCTAAATCCTGAGACAATGCATCAAGTTATGATCTTAATGAGCGATAGAGGAATTCCAGCAAGTTATCGTCATATGCATGGATTTGGCTCTCATACTTATAGTCTTATAAATGATAAAGGTGAGAGATTTTGGGTTAAATTTCACTTCAAAACTCGCCAAGGTATCAAAAACCTAACAAACAAAGAAGCTGCTGAGCTTATCGGTAAATGCCGTGAGAGCCATCAAAGAGATCTATATGAAGCGATTAATAAAGGCGATTTTCCTAAATGGGATTTTAAAATTCAAATTATGAGTGAAGAACAGGCAAATAATGCTAAATTCAACCCATTTGACCTAACCAAAATTTGGCCACACGCTGATTATCCGCTAATACCAGTTGGTGTGATGACCTTAAATAAAAATCCTGAAAATTACTTTAACGAAGTAGAGCAAGCAGCATTTAGCCCAAGCAATATAGTGCCAGGTATCGGATATAGCCCAGATAGAATGCTACAAGCTAGAATTTTTAGCTATCCAGATGCTCAAAGATATAGAGTTGGTGTGCATTATCAACAACTTGAAGTTAATAAGCCAATAGTTGAAGTCAATAACTACTATGTAGGTGGAGCTATGAATAATGGTAGCTATGCACAAGAAAAATCAGCATATTATGAGCCAAATAGCTTTGGTGGGCCAGTAGAGAGTGCTAAATTTGCTGAGCCAGATTTGGCTATTGGTGATATAGCGCAAAGATTTAGCCATAGAGAGCATTATGCTGATTACTACACAGATGCAAGAGCTTTATATAAGATACTTCCGGCTGATGAAAAAGATAGATTATACTCTAATATCGCTGAGAGTATGGAAGGGGTCAAAGATGAGATAATCCAAAGAGCGATTAATCACTTCGAACAGATAGACCCAGAATACGCAAAAGGCGTTAAAGCGGCTTTGGCTAAATAATAAAACATCCCCCATATTTGGGGGAGATATTGTAAATTTAAGTATCATAAAAATGGAATTTAAATTTACAATAAGGATAGAAAATGATAACTCCAGAAGAAGAAAAACGCTATGAAGAGCTTTGCGGATATGCATTTAACTTTGCTAGAAATAATGAATTTGCTCAGCTAGAGTTAATGCTAAATGCAGGATTAAATGTAAATCTTAAAAATCATAAAGGCGATAGTTTGTTAATGCTAGCTAGTTATAATGGCTCATATGAGACAACTAAGATGCTTTTAGAGCGTGGTGCAAATGTTGATGAGAGAAACGATCGAGGTCAAACCCCGCTAGCTGGAGTATGCTTTAAAGGGAATCTTGAAATAGTTAAGCTACTTGTAGAAGCAGGAGCTAATATCGATGCAAATAATGGAATGGGGCTTACTCCATATAGTTTTGCTATTATGTTTAATAGAGCAGAAATTGCTAAGTATCTATTAAGTAAGAGTAAAAAAAGAGGTATATTTAAAATAATAAGTGCTAAAATACTTGGAATATTTAGTAAAAATAGTGCTGCTTAAGGAATAAAAATTGCTTATTTTATCTAATAATTATTAAGGATAAAATATGCAAATAAATAATATATCAAAAAATCAAAATGAAGTATATGACACTTCAAAGCATTATAAAAGCGATGCTGAATTTAAAGATATATTATCTCAAATGCTACAAAGTGATAGCAAAAGTAGTAGTGTAGATAGCGTTGATACTTTTAGAGATAATATAAATAAATACGGTATAATGAATACTGTAAATATTATGAATAATGAGAAAATTGAAAAGCAATTAGAGATCAAAAGAGCCGAGCTTTTAAAGGCATTAGATGTTTCAAATATGAATCCATCTGATAAAGCAGCAGCGCTTGCTAGTATCGAAGAGACACTAGATAGGTATAAAAAAGATTTACAAAAATTAAATTCAGCCTACGATAGTGAAAAATTAGAAAATAGCAGTCTTAAAAAGTTATTTGCAGTTATATGATTTGGAGTGAAATCACTCCAAAAAATTTTAATCATAAAGCACAGTTGATAGATATCTCTCGCCAGTATCGCATAAGATTGTTACGATTGTTTTGCCTGGATTTGCCTTTGCTACTTGGCTAGCGGCGTATATATTTGCTCCACTTGATATCCCGACTAATAATCCTTCTTTTTGAGCTAATGCTTTAGCAGTTGCGATAGCATCTTCATTTGAGACAGTTAAAAACTCATCTATAACATCTCTATTTAAATTTTTTGGTATGAAGTTAGCACCTATACCTTGGATCATATGTGGGCCGGCTTCGCCTTTGCTTAGAAGTGGTGATTTAGCTGGTTCAACTGCGATTACTTTGATATTTGGATTTTTAGATTTTAGTATCTCACCAACACCGCTTACCGTCCCGCCAGTACCAAATCCAGCGACTAATATATCGACTTTACCATCTGTATCATTCCAAATTTCAAGTGCGGTTGTCTTTTTATGCATTTCTGGGTTTGCAGGGTTATCAAATTGACTTGGGATAAAGCTATTTGGTATCTCTTTTGATAGCCTTAATGCTTCATCTACAGCGCCTTGCATACCATATTTTGGATCTGTTAATACTAGCTCAGCACCAAATGCTTTAAGTAATTTTTGGCGCTCAATACTCATTGAGCTTGGCATTGTTAAAATAATTTTAAGCCCACGCTCAGCTGCTATCATAGCTAGGCCTACACCTGTGTTGCCACTTGTTGGTTCTATGATTGTAGTGCTTTTATCAATTTTATTAGTTGCGATTGCGCTCTCAATCATATTTAAAGCGATTCTATCTTTAACCGAGTGGCTAGGATTTAGAAATTCGCATTTAGCTAAAATATTAGCCTCAACGCCGAATTTATTTATTTTGATAAGCGGAGTGTTGCCGATTAATTCGCTTACGCTATTTGCAATTTTCATCTTTATTCCTTAAATTATATAGTTCAGATATTTACCAGCTTGAGCTTGATCTATTTTAATACTGCTTAAAGGCTGCATAAAAAGCTCTTTTAACTTATCATTATACTCTTTGAAAAATAGATTATATAGATTATTTTCTAACTCTATATTTATTAGATTAAATTCATTTTCTAAGCTGTTAAATAGATCATAAAGGGTGATCTCATCTATAGGTTTGCTAAGATAATACCCACCCCTAATTCCTTTAATACTACCTACTATTCCATCTTTGCGAAGACTATTTAGAAGTTGTTCTAAATAGTTTTTTGAAACATTTATAGCTAATGAGATATCTTTTAAGGAGATAGGATTGCTTCTATCTCCTTTTGATATCTCAAGAATAGCCATCAAGCCATACACACCTTTGGTTGTAAGCAGGCTCATTTTAATGCTTCTTGAAGATCGCTTATTAAATCATCAGCGTTTTCTAGACCTATGCTTAATCGTATTAAGCCTGGACTAATGCCAGTGGCTGCTAATTCATCAACTGGAATTTGCTGATGAGTTGTGCTAGCTGGGTGAGTGATTATAGATTTGCTATCACCGATATTTACTACTACGCTAAAGATTTTGACGCTATCTAGCACTTTTTTAGCTGTTTCATAATCAGCTACTTCAAAGCTCAAAAGCCCACTAGCTAGGCCATCTGTGAAATTAGCTTTGACATATGCATTTAAATTTGAGCTTTTTAAGCCTGGGTAATTTACAGATTTTACCTTTGGATGAGATTCTAAGAACTCAGCTACTTTTAGCGCGTTTTTAGAGTGTTCTTTGACTCTGATACTTAGAGTTTCTAAGCCTTGTATTAATTGCCAAGCGTTAAATGCTGAAAGTGTAGCGCCAATATCTCTTAATAGACTTAGGCGAATTCTCAAAGTATATATATCAAAAGCCTCAACCAAATCAGCATATACTAGGCCGTGATAGCTCTCATCGGCTAGATTGAAGTGGTCATATCTTTTGTTGCCGACTAATTTTTGGTTTAGTTGTTCGCCAGCTACGATGGCACCAGCTACGCTAATGCCTTGTCCGCTGATATATTTGCTAGCACTATGAACTACGACATCTACACCTTTTTTGATTGGGTTAAATAAAATTGGAGTTGCAACTGTGTTATCAGCTACTGTCACTACGCCATATTTGTTGGCTATTTCAACGATTTTTTCTACATTTGCGATAGCTATTTGCGGATTTGATAGAGTTTCAAAGAATATAGCTTTTGTTTTATCATCTATCAAGGCTTCTAAATCATCAGCACTATCAGAATCAAAAATTTTAGCTTTTATACCAAATCTTTTAATAGTGTGAGTTAGAAGTGTAGTGGCACCACCATAAATTTTCTTAGCTACTATTATATTGTCGCCAGCTTCAGCTAAATTCGCAATTGCAAAGAATATCGCCGCTTGACCACTTGAAGTGCTAATAGCTGCTTTCCCATCTTCAAGGGCTGCAATGCGAGCTTCAAATATATCAAGAGTTGGGTTTGTAAGACGAGAATATATAGGCCCAAGCTCTTTTAGAGCAAATCTATTTGCCGCAGTCTCAGCTGTACCAAAATCATAAGCTGTGCTTTGATAAATAGGCACTGACATAGCACCTGTGCCAACCTTTGTATCATAACCATAATGTGTTGCTAAAGTTTCTTTTTGCATTTTATCTCCTTTTTACTCAAATTAATAAGCAAATTGTAGCAAAAAAATTTAATAATGTCAAGTAAATCAATAATATATCTATATTTTATTAAATTTATTTAATTTTTATCGGTAAAATGGATATTAAAATTATATACTATATTTATATTTATTTTTAAATATATCTATATATATGATTATAAATTTTAATTTTTTATTTTTTTTTTTTTTCAATTCAAGGTATAATTTGGCAAAAATTTTAAATTTAGGAGTTTTAATGAAATTCTGTAAAAGATGTGTCATGCCAGATACCAAGCCAAATTTAAATTTCGATGAAGATGGAATTTGCGATGCTTGTAGATCTCAAGAGGCAAAAAATAGTGATATTGATTGGCAAAGTAGAAGGGCTGAATTATTAGAGATTGTTAAAAAGTATAAAAAGCACCCAATTTATGATTGTGTGATTGGAGTAAGTGGTGGCAAGGATTCTACTTTTCAAGTTTTAACAATGTTAAATTTGGGTCTTAAACCACTTTGTGTATGCTTTGAGCCGACTATTCCAACAAAAGTAGGTCGCAAAAATTTAAAGAATTTAAATAGCATAGGTGTAGATATCATCCATATAAAAAGAGATCCAAATGTCTATAAAAAACTTGCCAAAGCAGCTTTTAAAAAAACTGGAGATAATGAGTGGCAAAACCATCTTGGGATATTCTCTTGTGTGCCACGCATTGCTGTGAGTTTTGGAATTCCATTAATAATTTGGGGCGAAAGTCCGCAATTAGAGTATGGTGGCCCAGCTTCATCAAAGGATAATAATATCTTAGATAAGGCTTGGCTAGATAGATTTGGCGGGCTTTTAGGAAGTAGTATAGAAGATATGATAGGTGTAGATGGCCTTACGCAAAAAGATCTATATTTTTACACTTATCCAAGTGATGAAGAGTTAAAAAGGGTAAATGTAACTGGTGTATTCTTAGGATATTATGTAAAATGGAATTATAAAGAGAATTTAAGAATTGCCAAAGAGCATGGCTTTAGCTGTTCTGATCGCCCAGTAGAGACTACATATGAAAATTTTGAGAATTTGGATTGCTATTCTAATCATCTACATGACTATTTAAAATACTGTAAATATGGCTTTGGTAGAGCCACTGATAATGCGTGTATCGATATTAGATTGGGTTATATAGATAGAGAAGAGGGCGTAAGATTAGTAAATAAATATGATGGCAAACCACCTAAAAAGGCTATTAAAAAATATCTTGAGTATAGCGGATTTAGCGATGATGAGTTTTGGAAAATTGTAGATTCATTTACCAATAAAGATATATTTAAATGTGATGAAAATGGCAAATTTTTGCGTGATATAGATGGCTCATTAATCCGCAAAGAGAATACAATACTCAAATAATTTTATAAATTTGGAGCAACTCTAGCTCCAAATTTAACCAAGCTTCATAATAACTTAAATTCAAAATAACCAAATCATATAAAATATCAAATTTTAAGCATATTTTGGCTACAATACCCCATTTTATTTAAGGGAGCAAAGATGAAAGCAAAAGATGTCAAAAAGGTAGTTTTGGCCTATAGTGGCGGACTTGATACTAGTATAATTTTAAAGTGGCTACAAGATGAGTATAAATGCGAAGTTGTTACATTTACAGCTGATATCGGTCAAGGCGAAGAGGTAGAGCCAGCAAGAGCCAAAGCGATTAGCCTTGGTATAAAACCTGAAAATATATTTATTGAAGATCTTAAAGAGGAATTTGTGCGTGACTTTGTATTTCCTATGTTTAGGGCAAATGCTATATATGAAGGTGAGTATCTTTTAGGCACATCGATTGCTAGACCATTAATAGCTAAAAGACTTGTAGAGATAGCAGCAAAGACTGGGGCTGATTGTATCAGCCATGGCGCTACGGGCAAGGGAAATGATCAAGTTAGATTTGAGATTGGTGCTTATGCTTTAAATCCAAATATCAAAGTTATTGCCCCTTGGAGAGAGTGGGATCTAGATAGTCGTGAAAAACTTCTAGCTTACGCTGCAAAACATGGTATAGATATTAGTAAGAAAAAAGGTAAATCTCCATACTCAATGGATGCGAATTTGCTTCATATATCTTATGAAGGGTTGATTTTAGAAAATCCAAATAACGCACCTGAAGATGATATGTGGCGTTGGACTACAAGCCCAAAAGATGCTCCAAATGAGAGCGAAATTATAGAAATTACATACAAAAATGGCGATCCAGTAGCGCTAAATGGCAAAGAGCTAAATCCTAGCCAAATGCTTCAAGAGCTAAATAGACTTGGTGCTAAACATGGTATTGGCAGACTTGATATAGTCGAAAATCGCTATGTAGGGATGAAAAGCCGTGGCTGCTATGAAACCCCAGGTGGGACTATAATGCTAAAAGCTCATAGGGCAATTGAGAGTATAACCTTAGATAGAGAGGCAGCGCATTTAAAAGATGAATTAATGCCAAGATATGCTAAATTAATCTATAATGGATATTGGTTTTCTCCAGAAAGAAAGATGCTTCAAGCTGCTATCGATGAGAGCCAAAAGCATGTAAATGGCGTAGTAAGAGTAGAATTATATAAAGGCAATGTTATAATAATTGGTAGAGATAGCAAGAGCGATAATCTATTTAACGAAGCTTATTGTACCTTTGAAGAAGATAGTGTATATGACCAAAAAGATGCAAATGGATTTATCAAACTAAATGCTCTTCGTTTTATCATCGCTGGTAAAAATGGTAGAAAAATTGATTAATAGAATTTAACCAAGCTATGAAGTATAAGTTAGATTGTAAAGATAATTTCAAAAGCTCTATGCTATTTTGGCTTGGTAGATTTGTAAAGTATAAGTTAAATTCTTTATCAAATAAAGAATTAAAAGATCCTAAAGCCCTAGCTAGTATCAATTTAGCTCTATCAAAGAATATAGATAATATTGATGAGCTTGATATTTTAGCAAAGGCTGCTAGAAATGCAGGATTAACAGGGATAAATACATATTTTAACCCACTGAAAAAAATTTACGAAACGCTATGTTATTATGAATTAGAAAGCATTACACAGATTGATGAGGATTTAATCAGTGAGGTGTTAGCTAGTTGCACTGGCTCATTAAGCGATGCGAGTAAGAAAAATTATAGAATAGCAGCTATAAATTTCTTTGGCTATTTAAGCAAACAAAATGAAGAAAATGGCAAATCTCATATATTTGATATTGAGCTTAAAAATTGGGGTGGAATTAGCGGAAGGCGTGGTGCTAAGCTACCTGAATTTATGGGTGAAGATGAAGTAAAGAGATTTATAGCGGCTATTGATACGGCTGAATTTAAGAGCAATACGCATAGAAATAGATTAATTATAAAGATTATTATTTTTACTGGAATGCGTGTGAGCGAAGCTATAAATTTAAAACGAAAAGATATTAGCCAAGAGGGTGATTTGTATATCATTAGGATACGAGGTAAGGGTAATAAATATAGGGTTGTGATGGTCAAAAAACATCTCATAGATACACTTTTAGACTCTATAGCTATCAACTATATAAATCAAGATGGATATATATTTGTCAATCGCAATGGTGGGAAATTAACCCAAGCTTATGTGAGTAGAATAGTGGAGCAAATTTTGTTTCAAGCTGGCATTAGAAAGGGCAAAAATGGCGCTCACATGCTTAGGCACACATTTGCCACAATGCTATATAAAAAGCAAAAAGATCTAGTCTTAGTCCAAGAAGCGCTAGGTCACGCTAGTCTAGACACATCTAGAATTTACACACATTTTGATAGTGATAAGCTCAAATTAGCCGCCAAAGTGGCTGAAGAGTTAAATGATTAGGAGAGCTAAATGTATGAGGTAGATTCTAGGCTATTTTATGCTTGTATTGTGCTAATTGCTATTGGAATGATATTTTCGCTCTCATTGCCAGCTTTTACTGTGCTTTATTACGATTATTCTAGTTATCACTTTTTCCTTAGGCAGTTCGTGGTTGGATTTGTGGGGATTTTTATTATGTGGAAGCTCTCACAAATAGACCCAGATAAGCGTTGTATTGGTTCGCTTACAACATTTGAAGTAATTGGTTTTACGCTATTTTTTGGTTCATTTTTAGCAATGATTGTGATGCAATTTTTACCCACATCGCTTGTACCAGTTACTGGTGGGGCAAAGCGTTGGATACGGCTTGGTCCAATTTCTCTCTCTCCGGTTGAATTTTTTAAAATCGGTTTTGTGTTTTTTTTAGCATGGAGTTTTACACGTAAACTAGATCACAATAAAAAGCGTTTAAAAGATGAGTTTGTCTTACTTTTTCCATATTTTATTTTATTTGCTATTGCGGTATTTTTGATTGCAATTTTGCAAAAAGATCTAGGTCAAGTGGTGGTTTTAGCACTAACTTTGATAGTTTTGGCGACATTTGCTGGGACTAGTAAGAGATTTTTTGGTTTGTTTGGTTTGGCTGGGGTGATTTTGGTGTTTTTTGCTATTATAACCCAAGAGCATAGGATTAGGAGATTTCAGTCTTGGTGGGTAACAAATCAAGATTTTGTATTGTCATTTTTACCTGCTAGTATGGCTGATATTTTAAGAGTTAGTGGAGCAGAAGAGCCATATCAAATAGGCCACTCTCTAAATGCAATTTATCATGGCGGGTTTTTTGGTGTGGGGCTTGGTAATGGGACTTTTAAGCTTGGATTTTTAAGTGAGGTTCACACAGATTTTGTGCTAGCTGGAATTGCTGAAGAACTTGGATTTATTGGTATTTTTTGTATTACTTTGATGATGATTTATGTAATTTTTAGAATACTTAAGATCTCTTCAAGAAACAAAAATAGAGTATATCATCTATTTGGGCTAGGTGTTGGTACGATTATTACTATGGCATTTTTGATTAATTCATATGGTATTACATCAATTACGCCAATTAAAGGGATTGCTGTTCCGTTTTTAAGTTATGGTGGTAGCTCTATTTTAGCACTTTGTGTAGGAATTGGAATGGTACTTATGATTAGTAAAAAGGCGGATTTATCATGATAGCGATAACTGGCGGTGGAACTGGCGGGCATTTGGCTATTGCTAGAGCGCTTGGGCGTGAGCTAAATTTGCGTGGCCTTAAAGCTATTTTTATTGGTTCAAGTAGTGGGCAAGATAGAATGTGGTTTGAAGATTCAGATATATTTAAAGCTTGCTATTTTTTAGATAGTAGTGGTGTAGTAAATAAACGTGGATTTGGCAAGGTATTATCTTTAGTTAATATTTTAAATTTAGCATTTAAATGTAAGCATATTTTTGATACTCATGGCATTAAAATGATAATTAGTGTAGGCGGATATAGTGCAGCACCTGCGGCTATTGGAGCGATTATATATAATAAAAGGCTATATATTCACGAGCAAAATGCAATAATTGGTAGATTAAATTTATTGTTAAAACCGTTTGCTAAAGGATTTTTTAGCTCATATTTTAAGCCAAAATTTGATTATCCAGTAGATGATAGATTTTTTAAAATTGCTAGAATTAGGCAAGATTTTAAAGTAATTTTATTTTTAGGTGGTTCACAAGGAGCTAATTTTATTAATACTTTAGCATTAAATTTAGCTCCAAATTTAGCCCAAAATGGTATAAAAATTATTCATCAATGTGGCCAAAAAGAGTATGATGCAATGATACGTAAATATCAAGAACTAAATATAGAGGCTGAAGTTTTCGCTTTTAGTAAAGATATTGAACATTATATGAATAGAGCTGATTTTTGTATTAGTAGGGCTGGAGCTAGTACTATTTGGGAGCTTTGTGCGGCTGGGTTACCTACGATTTTTATTCCATTTCCTTATGCGGCTAATAATCATCAATTTTATAATGCAAAATTTTTGTGTGATCAAGGTGCTGGAATGATTGTAAGTCAAGATGAGTTAAATTTAGATAGTGTAAAAGAGATGATTTATAATGCAAATTTAAAAGAAATTTCTCAAAAACTATTAAATTTAATAGATAAAAATGGCTCAAAAATTATCATTAATGAGATTTTGAAAAATTGTAAAAAATAGTGATTTTATGGTTATTTATTTAGAAGTTTTAAATTTATATCAAAAAATTGTGCAAAATGGCTTAATTTTTATGTAAAAATGGACTAAACCCTTGAATTTAGCGGTAAAATAGTGTAGAATTAGAATGTAAATTTCCACATAAGGATTAACAATGACAAAAGCAGAATTTGTAAGCCTAGTAGCTGCTAAAGCCAGCTTAACTAAAAAAGATGCAGAAGCTGCACTTGATGGTGTGCTTGAGACAATCAGCGAAGTGCTAACAAAAGGCGATAGCGTAACTTTTGTTGGTTTTGGTACTTTTAGTATATCAGAAAGAGCTGCTAGAACGGCTAAAGTTCCAAGTACTGGTAAAGAAGTTAAAGTTCCAGCTAAAAAAGTTGTTAAATTTAAAGTTGGTAAAAATTTAAAAGATGCAGTTGCTAGCTGCAAAACTTGTAAGAAAAAATAATCTTCTCCCTCTTCACTTGAAGAGGGTTTTATGTTATATTCCATCGTAAAATTTATAAATTAAAATCAAAATTCAGCCAAATTTAGCTAAAATATGTCTATGAGAGTAGATAAATTTTTAAATACAGTTAATATTACTAAGCGTAGAGCCATTAGCGAAGATATGTGTAAAAGTGGCGTTGTGAGTATCAATGGTATTGTAGCAAAACCTAGCAAAGATGTTAAAATTGGCGATAAGATTACGATTAAATTTATTGCTAAAGAGGTTAGCTATGAGGTTTTAGCTATTCCAGCAACCAAATCAATTCCAAAAAGTGATCAAAATAGCTATGTTAAAGAGATTTAAGTTAGGCTTAAATGAGCTAGATGCTCTTATAAATGAGTTACCAAATAGTGGAATTATTGCCCTTAGAGGTAATCTAGCCAGTGGCAAAACAACACTTAGTAAAGCTATCATAAATAAGAATAATCCAGCCATTGTAACCTCTCCAACTTTTAGTATAATGCAAGATTATGGTCAAATTTACCATTATGATATTTATCAGGGCGGATTTGAGGCTATTAAAAGAAATGGTCTGTATGAGAATTTATATGAAGATGGTTTACATATTGTTGAATGGGCTGATGATGAGCTGCTTAAATTTGCTAACAATAATGGGTTAGATATATGTATTGTAGATATTATAGTTAGTGGCAATGAGAGAGTTTATGAGGTAAGATATGCATAGATTAGAAGTCTTAAATTTAAAGAAAAATATTAAAAAAACAAATATTATAAACGGTGTTTCGTTAGAGATTAAAAGCGGTGAAGTCGTAGGACTTTTAGGGCCAAATGGTGCTGGTAAAACTACGACATTTTATATGATTTGCGGATTAATCTTGCCTAGTAGTGGACAGATTATGCTAGATGGTAAAGATATAACTTCTAATCCATTACATAAAAGAGCTATGCAAGGTATTGGCTATTTGCCTCAAGAAAGTAGTATTTTTAAGGATTTAACAGTTGAAGAAAATCTAACTTTAGCAGCACAAATAGTATATAAAGATAGCAAAAGCATCGATGCAAAGGTTGAAGAGATGCTAAATTTGCTAAATATAGAGCCGATTCGTTCTAGAAAAGGGCTTAGTCTAAGTGGCGGTGAGAGGCGAAGATGTGAAATTGCTAGAAGTTTGATGATTATGCCTAAATTTTTACTACTTGATGAACCTTTTGCTGGGGTTGACCCAATTGCAGTAGCTGATATTCAAAATATTATAAATGATTTAAAAAAGCTAAATATTGGAATCTTAATCACTGATCATAATGTGCGTGAAACTTTAGCAATCTGCGATAGGGCTTATGTAATAAAAAGTGGAACGCTACTAGCTAGTGGAAGCGCAAACGAGGTGGCAAATAATCAGCTTGTTAGAACCCATTATCTGGGTGAAGAGTTTAGATTGTTAGACTAATGAAACTATCTCAAAAACTCACTACTAAAGCTAAATTAAATCAAACTTTACGAAGTTGGTTGCCTATTTTACAGGCTTCTAGTGATGAGTTAAAGGAGACTTTAGAACCATTTATCGAGAAAAATCCATTTGTACAGCTTGAGCCAAATCCAAAAAGTAGATCGTTAAATTTCTATAACGACCTATACAAAACCAGCATAAGCGATACGATAGAATCAAGTATAGTTTATAAAGAGAGTCTTTATGAGAAATTATATAGGCAAATTGATGATAGATTATTTCCATCTAAAAAATCCAAAGAGATTGCAAATTTGATCATAGAGTGTATTAATAGTGAGGGTTATTTTGAGTGGGATGATGGAATTTTTATAGGATTTAGTAAAGATGAAGTTGAGCGAGTTCGTGCTAGATTTGCCTATTTAGAGCCTGTTGGGGTAGGGGCCGTAGATTATAAAGAGAGTTTTATATTTCAACTTGATGAGCTTTGCGATGATGATGAGATTTATGAGCTGTGTGTTGAAATTATTCAAAATTTTGAAAATATAAGTAAATTTACAAAGCGTAAAAATTATGAAGCTGCTATGAGCTTACTAAAGAAATTTAAAAATCCTCCAGCAATTGAGTATATGGATGATGAGATGTTGGTAATACCTGATATATTTGTCTATGATAGTGATGGCGGGATTGAAGTAGCTATAAATGATGAATTTTATCCAAATATTCATATAGATATTGAAGGTATAGATGAAAAAAGTGAATTCGTCTCAAGTAAAATAAAAGAAGCAAAAGATCTAATTGATGCTTTAGAGATGCGTAAATCCACACTTCACAAGATTGGCTTAATGATAATAGAGTATCAATATGACTACTTTTTTGGTGGCGATATAAAGCCGATGAAATTAAAAGATATTGCTGAGGATTTAGGTAGAAATCCATCTACAATTAGCCGTGCTATCCAAAATAAATATCTAAGCTCAAAGCGTGGAATCGTCCCGCTTAAAAACTTCTTTGCAGCTGCAGCGTCTCAAGAGGTTTCAAATGCTGCTATTAAGGAATTTTTATTAAATTTAATTAAAAATGAAAATAGGGCTAAGCCACTTAGTGATGAGGCGATTTTGGCTAAGATTGAAGATGAATTTAATATCAAGCTAGTTAGAAGAACAATAACTAAATATCGCAAAATGCTAAATATCGCTAGCTCAAGCGAACGCAAAAAATTATACGCAATTCAAGGATAATTAAAGAGTAATTAAAGGTGAGTTGGATAAAATCAAAAAAAGGATAAAATATGCAAATTGATATAAATTTAGACAAAAATAGCTACAAAGTATATATAGATGAGCTTTCTAAGCTTAAATTCAAAGGCAAAGTCGCAATCATCACAAATTCCAAAGTCGGTGGATTATACCTAAATGATATCTTATCAATAGTTGAAGCTGATGAAAAGTATGTAATCACCATAGCAGATGGAGAAGAGTATAAAAATTTAGCTACAATCGAAGATATTTTAGAACAGCTTTTTGTAAGTAGATTGGATCGCTCTAGCACTATAATTGCTCTTGGTGGTGGGGTGATTAGCGATATGAGTGGATTTACGGCTAGTATTTATGAGCGTGGGATTGACTTTATTACTATCCCTACTACTCTTTTGGCTCAAGTTGATGCTAGTGTGGGTGGCAAAACTGGGGTAAATAATAAATTTGGTAAAAATCTAATCGGTAGTTTTTATCAACCTAAGGCGGTCTATTGTGAGAGTAGATTTTTAAAGAGTTTGCCTAAGCGTGAATTTGCCGCTGGGATCGCTGAGGCGATTAAGATGGCTATTATGTTTGATAGAGAGTTTTTTGAATTTTTTGAGAGTTGTGATATAAATAATCAAGATGATTTAACCAAAATTATCAAACGATGTGTTGAGTTAAAAGCTATGGTAGTTAGCCAAGATGAGCGTGAAAAGGGGCTTAGAGCAGTGTTAAACTACGGACATACCTTTGCTCATGTGATAGAAAACGAGCTAAATTACAAGGGGCTTTTACACGGCGAAGCGGTGGCTATAGGGATGAATATGGCAAATAGATTAGCTCTAAATTTAGGGCTTTTGAGTGTTAAGGAATTTGATAGGATAGAGAATTTATTAATCAAATTTGATCTACCAACAAAGTATAAAATCAAAGATGAAAACGCATTTTATAACGCATTTAGTCTAGATAAAAAGAGTGAAAATAGCGTGATTAAATTCATCCTACCTAATGGAATTGGCAAAAATCTTATAAAAAGTGATATTTCTAAAGAGCGAGTATTAGAAATTTTAGGGCTATTTAAATGAGTAAAATTATAAAAATTTTGCTATTTTTGGCTCTCTCTTTGATGGCTGAGGAGAGTCAAATTTCGATACTAAATGAGAATATAAATAGATTAGACGCAACTCTAAAAGGCAATATCTGGCTGATAAAATATGCCAATTACAACACATACCAAAATCTTCTTTTGGAGTTAGAACAGGCTCAAAATCAATTAAAAAATGGTAAATTTGAACAAAATAAAGATGAATTAAATAGCAGAGTTTCAAGCTTAAAAGAGCAGATTGAGTTATTAAAAGAGTATGAAAAATCTCCATTTCAAAGTATGCTAGCTGTGCCAGATGTAGAAGAGGAGTATAAGATCACAAATCCAATTGCAATAATTGGAGGATTTTCGTATCTTAAGAGATTAAAAGGACAAAAAAGTGAGTATTATAGTCGCTTAGCTCAGCTTGAAGTAGCTGTAGATATTCTTAGCAAGAAGCAAAATTTGCTTCAAGAGCTATATGATTTAAATAAAACAGCAACAAATTACGCAAATTTAGTTGAGATTAATAGAACTTTAAGTGAATTTAATATCGCCAAAGAGATTGCCACAACAACATTTGGAGTATATCAAACTAGATTAGATGAGACAATTAGCCGTGCTACTGATAGCCTAACTTCACAGATCAAAGAGACATTAACTATATTTTTTACTATTATTATTGTGATTTTGATTGGATTTTTACTTAAATTTACAGCCAAAAAATATGTAATTGATAATCAAAAATTCTACACTATAAATAAATTTATAAATGTTATAAACTTTACTATTATTATTTTTATTTTACTTTTTGCATATATAGAAAATGTTAGCTATATGGTTACGATTCTTGGTTTTGCCTCTGCTGGTTTGGCAATTGCTATGAAAGATATGTTTATGAGTTTGCTTGGGTGGAGTGTGATTATCTTTGGCGGGACATTCCATGTGGGCGATAGAATTCGTGTAAGGTATCAAAATGGAGATTATGTAGGTGATATTATAGATATTAGCTTACTTAGAATGACAATTTATGAAGACATTACACTAACGACATATAAAGTAAATCGCAGAAGTGGTAGGATTATATTTATACCAAATAACTATATATTTACAGAACTCATTGCCAACTACACTCACAGCGGTATGAAAACCGTATGG
The DNA here is from genome assembly GCF_002138935.1 of Campylobacter sp. P091. NCBI lineage: Bacteria > Pseudomonadati > Campylobacterota > Epsilonproteobacteria > Campylobacterales > Campylobacteraceae > Campylobacter > Campylobacter sp. P091. Next base: position 96,552 of record NZ_MJKZ01000002.1, read on the forward strand.
GATGGGATTGATATAATGCTAAGTTATGATAGCAACCACAAAAAAGCGATGCATATAATCAAAAATATAGCAAGAAAGTATTCAAAAGGTTATACTGATATAGCTAAGCAGCAGATGAATAAATTACGAGATCAGTATAATATAAAAAATACAAATGTAGAGCCTAGAATATTTAGCTTTTTTGAGCCTTATGGGATTAATATTAGTGTTTGGTATATGAATAATTCTTATGGTACATTAGCTCTTCGTAGTACTATTAGTGCTGAGATTATAGAGGCATTAAATGCTGAAAATGATATCAAAATCGCTTATCCGACTCAGACGCTATTTATGGGAAGACATACTGGTAAAATCGAGCAACAATTAGAATTAGATAAGGAAAATTTAGATTGAGAGTATATTTTAAAACATTTGGATGTAGGACAAATATCTATGATACTGAGCTTTTAAAAAGTTATGTAAAAAATTATGAAATAGTTAATGATGATAATATCGCTGATATTATAGTGGTAAATTCATGTACTGTTACAAATGGTGCAGATAGCGGAGTAAGAAACTATATAAATAGTATGCGTAATAGCGGCAAAAAAGTAATCTTAACTGGTTGTGGAGCAGTTAGCAAAGGTGATGAATTATTTAAAAGTTCAGCTATTTTTGGAGTTCTTGGTGCTAGTAATAAGAGTAAAATTGATGAAATGTTAGGTAAGAGTGAGCCGTTTTATGAGCTAGGAGATCTAAATTTCATCGATAAAAATATAGTAAGTAACTATGAAAATCACACCAAAGCTTTTATTAAAATTCAAGAAGGATGCGATTTTGCCTGTAGCTACTGTATTATTCCAAGTGTTAGGGGATTTAGTAGAAGTATAGATGAGGATATAATATTAAAAGAGGCTAAAATTTTAGCAAGTAATGGCTATAGCGAGATAGTATTAACTGGTACAAATATCGGTAGCTACGGCAAAGGTGTTGGAACTAGTCTTGGCAGATTAGTAGCGCATTTGGGTAAAATTAATGGAATTAAGCGAATTCGTCTTGGAAGTATTGAACCAAGTCAGATTGATGAGAGTTTTAGAGAAATTGTACACGAGCCATGGTTAGAGAGACATCTACATATAGCACTTCAGCATACCAGTCAACAGATGCTTACTATAATGAATAGAAGAAATAGAGCCTTAAGAGATTTAGATCTATTTTGTGAGCTAAGCTCAATGGGGTTTGCGCTTGGGACTGATTTTATCGTAGGGCATCCAGGTGAAACGCCGCAAATATGGAATGAAGCTATAGAGAATTTTAATAAATTTCCATTAACGCATATTCATGCCTTTATCTTTAGCCCACGAAATGGCACCAAATCAGCCACAATGCCTATGGATGTTGATTCTCAAATTGCTAAAGAGCGGCTAAAAACGCTTCAAAATATCGTAGCACAAAATAATCTAAAATTTAGACAAAACAATGCTGATAGACCGCTAGATGTGTTAGTAGAGAAGCAATCAAATGGAGATATCTATGAGGGTTGGGATCAATATTATAATAAAATCAAAATTAAAAGTTCTAAAAATATAGCAAAAGAGTGGATACATATAACAGATTATGAAATTATGCAGGAATCTAATTATGCTCAAATTTAGCCAAATAAAGCTACCTAAATTTAATAAAAAATCAGCCATAATCGCAGCTAGTATTGTTTTAGTATTGCTATTTGTAATTGCTATTTTTCGCTCAATGCCTAGTAAAATTACCCTATTAGAGTATGATAATTTTTTGCAAGCCGGAGTTATTCAAAATGCTATAATAGATGGCGATAGTGTGATAATTAAAGCATTAAATAGAAGTTATATAATTCCAAAAGAGATGATAAGCTTAAGCGAGTTAGGTCAAAGGGTCGCAGTAGAGAGTAGTGGTGATGGTGGCTTGATTTGGGTAGTTTTGATTTTAATGCTTTTAGCTGTAGTTGTATTTGTGGTTATTAAATTTACACCATTTATTAAGGTGGCAAAAAAACCACAAGAAAAAAGTGAGTCAGCCAATCTACTTGAGGGTGTATCTAATCAGATAACTCCAGTAGTCTCAGATATCTCATTTAACGATGTTGCAGGGATTAAAGATGTAAAAAGTGAGCTAATTGAGATAGTAGATTTTTTAAAAAATCCAACTAAATATTCAAATTTAGGCATTAAAATGCCAAAAGGCGTGCTAATGGTAGGCCCTCCAGGTGTTGGCAAAACACTAATAGCCAAAGCAGTAGCCGGAGAGGCAAATGTGCCATTTTTTTACCAAAGTGGAGCAAATTTTGTTCAAATTTATGCTGGAATGGGGGCAAAGCGTGTCAGAGAGCTTTTTAGTATGGCTAAAACATATGCACCAAGTATAATCTTTATTGATGAGATTGATGCTGTAGGCAAAGCTCGTGGTGGCAATAGAAGCGATGAGAGAGAGGCTACACTAAATCAGCTCTTAACTGAAATGGATGGGTTTTTAAGCAGTAGCGGTGTAGTTGTAATAGCAGCAACTAATAAGATTGAGATGATGGACGAAGCTTTATTGCGTAGTGGAAGATTTGATAGGCGTATATTTGTAGGAATGCCTGATATTAGCGATAGAAATGATATACTTAGTATATATTTGCAAGGCAAAAGACACTCAGTAGATATTGGTTTTGTAGCTAGAAGTACAACTGGATTTAGCGGAGCAGCACTTGCAACACTAGTAAATGAAGCAGCCATAAATGCATTAAGAAATGGCAGAGAGATTATAAATAATGATGACTTCAAGGCAGTGGAAAATAGGGTAATTGATGGTAAAAAACATCTTCATAGTCTAAGTCAAAACGAAAAGAAAATCCAAGCTATTTATCAATCAGCTAAGGCACTAATGGCTGAGTTTTGCGGTATTAATTTTAATCAAATTTCACTTTTAAATGATAAATTTGGTGCTAGCGATACATTTTTAAGCTCAAAAAGTGATCTTTTGGGGCTTATTAAAGTTCATTTAGCTGGTATTTGTGCGATGAATTTAATCACTGGTGAACTATATACTAATTCCAAAAATGATATAAAAATAGCTAAAAATATCGCTAGGGAACTAGTAATGGAGTATGGAATGGGGGATAGGATTATGCCTAGTGATGATGAGACTAGAGAGCTTTTAGAACGAATTCGCAGCGAAGTAAATGAGCTAATAGATAAGATGAGATCTGAGATAGATGCCTTGGCTAAATTTTTACTAGAAAATGAATTAGCAAGTAGAGCTGATGTAATAATGATAATACAAAGGATAAATAATGGCTAAAATAGGAGTATTAACACTAAGCGATAGAGCAAGTGCTGGAGTCTATGCAGATGAGAGCGGTGTGGCGATTCAAAATATACTAAAAGAGTGGGTAATAAGCGATTTAGAGTTTATTTATAGGGTTATACCTGATGATTATAAGTTAATAGTAAATAGTCTAGAACAAATGTGTGAGCAAGGTTGTGATATAGTATTTACTACTGGCGGGACAGGGCCAGCACCTAGAGATGTAACACCTGAAGCAACTGAAGCTGTATGTGAGAAAATGCTACCAGGATTTGGTGAATTAATGCGAAGTAGTAGTTTAAAGTATGTTCCTACAGCTATTTTATCTCGCCAAACAGCCGGCATTAAAGACCAGAGCTTAATAATTAATCTACCAGGTCAACCAAAAGCAATTAAAGAGTGTTTGGAACCTATTTTCCCAGCAATTCCATATTGTCTAGACCTAATTGGTGCGGCTTATATTGAGTGCGATGAGAATATTATGAAAGTATTTAGACCAAAGAAGAAGTAGATAATTAAAAATAATAAAAGGAATATTAAATGGCAGAAATGAGAGCGGAAAGAAAGAGTATATTTGAGTATCTATCAAAAAATAAATTTTTAATCCCTATGTATCAAAGAAATTATGTCTGGAGCGAAGATGAGTGCGAACAGTTATGGGAAGATGTTTATAATTTCTTTGAAAATAAGGAAGAAGATGAGGAATATTTTTTAGGTTCTGTGGTGATTTATAAGGAAAATGGCAAACAAAACATTATTGATGGACAACAAAGAACTACAACTTTATGTTTATTTATTCGTGCATTATATGAAAAGGCAAGAGGGCAAAATGGTATTGATAAACTAAAAGACAATTTGGCTTCTTGTCTTTGGGATATAAACTCTTTGACTGGAAATATTAATTTTGATGAAGCTCATTTTAAAAGCGAGGTGGCTACAGATTTAGACAATCAAAGCTTGGAAAATATTTTTAAAGATAACTTAATTATTGATAAAGAGAGTAAAAAACTATCTTTATATGAGAAAAATTTTATATTATTTCAAAATAAAATTGATGAATTAGCAAAAGACAAACCTACGGAGTGGTTTAATTTTTGTTTATGTTTATTGCAAAATTGTGTAATTTTACCAATTGAATGCGATGGTCGTGATAAAGCTTTAAGAATTTTTAATACATTGAATAATAGAGGTGTCTCTTTAAGCCCGGCTGATATTTTTAAAGGATTGATTTTTACTAATAAAAATGATAAAGATAGGATGGAATTTGCAAAAGAGTGGAAAGCTTTAGAAAATCAAATTCAAAACTCAAGCTATCTTAAAAAAGAAGATATTAGTTTCTTATTTACTCAATATGAACACATCATTAGAGCGCAGTATAGTGAGGTTGATACAGTTATTCCTGGCGTGCTTGAGTTTTGGACTAAAAAAGATAAAGAAAACTCTAAAAATAAAAAAGCGAATTTTGCTGCAAATGAAGATTTATTAAATAAAGAAGAAACTTTTGAATTTATTAAACAATTGGGTGAGTTTTGGTGCAATCCTTATAATTATTTAAATCCACAAGCTCAAAAATATTTTGCGATTTTAAATGCCTTTCAAAATAGATTATGGCAAATGGTTGTAAGTGTGTGTTTTTATGAGTATAAAAAGAATAAAAATAGTGATATTTTTGATATAATCTTGCCGCAACTTGTAGCGTATAATGCATTGGGGCTTATATATGGAAAAGGTGGAAGTTCTGGATTATTCTGGGGTCTTATGAAAGCAAATGTAAATATTATTAGAGAAAATAAAAGAACAAATATTTTTGAGCCAAGTATAAATTTACCAGATTTAAAAATACCATCATTAGAAAATTTTATAGACTTCTCAAAAAAAGCTAGACCTCAGCAAATTCGCTATATTCTAGCTCTTTATGCTATTATGTATAATCAAAATCAAGTAATGGAATGGAATAAAGATAATAAAAATTATAGTTTAGTAAAAGCTGAGATCGAGCATATTTTTCCTAGAAATTGGCAAAATACAAATTATAATGGCTGGGATGAAAAAGAAGCACAAGAATATTTAGAACAAATTGGTAATAAAATGTTTTTAGAGAAAAAATTAAATATTCAGGCTGGAAATGGGTATTTTAATAAAAAGAAAGAGATATACAAAGATTCTTATTTTATAGAAGCACGAGATTTATCTGCAAGTTCACAAAAGGATTGGTTAAAATGCGATATCGAAAAAAGAAATAAGCAAATTTATGATGCATTTAGTAAATTTTTTACCAGTGTATTTTAAGAACTTTTATCATGAGGATAGATATAAAGCTATTAAGATTTTACCTGGTTTAATTTGATAAAATCTAGCTTAAATTGATTAGAATATTTATAAAACTTATAAATATTCTAACATTATAACTTTCAATTGATTTTATTGTGATTTTTGTCCTAAAATATTTAACCCAAATCCACTAATAGCTACAAACTCTTTAAATTCGCTCGAACTTAAAATCTCAATATCGCTAGCACCGAAGTATTTTAAAATCTGCGCTCCTATACCATAGTTTTTAATAAGTCCGCTATCATCTTCATTGCCGGCTAAAAATATCAGTATTCCGCCTTCACTATCTAGCAACTCTATATGAGATAAAAACTCATTAAATTTATATGAATTTAAAAGTTCTATATCATCTTTTATCTTGTGAAATTTTACATTCGTTTTAGAAGCTATTTGACCAAAAATAAAGGCGTAATGTTTATTTCCAAGGTGATCTATTATGCTATACTTGATTGCTTTTTTACCAGCTATTTGCGACTCTCCTAGCTCATCAACACTAATTAATTTTTCATGATGTAGGCGATACTCTATAATCTCGGCTATGCTTACCATATTTAGATTAAATTTATCGCAGAATTTTTCTAAATCATCGCGTCTAGCCATCGTACCATCATCATTTACTATCTCGCAGATTACAGATACTGGAGCAAGACCAGCCAATCTACATAGATCTATACTGCCTTCAGTATGTCCAGTTCGCTCTAACACGCCACCACTTTTAGCAATTAGTGGAAATATATGACCTGGACGGACAAAATCATCAGCCTTTGTGGCACTATCTACTAACATTTTAATTGTCATATCTCTTTCATATGCGCTTACTCCAGTGGTCGCCTTTTTAGCATCAATGCTAATAGTAAATGCTGTCTCATGAGAGCTAGTATTTGCTCCAACCATAGGATATAGATCAAATTTATCAGCTAACTCTTTACTAAGTGGGGTACATAAAACACCTCTAGCGTGAGTGATCATAAAATTGACTTTTTGCACATCACTAAAGGCTGCAGCAAATACTATATCACCCTCATTTTCTCTATCTTCATCATCTACCATGACTATCATTTTGCCATTTTTTATATCATCTATAGCTTGCAAAACTCTCTCAAAAGCCATCTTAATTTCCTTTTAAATCTAAATATTTTTTAATGCTATTTTCATTAGTATGCCAGTTTTTATCTATCTCTACATTTAATTTAATAAATACTTTTTGATTATTAAATTCACTTATAATTTTGCGAGCCACAATTCCAATACGCTTAATAGTAGCACCATTTTTGCCTATTAAAATTGCCTTATGGTGGGTATTATCTGTTATAATTTTAGCCTCGATTTCTAAGATATCGCTCTTTTGTTTTACCTTTGATACAATCGCATCAGAACTATATGGCACCTCTTGACTAACACACTCAAATATAGCCTCTAATATAAAATCTCTATAAATATCTTTTTCATTTGTTGTGGTGATAAACTCTGGATCATAGTAATGAGGATGCTCTGGAAGCAGGGGGGTAAGAGCATCTAAAAAAATCTTTCTATAGGCTTGCTTTTTAATAGTTATTGGGACTATAGCTTGAAAATTATTTGAGTATTTTTGATACTCATTTAACTTTTGAAATAGCTTATCTTGGCTCGCTTCATCTATCTTTGTAAGTGCGATTATATGAGGTAAAGTAGTATTTAAGCTTAAGAACTTTTCGTAATTTTCTAAACTATCAAAAACACTAGCTACAAATACTACTGCATCTGCATCACCTAAAGATTTAATAGCGCTTTGAACCATTAGTTTGTTTAATGTCTTAGCGCTATCATGAAGACCTGGGGTATCTATAAAGATTGCTTGGTCTTGCTCATTCATTACAATGCCTAAAATTTTTCGTCTTGTAGCATTTTGCTTATGTGAGACCATTGATATTTTTTGATCAAGCAAATAATTTAAAAGGCTACTTTTACCAGCATTTGTTCTGCCTATTAAGGTTACAAATCCGCTTCTCATAATATATATTTTGCCCTATCTTCATCTTGGCAAATTTGCCCTAATTTTTCATCAACTAACTCTTTTGTTATGCTAAATTTCTGGCCTTTATATTCATCAGCATTAAAGCTAATATCCTCAAGTAGTTTTTCGATAACAGTATGAAGTCTTCTAGCTCCGATATCTTCTACTTTTTGATTGGTACTTTGAGTTAGTTTAGCAATTTGCCTTAAAGCATCATCACTAAATTCAAGTTCTACACCCTCTACATTAAGTAAGGCTTGATATTGATTTAAAAGTGAATTTTTAGGTTTTGTTAGAATTTCATATAGGGCATCTTCATCTAAGCTATCAAGACTTACACGCAGTGGAAATCTACCTTGAAGCTCAGGAATTAGATCGCTTGGCTTTGAGATATGAAATGCTCCAGCAGCTATAAATAGTATATGATCAGTTTTAATAGTTCCAAATTTAGTAGATACATCACTACCTTCTACAATAGGCAAAAGATCTCTTTGAACGCCTTCTTTGCTAGGGTCTTGGCGAGATGAACCAGAGCTACTTACAGCAACTTTATCTATCTCATCAATAAATATTATTCCTTCATTTTGAGCTCTTCTTAATGCTTCGGCTTTAATGCTTTCCATATCTAATATTTTTTCGCTAGCTTCGTTTTTTAGACTCTCTTTGGCGTCTTTTACTTTTAGCTCTTTTTTGACTTTTTTGTTTGTAATTCCAATTACTTTTATAAAGCTCTCTTGCATAGCTGCCATATCAGGTGGCAAATTCGCCCCAGCTTCAAAGCTCGATTGATCTACTTCAATCTCGATTGTAAGGTCATCAAGTTTGCCATCTTTTAGTTTTTGTTTCATCTTCTCATAGCTGATTTGGTATTGCTCTTTTTTCTCATCAGTTGCGCCATTTGGTAGTGGTGGGAGGAGCTTTTCTAGAATTCTCTTTTCTATATACTCTTCTATTTTATCACTATTTTTCTCTCTATGCTCTTGCTTGACTAAATTTAGCGCCGCCATCGCTAAGTCTCTTATCATAGACTCTACATCTCTACCTACAAAACCAACTTCTGTATATTTACTAGCTTCAACCTTTATAAATGGTAAGCCAAAAAGCTTTGAAAGACGCCTAGCAATCTCTGTTTTACCTACGCCTGTTGAGCCTATCATTAAGATATTTTTAGGCACTATATCATCTTGAATATCGCTTGGTAATTGCATACGCCTATAGCGATTACGAAGTGCGATAGCAATAACTTTTTTAGCATCATTTTGACCAATCACATAATCATCTAGAAATTTTACTATATCTTTTGGTGTTAAGTTCATATTTTAATCCGTTAATGTATAAGTTTTTATATTTGTATTTGTATAAATACAGATCTCTCCGGCTATTTTTAGACTCTCTTTTACCAATTCCTCACTACTAAGAGATCCAAATTTATCTAAAGCCCTAGCAGCTGAGAGTGCGTAGTTTCCACCACTTCCAATGGCTGCTATCTTGCCATCTTCTGGTTCTACTACATCTCCAGTTCCACTTAGTAAAAATATATGATCACGATTTAGTACTAACATCATAGCCTCTAATTTTCTTAATACTTTATCTTTTCTCCACTCTTTGCTAAATTCAATTACAGCCTTAAGTAAATCACCCTTGACTCCATCAAGAATTCTCTCAAACATATCAAAAAGATTAAACGCATCAGCGGTTGACCCAGCAAATCCAGCTAAAATTTTCCCGCCATATAGCTTTCTTATCTTAACAGCATTGCCTTTTAAAATTGTAGAACCAAAGCTTACTTGACCATCGCCACCTATTACAGCAGCATCTTTGCCTCTATAAGCTAGTATAGTAGTAGCATGAAACATTACTCACCTACTATTTCAATCTTAAATTTAGCGTGAATTTGATGGGTTAATTTAACTGAAATTTCATGTTCGCCAAGTGATTTGATATTATCACACTCTAGGGATTTTTTCTCTATTTCATAGCCTTTTTGCTCTTTTAATGCTTTTGCAATCTCATCTTTGGTAATGCTACCAAATGGGCTTCCATTGGCGCCTAATTTTGTTTTTATAGTGATTTTGACCCCAGCTAGCTCATCTTTTAACTTCTCATTTTGGCTAATCTCATACTCTTTAATTTGAGCTTCATTTCTTTTGGCTGCTTCCCATTGTCTTAGCACAGCGTCTGTAGCGGCCTTGGCATATCCTTTGCCTATTAAAAAATTATTGCCATAGCCATCTTTTACCTCTTTTACCTCTCCAGCCTTACCTAGACCTTTGACATCTTTTATTAGTAGTACTTTCATTACTTTTCCTTTAAATTTGATTTGGGTTATTTTACTTTTTTATGTTAAATTTTTGGTTTTAAATTTAGTGCTTCCACTTCCACTTAAAAACTCATCGTTAGCAATATCTAGCTCACGATAAATCTGCTGACATGGCTTTAAAAGATCATTTAACTGTATATTTGTAAAATTTACTAAAATTTCGCTACTTTTTAGCTTTTTTAAATCTCTAGCTAAATTCTCATCAAATCCATTAAAATTAGCTCTATATTGGTTAAAAACTTTTGGAGTAGAGCAAAAAATAGGGCTAGTGATAATATCTAAATTTGGTATATCATCATCAAATTCTTCTACAATTTCACCAATTCCACTTACATTTGCAGCTTTAAATTTGCTTACAAAAAATGCTACATCAGCACCAATTTTATGAGCTATTTGCATTAATTTTTTTTGTGAAATATTTAAATTTAATGTATCATTTACTAAGTGTAAAAAGGTTGCTGCATTACTGCTACCACCACCTAAGCCACCACCAACTGGAATATTTTTAATTAGACTTACTTGATGGAATTTAAAAAACTCTTCAAGCTGTTTGCTAAAACCAAGCGCTACTAAAGCATCATAAGCCTTAAAGATAATATTATCGCTAAATGGATTATCTATAATAAGACCATCGCTTATTCGTTTAACTAGTTCAACCTCATCATATAACCAATCACAGATAATAAATCTAGAGCTTATTTCATGATAGTTCCCACGAAATCCAGTAATTTTTAAGAAAATATTAATTTTAGCAAAACTTCTCATTTAAATATCTTTTTGGCTAGAATTTCTAGCAAATTTTGCTTTGGCTCGCTAGCAACTGTGTTATTATCGGCAATCTCTCTTACTAACTCTTTGCGTAGAATTAAGATATCTTTTGGTGCTTGAATTGCTATTTTTACATTTTGTGTACCAATACCTAAAATTGTAATTTCGATATCATCTCCAATTTTGATTGATTCTGTAACTTTTCGTGTTAATATAAGCATTTTTCCATCCTATTTATTGCGTATTTTACCTCTTGATTTTCTATTTTAATTATGCTAAAAGTATCATCTAATTCAATTAGATACTCCCCATCGCTACTAGTTTCAAAATCACTACATTTAAGTTTTTTACCTAAAACTATATCTAAAATATCGCCTTTATAGCTATTTTTAGTTAAATTTAGATATTCTAATGGATTTAGTGGAGTTTCGTTTTGAAATTTAAATTTTCCTTCACTGATTCTTTCAAGCGCACTTAATGTACCTATTAATCCTAAATTTTTTGCTAGAATTTGTGCATAAGAGCGTATATATGACCCAGCTGAAACTGCTATATCAAATGTGATAAATGGGTGGCAATAGCTTATAAATTTAGTACTAAAAACTTCCATTTGACACTCTTTTAACTCAAATTCACTCCCAGCCCTAGCTAGTTCATAAGCTCTTTTGCCATCAATTTTTTTAGCACTAAATTTTGGTGGTATGTAGTTTATTTTGCCTTGAAGATTTTGTAAAGCGTTTTTTATCTGTGCTTCATCTAGAGTAGGTGGAAGGTGAATTTGGTTGATATTTTCATTATCTCCACTATTTGAACTAGCCCCTAGCCAGAGCGTGGCTCTATATACCTTAGGCTCAATTTTAAGATAGTTAAATAGCCTTGTATATGCTCCAAATGCCACAATCAAGCATCCGCTCGCAAATGGATCTAAAATCCCAGAAAATCCAGCCTTTTTGACTCCATATTTTCGTTTAAGTCTGCTTAAAAAGTGGTTTGATACCATACCTTTTGGCTTATACGCTACAAATAGCCTATTCATATAACCTTCTCTACAAATGATGACATTATATCTTTGATATTTCCACCAAAATTTATTTTTAGTTTAAATTCATTTTTGATTTTAGCCACCTCTACAACTCGTCCGATACCAAAAATTTTATGCTTGATTAGATCGCCTTTTTTAAACTCATTTTGGCTCTCTATCTTTAAAGAGCCTTCGCAAAGGCCAGCTTCACTTAGAAATCTTGATCTATTTAGCCTTGATCTTTGGCCTTTGTAAAACCGTGAATTTGAGTATGATAAATTTAAGCCCCTTTTAGCCCTAGTGATGGCTACATACGCTAGGCGTCTCTCTTCTTCTATATCGCTTCCATCGCCAAGAAGCGGGAAAAATCCCTCTTCAAGCCCAATTACAAATAGATGCTCAAACTCAAGCCCCTTGCTAGCATGCACACTCATAATAGATATAGCATCATCGCTAATTCTATCTTGTTCGCTCTCAAGCGCAAGCTCATTTAAAAACTCTTCTAAATCAAATTCAGGAGTATTTAATATATGATCTTTCAATAAAGCATAAAATTCATCAATATTTATAACCCTCTCAGCTCCATCAGGCAGACTCTCATAATAGGCCTTAATACCAAATGTAGAGTCAAATCTACTTATCAAATCGTATGGTGCTAGAGTTGATAGCTCTTTTATATTGTTTGCTAGTTCAATTAATGTTTGGCTTAATTTCTTGCTCAATACATCCTCACCAGCAATATATATCGCATTATATAAAGAAGTTTTGCTATCAAAGGCAAATTTCTCTAATTTAGCTAGGCTTACCTTGCCTAGACCCCGTTTTGGGCGATTGATAATGCGAGTTAGAGAGAAGTCATCATTTGGATTTAAAATCAGCCTTAAATAGCTTATGATATCTTTGATTTCAGCTCTTTCATAGAATTTGACTCCGCCTACCATTTTATATGGAATTCTAGCTTTGTTTAATCCATCTTCTAAGCTTCTTGATAGAGCATTAACTCTATATAAAATAGCAATTTCGTTAGCCGATACACCACTTGATAGGAGTTTATTTATCTTTGTAGCGATGTTTTTAGCTTCAGCATTTTCATCACTATGCTCTAAAATTTCTATAGGATTTTCATCTGCTAATTGACTCACTAGTCTCTTACCAAGCCTTGTTCTATTGTGATCTATTAGCTCATTAGCGGCATTTAGTATAGATGGGGTAGAGCGGTAATTTGTCTCTAATTTGATTAGTTTGACGCTACTAAATTGATCTTTAAAATTCAAGATATTTTCTATCCTCGCACCTCTCCATCCATATATGCTTTGGTCATCATCGCCTACGACAACTAAATTTTGGTGATTATAGCAAAGCTGGCGAAGTAGTTTGTATTGTAAATCATTTGTATCTTGATACTCATCTACCATTATATACTTATATCTATCTGAAATTTGATCGCTCAAATCTGGATTTTTAGCCAAAATATTATAAGTCAAGCACAAAAGATCATCAAAATCAACTAAGTTATTGCTCTTTAAATACTCTTCATATAATTTATAAGCTTTGGCTATTTTTTCGTAATTTGTCTTTGTGTATTGAGCGTCTAATTTGGAGCTATCCATAACAGCTTCAACACTTAAAAGCATATTTTTGTATTTTGATATCTCATTTGCTACTATGGCGGTTTGGACTTCGCTCTCTATCTCTTTTATAATCTTTTTTTTATCATCAGTATCAATTATTATAAAGTTATTGCTTCTATCTAGTTCATTTATATGAAATTTTAAAAATAATAGACCAAACTTATGAAATGTGCAAAGCAATGGATTTGTATTATAATTACCAAGCATAGCCATAGCACGCTGTTTCATAGTAGTGGCTGCTTTATTAGTAAATGTAAGTGTAAGAGTGTTTAGTGGATCTATGCCAACTTCACTTATTAAATAGGCTAGACGCGAAGTTATGGTTTTTGTTTTACCGCTTCCAGCTCCAGCTAAGATTAGCATTGGGCCATCTATATGGGTGGCGGCTATTTTTTGATTTTCATTAAGTGAATTTAATAAATTGTTCATAAATTACTCTTTTTTGTTAATAAAGCTAAGATTATATCAAATTTTAACTTAATAATAATACGTGTTACAAAAAGTTACAGATTAATTATTAAATATTAATATAAGTAAACATTATATAAAATTAAAATCTAGTTTAAGGATTAAATTAATAAAATTGAAAAAGTAAATTTACTAAAGGGGTTGTTTTGATAGATTTTAATAAAATATATACATTTATGACGATTGTTAAAGAAAAAAGTTTTTCAAAAGCTTCAGCCACTTTAGGCCTTTCTCAGCCAGCCGTTACTTTACAGATTAAAAAGCTTGAAGAAATGTTGCAAACTACGCTTTTAGTTAGGCGTAAAAATGGGATTGTTTTAACAAAAGAGGGGGATAGATTTTATAAATTATGTCTTAAATTTGAAGGAGCTATGTTTAGATTTAAAGAGGAAGCTCATAGAATAAAAGATGAGAAATTTAAAATCTCAATTGCTACAAACTTACTTATAGCTCATGCTATTTTGCCATTTATGTTAGATAAAATTTGCAATGTTATAAATAGCGATTTAGATGTAAAAATAGCCGATACAAATAATGATCTAGTATCAAGTTTAATGGATAAAAGATGCGATATTATAATGACTCAAGAGAGATTATATAATGATCATTTGATATTTAAAAAGCTATTTGAATATGAGATAATCTTAGTTTCAAATAAAGTCCCAAATCAAAAAATAACTCCAGCAAAGCTTAGTGAATTTAACTTTATCACAGATAGAACGAAGGCATTTTTAAAAGGGTATTTTGAGCAATTTGGTGTAAATTATGATGATCTACACACTGTCTATACTCTTGATGGCGCTATAGCTACTAGGTGCGCAATGCTAAATAATAAATCTAGGGAGTATGTAGCGTTTTTGCCTAATTTTTTGGTGAAAAAATCAATTGCCAATGGCACTTTATTTCCAGTAGAAATTGAGGGTGTTAATATTATTCGTCCAGTATTTATAGCAGGACTCAAAGAGAATGAGTCCATACTAGAAAAGGTTAGTAAAATATCTATTGACCTTTAAAAATATCTCTATTTTTAGGGTTATTTAAAAATATCTGCTTTGAGCGCTCCTGTTTTGTTTTGGAGTCGCTTGGGCTATATGTAGCAAAATTTATTAATATAGGATTTTCATCTATACTAATTCTGATAATAGCACCAATTGGTATGTTTACTACGCTAGCAAAATTATCTGGCCCAAATCCAGCTTCAAATTTTATCTCATCTTTAATAATTTCAACACTGCTTAGCGAATATCCAGCTAGACTAAATAAAATAACAGATGGATTAAAACTAGATTTGATTTCATCGGGCAATTCGGGATTAAAGCTTACAAATTTAGTATTTACTAAAATATCAAATGTAGCCCCTTTTTTTATCAAAAAATTTAATAAATCATAAACATTTCTATGCATCATAGATGCAAACTCACTATCTTTTAAAAACTCTTCAAGCACTACTACTCTCCTTGTATAAACTCATCTACTAAATTTGCTACTTGAGCAATTCCTACACTCCAAAACTTCTCATCATCAATATCAAATCCAAACATAGCGACAAGCTCTTTTGGACTCTTGCTACCGCCAAGAGATAAAAACTTAGTATATATCTCTATAAAATTTTCACATTTTCCACTTTTATATAGTCCAAAAAGAGCAAGCACTAAAAGCTGAGCGTATGAGTAGGCATAGCAATAAAATGGTGAGTGGATAAAATGCGGTATATAGCTCCACCAAATTTTATAATACTCATTTAATTCTAAAGAGTCGCCAAACATCTTTTTAGACTCTTCTAGCCAAATTTGATTTAGCTCATCGCTACTTATTTCGCCATCATAAGCATGAACTCGTCTTTCAAATGTAGTAAAATTAATCTGTCTATAAAGTGTAGCAAAAATATCTTCTATTTTGCCAGCTAGTAGGGCAGTTTTTTGCTCTTTTGGTAGAGTGTTTTTAATATATTCAAAAACCAACATCTCACAAAATACTGAAGCTGTCTCAGCAGTAGTAAGCGGAGTATGTGAGTTAAGATAGCCTACTTCATAGCTAAGATATTGATGTATGCTATGGCCTAGTTCATGTGCTAAAGTAAAAAGATCACGCCTTCTACCTGTGAAATTTAAAAGTACAAATGGATGCACATCGCTACTAGCAGAGTGAGAAAATGCTCCAGCTTGTTTATTTTTATCTGGATATACATCGCACCAATTCTCATTAAAAGCTCTCTTGGCCAAAGTGCCAAAAAGTGGATTAAAACTATTAAAAGCATCAATTACAATCTCTTTAGCCTCTTCATAACTTATCTGTTCATCGCCACCAAGAGGTGCGTATCTATCATAATCATATAGTTTATCATAACCTAATATTTGACGCTTTTTATTATAAAATTTAGCCACTAGATCAAAGCTATTTTCACTAGCTTTTATTAGCGCATCTACGCTAGCTTTTTCTATTTGATTGCTTAGGTGTCTACTTGATTCACCTAGCTCATATCCGCGTAACTCACAGCTATTTTTTAGATCTGTTTTTATCATATTATATATGTATGTTAGTAGGTGTTGCATCGGCTCTAAACCTTTGCTTAGTGAGTATGCAGCATCTTTTCTAACGCTTCTATCATCGCTACTAAGCTTAGATAAAATCTCCTCTTCTTTTAAGCTTTGCCCACGAAACTCAAATCTAGCTCTAGCCATACTCTCATCAAACAATCTGCTAAATGCACTAGCACCAGTATTTGCAGTTCTTAGTAAAATTCTCTCTTCTAAAAAACTCAACTGATGAGCTTTATTTTTAGCTAGATTTTCTAAGTAGTAGCTAAATTTAGGATTTATGGCTATAAAGCTAGATTGTCTATCTTTATCAAGCTCATTAAATTCAATCTCAAAAAATAGAATTTGCTCTTCAATCTTAGTACAAATCTCTTCATATTTAGCCAAAAACGCCCCTTGGCTTGTATCTTTGGCAAATTTTAAATACGCATAGCTCATTATCTTGCCAATATCAGCTAAAATTTGCTCATATTCACTTATTGCAGTTTTAAATTCATTAGGCTTTAATGAGTTTAGATTTTTATTAAATTTAGAATTAAACTCATTGGCATTTTTTTGTAAATTTAAACAAAATATATCTAGCTCATCGCTACTAGTAAAAAATTTAGATAGATCCCATATCATATCATACTCCCTTAGTGTTATTTGATGCAATAGCAGTAAATAAAACATCTGTAGAGCTATTTAATGCAGTCTCTACTGAATCTTGAATCACTCCAATAATAAATCCTATAGCTACAACCTGCATAGCTATATCATTGCTAATTCCAAATAATGAACATGCCAATGGAATAAGCATAAGCGAGCCACCAGTTACACCGCTAGTACCACATGCTCCAATTGCTGCTATAATGCTAAGTAATAAGGCATTCCAAAATCCAACTTCAATCCCTAAAGTATAAACTGCACTAAGAGAAAGCACAGCTATAGTAACAGCTGCACCGGCCATATTGATAGTAGCTCCAAGAGGTATAGAGATAGAGTATAGGTCTTCATTTAGTTCTAATTTTTTACATAAATTCATATTTACAGGGATATTTGCAGCACTACTTCTGGTAAAAAACGCCGTAATAGCACTCTCTTTTATACATGTCATTATAAGTGGATATGGATTTTTTCTAGTAACTATAAAAGCAATAACAGCATTTATCACAAAAGCCACAAATAGCATAGTCCCTACAAGAACAAATAAAAGCTTTGCATATCCACCAAGTGCGGCAAATCCAGTCTGAGCTACGCTGATGCTTACAAGACCAAAAATACCAAATGGCGCTAGACGAATTACAAATTTAACTATTCTTGTAATTGCTTCACTAATATCTTTAAATACTTTTTTTGTTTCATTGCTACAATGTCTAAGAGCCAAACCAGTTGCAATAGCCCAAGCTAAAATCCCAATATAATTACCAGTTGCAATAGCATTTAGTGGATTATCTACAATCTTATATACTAAATCTTTTAATACCACTGCTATATTACTAGGTGCTGTGCTCATAGCTACAGATGTATTTTGTAACACTAAAGTAGTAGGAAATATAAAGCTAACACACACAGCAGCCAAAGAGGCTAAAAATGTGCCAATTAGATATAATATTATCACATTTTTCATTCCATTAGTACGGCCAAATTCTCTAAGTACTATAGAGGCGCTTACTAACACAAATACTAAAACAGGCGCCACAGCTTTTAGCGCACCTACAAAAAGAGAGCCTAAGATCGCTGCTAAATCAGTTAAATTTAGAGCAAATGAATTACCACTATGAGCTATAAATCCTAAAATCCCACCAAGAACAATACCAACTAAAATTTGAATTATCAAATTCCCATCTTTATATCGCTGAGCAATATGTCTAATCATTAAAATCCTTTTTAATTAATAAAAACTAATATTATATTTGAAATTTAATTAAATTTGGCTTTACAAAACTTTAAAAAATACACTAAATTTTTAACTTAATTTTATATTGTTCTAAATACAATAAGTTACAAATTATTTTATATTTGTCGTATTATTTATATTGTTAATTATTTGAATATAGATTAATCTAATATTTTATATTATTAAATTTTTAAAATCTATTAAAAAGATATCCAAACCATTGCTACTATTAATTTAGGGTATAGAATTAATATATAATTTACAAAATTATGTTAGAATTGCGCCCAAAAATCAAATATAATAAGGAAAAATATGTATCTATTTACAAGTGAAGTTGTAAGCCCAGGACATCCAGATAAGTGCGCTGATATCATAGCTGATAGCATTGTTGATGCGATACTTTCACAAGATTCAAAAGCAAGAGTAGCTAGTGAGGTTTTTGTCGCTGGAAAGCATATTGTAATTGGCGGCGAAGTCAACTCAAGTGTAAATTTAAGCCACCAAGAGTACAGATCTATAGTAAAATCAGCTTTAGCAAAAATCGGTTATAATGGTAATCCACACTTTAGCAAAGCTCAATGTCTCCATCCAGATGATATTGAGGTAGATGTATTTTTAAACCAGCAAAGCCCAGATATCAATCAAGGCGTAGATCAAAGCAGTGGTGAAATTGGCGCTGGAGATCAAGGTATAATGTTTGGATTTGCTTCAAGTGAGACTGAAAATTTAATGCCAGCAGCGATAACTTACGCAAGAGTGCTTTGTGATAAAGTCTATGAATACGCTCTTAAAAACCCTGATAAATTAGGCGTAGATATAAAGACTCAAGTTACAATAGACTATGGCACAAAATCAAATTTTGAAAATTGCAAACCAGAAAAAATCCACACAATAGTAGTCTCAGCCCCAAGCGTTGAAAGCTTAAAAATAGGAGAGGTAAGAGCCTTAATCCAAAGCTTAATAGACGACGCCGGACTACCAAAAGAGCTTTATGATAAAGATAAAACCATAATCTATATAAATCCAACAGGTAGATATGTAAATCATAGCTCACTTCATGATAGCGGTCTAACAGGTAGAAAATTAATAGTAGATAGCTTTGGTGGATACTCGCCAATAGGTGGTGGCGCACAAAGTAGTAAGGATTATACAAAAGTAGATAGAAGCGGCCTATATGCTGCTAGATGGATAGCTAAAAATATAGTCGCAGCAGGTCTTGCTAAAAAGTGTATAGTCCAGCTAAGTTACGCTATAGGTGTGGCAAAACCTGTTAGCGTAAGCGTGGATTGTATGGGTACAAATATAAATAGTGATGATGATAAATTATCTGAGTTTGTACATGATAAATTTGCCCTAACTCCAAAATGGATAACGGATAAATTTGGCCTAGATAAACCTAGCAAAGATACATTTTTATACGCTGATGTAGCAGCTAAAGGGCAGGTTGGCGATCCTAGTTATCCATGGGAGCAGCTAGATGCTATAGAGTTATTCCAGCAAATTTAAATCTATGAAAAAACTCTTATATATTTTTTTATTCTTTGGGATTTTGTGTTTTGGTAGTGTACTAGATCCCAAAGATGCTTTTAAGCTTAATATTAGCGGAGATAATCAAAGTGGTATAATAGCTAAATTTGATATTGCAGATGGTGTATATTTATATCAAGATAAAATCAAGATAATGCTAGATAATAACGATATCACAAGACTTTTAAATATTCCTAAGGCGATAAAATATGAGAGCTATGATATTTATAGGGATTTAGAGATTTTTATCCCAGCAGGAATTGTATTGGGTAAAAATAGCTTTAATCTTGATATCTATTACCAAGGTTGCAGCGATAGTGGCTTTTGTTATCAGCCATTAAAGGATGGCTTTGGAGTTGAATTTGACTCAAGTGGTAGCGTTATATCTAGTAGATATCTAGTAGACTCTACAAACAAAACAAATTTAGCTACTAGAAATGATGAAGAATTAGTTAGCTTATCTAAAGATATAGCATCAGGCCAAAATTTGTCTAATCAAAAAACTCAAAATGAGCAGTCACAAATAGCTATAAATTTAGCAAACAATTCCATCTTTTGGGCAATATCAACATTTTTTATATACGGCGTTTTGCTATCTCTTACCCCATGTATTTTTCCAATGATTCCAATTCTCTCAGGCTTGATTGTCGCTAAAGGGGCTAAAAGTGCCAAAAGTGGTTTTATAATCAGCCTTATATATGTATTAGCTATGAGTGTTACATATGCTATAGCTGGAGTATTAGCAAGCTCTTTGGGTGCTAGTGTCCAAGGAATGCTTCAAACTCCAGTAGTACTGATTGGTTTTAGTATTGTTTTTATTGTATTAGCACTTTCAATGTTTGGACTTTTTGAGATAGAATTACCAAAATCATTACAAGCTTACCTAAATACTAAAAGTTCTAAATTTAGCGGAATGGGTGGCGTTATTTTTATGGGAGTAGCATCAGCTTTAATAGTAGGACCATGCGTGGCAGCACCGCTAGCTGGAGCGTTACTTTATATCGCAAATAGCGGGGATATTGTTATTGGCGGATTATCTTTATTTGTAATGAGTTTAGGTATGGGGCTTCCACTTTTGGCTATTGGGCTTGGTGGAGGTAGGGTTTTACCAAAGCCAGGTGAGTGGATGGTAAAAATTAAGATTATATTTGGCTTTATTATGCTTGCGATGGCACTTTGGATTATTTCACCCGTAATTGGCGATGAAATTTCGTTGCTAGGGCAGGGCGTTTTAGGTGTTATTTTAGCCGTGATTTTTGGTGCGTTTGAAAATGCTAGCAGTATAATTCAACGTGCAATAAAAGGAGTAATGCTTATAATTTTTGCTATTAGTATGGTGATAGTTATTGATTTTAGTGTGAGTAAATTTGGATCAAATTTAAAATCAAGTTTGCTAATTACGCAAGATAAAAGTAATATTAATTTTAAATATGTAACCAATTTAAAAGAGCTAAAAGAGATTATAAAATCTAGTCAAAAGCCAATTTTGATAGATTTTTGGGCGAGTTGGTGTGTTAATTGTAAAGAGCTTGAAAGTGATGTTTTGACCCAAAGCGATGTGGCTAAGAAGCTTAATGAGTTTATACTAATAAAGATTGATTTAAGCCAATCAAGCCCAGAAAATGAGGAGCTAATGAGAGAGTATCAAATTTATGGACCTCCAGTTTTATTAATATATAATAATGGTGAGCTAAAATCTCAAATTACTGGATTAATTAGTCCTAATGAGTTACTACAAAGGCTAAATCAAATTTAAGGCAAATTAAATGATAAAGGTGTTAATAGTGATGTTTTTGGCAACTTCGATGGCGATGGCTAAATATATTTCTGTAGATATTAATAAGAGTATAATGAGTGATAATAGTATACAGATTATCGATATTAGAACTTCAAATGAGTGGAAGCAGGGCGTTTTAAAGGGTGCTATTTTAGTAAATTTAACTGATAACAATGGTGAATTTAATGAGAAATTTCTAGAAAATATCAAGGAGAAAATCGATCTAAATAAGAAAATTGCTATAATTTGTCGAAGTGGAGTACGTAGTCTAAGAGCCTCTGAATTGCTAGTTCAAAATGGCTATAAAGATGTGATAAATCTCTCTGGTGGTATGATACTAGCATCGCAAAAAGGGTTAGATATAGTAAAACCATGAATGATAAAGTAAAGCGAGTTAAATATCTGCGTGGGCTTGAAAAATTTGCTAAATTAGTTATAAGAAATCTAAAGCGTGATGACTATGATAGTATTAAATTTCGCACGCTAGTAGAAAAAAATGCAGAAATTTTAGTTAAAATAGAGCCAGTTTATCTTGATCAACCATATGCAAAATCACTTTGTGAATTTGTAAATTTAGTCATTGCCATAGATGATAAGGCGATGCTTTTAAAGGCTGCTAATTCACTTGAGAAGCTCAAAAATTCAAAAAGCTATAAAAAAGATAAGCATAAAGGTCATGTTTATGAGTAAAGTTATAATTTTTGATATGGATGGAACGCTAATTAATAGCACGCAAGCTATTTGTGAGACTATTAATTATATGCGCTTAGGGTTAAATTTAACTCCGCTTAGTTATAGTTATATTATCGAAGTTATCAACAATCCGGCAAAAAACTATATGATAGAGTTTTATGGTGTTGATAAAATCAGTAATAATATGATGAAAATCTTTGAAGATGAGTATCAAAAAAATTACTTTTTACATGCTAAAGTATATGATGAGGCTATGGCAGTTATGGAGTATTGCGAGGATAAAAATTATGCTATGGCAGTAGCATCTAATGCACCTAATTCTAGTCTAGAGATAATCTTAAAAAATGCTAAAATTCTAGATAAATTTAAGATGATTATAGGTGCTAGTAATAAAGTTCCATGCAAGCCAGCCCCTAATATGTTAAATTTGATTATGGATAGCCTTGGTAAACGAGCCATTTTTATTGGTGATAGCTATAAGGATTCTATGGCGGCTAAAAACGCAAATATAAAATATATAAATGTAACTTGGGGTAGAGATATCCAAATTTTAGGTGAGATAAATTGTAAAAACGCTAACGAAGTTATAAAAAACATAGGCTAACTGTGTAAATTCGATACATTTAGAAATTTTATTTAACTAAAATTCATATTTTTAAACTTTATGATTAAAATTTAATGCTATAATCAAAGAATTTGAAAATCAAAGTTAATTAAAGGTAAAAATATGAAAAAGCTAAATGGCTCGCAAATGATAAGCGAAGCGCTAAAACATGAAGGTGTTAGCGTTGTTTTTGGTTATCCTGGTGGCGCAGCATTAAATATCTATGATGAGACATATAAACAAGAGTATTTCACCCATATTTTAACCCGCCACGAACAAGCAGCCCTACATGCAGCCGATGGTTACGCAAGAGTTAGTGGCGAAGTCGGCGTGGCATTTGTAACTAGCGGCCCAGGATTTACAAATGCTATAACCGGTCTAGCTACGGCGTATGCTGATTCCATCCCATTAGTTTTAATTAGCGGTCAAGTTGGCCTACCATTAATCGGCACAGACGCATTTCAAGAGATTGACGCCGTAGGCATATCAAGACCTTGCGTGAAGCATAATTTTTTAGTCAAAAGTATTGAAGAGTTGCCACTTATCTTAAAGCAAGCTTTTTATATAGCAAGAAGTGGCCGCCCAGGCCCAGTCCATGTAGATATACCTAAAGATGTAACGGCTGCTATTGGCAATTTTGAGTATCCTAGCGAGATAAAGATGAAAACATATAAGCCAACCACAAAAGGCCATCCAAATCAGATTAAAAAGGCCTGTGAAGTCATTATGGCATCTAAAAAACCAATAGCTTATATAGGCGGTGGCGCTGTAAGTAGCGGGGCTAGTGATGAGATTAGAGAATTTATCCAAAAGACCCAAATTCCAGCAGTAGAGACGCTAATGGCACTTGGAGTTTTAACCCCTGTTAATCCTTTAAATTTAGCTATGGTTGGTATGCATGGTAGCTATGCTGCAAATATGGCATTAAGCGAGGCTGATCTGATCATCTGTCTTGGGGCTAGATTTGATGATAGAGTTACAGGCAAACTAAGCGAATTTGCCAAAAATGCCAAAATCATACATATAGATATAGACCCAAGTAGCATTGGTAAAATTGTCAAAGTAGATTATCCTATCGTTGGCGATTTGAAAAATGTAATGATAGAATTAAATGAGAAGATAAATTTAAATGGCGATGAATTTAGCGCTTGGAGAGATCAGATCGAAATTTACAAAAAGCTTCACCCGCTTAATTATAAAGATAGCGATGAAGTCTTAAAGCCTCAATGGGTGATAGAAAAAATGGGAGAAATTTTGCCAAAAGAGAGCATAATCGCCACAGATGTCGGCCAACACCAAATGTGGGTTGCGCAATTTTTCCCATTTAATCGCCCTAGACAGCTACTTACAAGTGGTGGTTTAGGCACTATGGGATATGGACTTCCAGCTGCGATGGGGGCTGCTTGGGCTAGTGATGCGCCTGTTATTGCTGTTAGTGGTGATGGTGGATTTTTGATGAATATCCAAGAGCTAATGACCTTAGTAGCGAATAAAAAACGAGTGATAAATATCATCTTAAATAATAATTTCTTAGGTATGGTGCGTCAGTGGCAAACATTTTTTTACGATGAGAGATACTCTAATACCGATCTTAGCATTCAGCCTGATTTTGTCAAAATTTGCGAAGGCTTTGGTGGTAAGGGATTTGTAGCTACTACAAAGAGCGAATTTGAATCTGCTTTAAATGCCGCTTTAGAGTGTGAGTGTGTGAGTGTGATTGAGGTTAAAATAGATAGATTTGAAAATGTCTTGCCTATGGTGCCAGCCGGTGCGGCTATTTATAATATGATATTGGAGTGAGAATGAGAAGGGTTATTTCTGCAATTGTATTAAATGAACACGGGGTTTTAAGCCGTATAGTTGGGCTATTTTCAGGGCGTGGGTACAATATAGACTCTTTGACCGTGGCTCCTGTGCCAGAGAGTGAATTTTCTAGAGTTACGATCACTACAAGTGGCGATGCTAGGGTATTTGAGCAGATTGTTAAGCAACTTCACAAACTCATACCAACTTATAAAGTTATAGATGATAGTGGCGAATATGTAGAAAAAGAGATGGCACTTATCAAAATTTCGCTAAATGAGGATTTTAGCGGACTTGATGCGATACTAAAATCATATAACGCTATAGTAGCTAACGCAAATGAACAATACATAATAGTAATGGGCTGTGATAACTCTGCTAGAATTGATTGTTTTATTAAAGTTATGAAAAAATATAACCCAATACAAATAGTCCGAAGCGGCTCAGTAATGATGGAAGTATGATGAAATTAAGTCAAATTTACTCTATTTTGGGATTAGAATTTAGCGGTGATGATATCGAGATTGTCTCTCTTAGCTCCTTAGCGTTAGCTCAAAGGGCTCAAATGAGCTATTGCGATTCACCTAAAAATACAAAATATCTAGCTGATTGTAAGGCTGGTGCCGTGCTAGTGAGTAAAGATATGGTGGATATGGTAAAGAGTAGGGCGGTTGTGGTAGAAAATCCCCATCTTGCTTTTGCCATCTTATCAAAGTACTTCTCAAAGCCATTGATTAGAGAATTCAAACCATCAAATATAGATGAGAGCGTAACTATAATGCCAAATGCCTATATAGGAAGTGGCGTAACTATCGGCAAAAATAGCCTAATAATGCCCGGAGTATATATAGGTGATAATGTAACAATCGGCAATGATTGTATAATCCACCCAAATGTTACAATCTACGCTGATAGCGTAATAGGTAATGAGTGTATAATTAACGCAAATTCAGTCATCGGTAGCGATGGTTTTGGCTACGCACATACCAAAACTGGCGAACACATTAAGATATATCACAATGGATGGGTAATCTTAGAAGATTGCGTAGAAATTGGCGCTTGTACCACGATAGATAGGGGAGTTTTTGAGCCGACAATTGTGCGTAAATACTCAAAAATTGATAATCTAGTCCAAATAGGCCACAATTGCGAAATCGGCTATGGCAGTATCTTGGTCTCTCAAGTTGGTTTAGCAGGTAGCACAAAGCTTGGTCGCAATGTAATAATGGGCGGTCAAAGCGGAACCGCAGGGCATCTAAGCATAGGTGATTTTGCTAAGATTGCTGGGCGTGGCGCTGTATCAAAGAGTATTGAAGGCTATAAAGAGTATGGCGGATATCCACTTATGGAGCTTAAAGAGTGGTTTAAAACACAGGCTAGATTCTTGCGTGAATTTGGTAGCAAAAAATAGCAAAAAAGGTAAAATATGGAAAATAAGGATCAATTTATAAATCGTGAATTATCTTGGCTTAGGTTTAATTCTAGAGTTTTAGCACAATGTAGCAAGGATCTTCCACTACTTGAAAAACTTAAATTTATAGCGATTTACTGTACAAATTTGGATGAATTTTATATGATCAGAATCGCAGGACTTAAACAGTTATTTGCTGCTGGTATCGTAGTAAGCGGTAGCGATGAGATGACTCCACTAGATCAGTTAAGAGAGATTAGAAAATACCTAAAAGATGAACAAGAGATAATAGAAAATTACTATAAAGATACAGTTAGCAAGCTTGCAGGACATGGATTATTTATCCAAAATTATGAAGAGTTAAGTGACGAGGTAAAATCTAGAGCAGATGAATATTTTTTCTCCAATATTTTACCTGTTATTGTGCCAATTGCTGTTGATCCTACACATCCATTTCCGCATCTTAATAACCTTAGCTTTGCTTTAGCAGTTAAACTTTGTGATGATGCTCACCCTGAGATTATTAAGTTTGGTATGATTAGAATTAGTAGAGTTTTACCTAGATTTTATTATGCTGGTGATGGAATTTATGTGCCAATTGAGAGTATAGTTCATAGGCACGCTGAAGAGATATTTCCGGGTTATAGATTGCTTAGTAGCTGTGCGTTTAGGGTTACTAGAAATGCTGATATGGTAATTGAAGAAGAAGAAGCCGATGATTTTATGATGATTTTAGAGCAGGGGCTTAAGCTTCGTAGAAAAGGGGCATTTGTTAGACTTCAAATAGATTCTGGATGCGATCCTGAGATTTTAGATTTTCTAAATTTACATATGAAAATCTTTTATAAAGATATTTATGAATATAATATTCCACTAACGCTTGGAGCGCTTTGGCAAATTATTGGGGATAAGGAATTTTCTCATTTACTACTTCCGCCATACACACCAAAGACTTTACCGCCATTTGGGCAAAATATTTCTATGTTTGATGCTATTGATAAAGAAGATGTGTTATTATTTCATCCATATGAGAGTTTTGATCCTGTTACGCAGTTTATTAGAGAGGCAGCTAAAGATCCAAAGGTTATATCAATTAGAATGACCTTATATAGAGTGGAGAAAAACTCAGCTATAATTCAAGCATTAATAGATGCAGCAAATGACGGCAAGCAAGTTACTGTAATGGTTGAATTAAAAGCGAGATTTGATGAGGAAAATAACCTTCATTGGGCAAAAGCACTAGAAAATGCTGGTGCACATGTAATATATGGTATTACAGGGTTTAAGGTGCATGCAAAGGTTAGTCAAGTTATTCGTCAAGTAGGTGATAAGCTAAATTTCTACATTCATTTAGGTACCGGTAATTATAATGGTAGTAGTGCTAAGATTTATACCGATGTAAGCTACTTTACCTCTAGAGCCGATGTAGCAAAAGATACCACAACATTTTTTCATATTTTATCAGGCTTTAGTAAAAATCGCCGCTTAAATGGATTGTCAATGTCGCCAATGCAGATTAAAGAGCGTGTGATTGCAATGATTAAAAACGAAGCTAAAATGGGTAGTGAGGGCAGAATCATAGCTAAGATGAATGCGCTAGTAGATAGCGATGTAATAAAGGCGCTATATGAAGCTAGCAACGCTGGTGTACAGATAAATTTAATAATACGTGGTATTTGCTGTTTGCGCCCTGGTGTGCCTGGAATGAGTCAAAATATCAAGGTTAGATCGATAATCGGTAAATACCTTGAACATGCTAGAATATTCTATTTTAAACACGCTAATCCTAAATTTTATATAAGTAGCGCTGATTGGATGCCAAGAAATCTTGAGCGTAGATTAGAGTTGATGACTCCAATTACTGATCCGGTATCTCAAGGTAAATTGAGTGAAATACTACGCTTGCAAGTTCAAGATAATGAGTTGGCATTTGAGCTAGGTAGTGATGGGGAGTATCACAGCATAATAAAATCTGAAGGCGAAAAAGTAGTAAATAATCAAGAGTTTTTTGAGGGTTATCTAAATAAAATTTTCAAAACAATGAAAAAATCTAGCGACCAAGACAAAGTTCAAATTCTAGCCTCAAAACTATTTAAAGAGAGTTAATAGCCCTTGCTTTATCAGGGCTATTTCAGCTAGTATTTATAAGATTTTTGCTAAAATTCCCGCCAAATTTTAAATTTTTTAAGGATATAAAGGCTATGAGCTGTCCCATGTGTGCTTGCTTACCGTGCTATTTCTAAAGCTTTAAATAGTGATAAATTTACATTTTTAGCTAGATTACAGCTTTCATTTGTTAATGCTATATCCTATTTGGCTTTTGTGGTCACTTTTCCAGTGCATTGCAATTGTATATTTAAGCGAAAAACACGTATAACTCTATTAAAGCTAAAAAATTTCTATTGTAGTGATTTTAGTCAATTTTATAGATTTCATGGACTTCAACCGCCACTTGTTTTGTTTGAAATGTGCCATTCATACAGCCAGATCAAATAAATTTAAAAATATATAAAAGGATAATAAAATGTCAAAAAGTTTCGTAACAGGATTTCCAAGAATTGGCGAGCAAAGAGAGCTTAAATTTGCTCTTGAGAGTTTTTGGGCTGGTAAAACTAGCTTTGGTGAAGTAGAAAAAGTAGCTACTGAGTTAAAAAAACGCCATTGGAATTATCAAATAGACGCAAAAGTAGATTTAATTAGCGTAAATGATTTTTCATATTATGATTTAATGCTTGATAATATTGTAGCTTTTGGTGCGATTCCTCCACGCTTTGCTGGACTTAGCGGCTATGATTTATACTTCTCAATGGCTAGAGGGAATGCAAATAGCGTAGCTATGGAGATGACAAAATGGTTTAACACAAACTATCATTATATAGTTCCTGAACTTAGTCGTGATGTTAAATTTAATCTAGATAGCAGCAAGATTGTTGCTGAATATAAAGAGGCAAAAGAAGCTGGTGTAGAAAATGCAAAAATAAATTTAATTGGCCCTATAACATTCTTAGCTCTTAGTAAAACAACAGATGGTAGCAATGCGCTTGATCATTTAGATGCTTTAAGTAGTGAGTATGTAAAGCTAATTGCTGAACTTTCAAAGCTTGATAATGAGATTATTATTCAAATAGATGAACCAATATTTGTAACAGATAGAGCAGCTGAGTTAGCTAGCAAAATTGTACCTATCTATGACACGCTTGCAAGTGTTGCAGATAATGTTAAAATCATATTTATGACATATTTTGAGCATGCAAATGAAGCTGTAGCTCAAGTAGTAAAGAGTAAAATTTGGGCTATAGGTTTGGATTTTGTCCATGCAGCTTGTCAAGAAGAGGCTCTAAAACTACTATCAAATAGCGATAAAGTGCTTTTTGCTGGATTAATAGATGGTAGAAATGTATGGGTAAGCAATCTAGATGCTAAAGCTGAAATTGTAAATAAAATCAAAGCATTTATCCCAGATGAACGCCTATATATTGGTACTTCATGCTCACTTTTACATGTGCCATATACTTTAAAATATGAAGAAAATTTAAGTATAAAAGAGTGGTTAGCATTTGCTGTTGAAAAGCTTACAGAGCTTAGACTTCTTAAAAAATTGGTAAATGGTGGTGATTTTTGTGAGATTGGTAGCTCATTGATTGAGGCTAATCGCTCGGCAATTGCTTCAAGAAAAACTTCAGAGTTAATCAATGATATAAATGTTCAAAATAGAGTAAAATCTCTAACTAAATTTGATAGAGATACAGCATATGAAGAGCGTATTAAAATCCAAAAAGCCGCCTTTAATCTACCTGATCTTCCAACTACAACAATTGGTAGCTTCCCACAAACTCCAGAGCTTAGACAAGTCCGCAACGCATATAAAAAATCTCTAATCACAAAAGAGTCATATGAGAGTGAGATTAAAAAATATATTGATGATTGTATCAAATTCCAAGAAGAGTGCGGATTGGATGTATTAGTCCATGGTGAGCCTGAGAGAAATGATATGGTTGAGTACTTTGGTGAGCAATTAAAAGGCTACGCATTTAGTGCTAATGGTTGGGTTCAAAGCTATGGTAGTAGATGCGTTAAGCCACCACTTCTATTTGGCGATGTAAGCCGCCCAGCACCTATGACAGTTGATTGGATTACATATGCTCAAAGTCGCACATCAAAAATAATGAAAGGTATGCTAACAGGCCCTGTAACTATACTTAACTGGAGCTTTGTAAGAGATGATAAACCAAGAAGTGAAATTGCTAAAGAGCTTGCACTTTGTATATATGATGAGATAGATGACTTGCAAAAAGCCGGTATTAAAATAATCCAAGTTGATGAAGCAGCATTTAAAGAGGGATATCCACTTCGTAAAGAAAATATCCCAGCATATGAAAAATTCGCAGTTGATTGTTTTAAGCTAAGCGTTTGTGCTGCTAATGCTTTTACTCAAATTCACACACATATGTGCTATTCTGAATTTAATGATATCATCAAAACTATTGAAGCAATGGATGCCGATGTAATTAGCATTGAAACAGCTAGAAGTGGTAATGAACTTCTAAAAATCTTTAAATCTGTAGGCTATAAACAAGAAGTAGGGCCAGGTGTCTATGACATCCATAGTCCTAGAATTCCTACGGTTGAAGAGATTGCTGCACAGATCAATGCCTTATTAGAAGTTTTACCTAAATCTCAACTATGGATTAATCCAGATTGTGGGCTAAAAACTCGCAAATGGCCAGAGGTAAAACCAAGCCTAGAAAATATGGTAAAAGCAGTCAAAATCATTCGTATGAGTTAATTTATTTATAGAGCTAACTTCGGTTGGCTCTCTTAAGTAAATTTGGAGTCATATGCTAAAAACTAAAATAAAGCAAGGTAAATCCGGAATTGTTCTATATGGTCTTACACCGCCTAAGATTAGCTTAAGTCATGATGAGGCTAAAGAGATAGCACTTAGACAACTTAGTAGGCTTGATGGTATAAAGATAGATGGTCTTGTAGTATACGACCTTCAAGATGAGAGTAATCGCAACTCTAGCAATAGAACATTTGAATTTGTCCGTACGATAAAACCTGAAATTTATGCTAAAGATTATCTGCAAAATCGATATGAAGCTGTAATTTATAAGGCTATAGGCAACTATAATGAGGCTGAATTTAAAGAGTTTTTACAAACTCATAGCGATGCAATTAGTGTATTTGTGGGGGCTAGTTCGGCTATTGATACGCCAAAGCTTAGTCTAAATGATGCATATAAGATGAAAAAAGAGATCGCTAACGATCTAACACTTGGTGGCATATGCATTCCTGAGAGACACACTAAAAAACACGATGAAGATTTGCGTGTGGCATCTAAGCGTGTTAAGGGTTGTGAGTTTTTTATCACACAGGCTGTTTATGATATTGAAACAGCTAAGAAATTTTTAGATGATTTTGCCGCCTTAGGAATCAAAAATACTCCAATTATATTCACATTTACACCGTGTGGTAATATAAAGACTTTTGAATTTATGCAGTGGCTTGGTATTTCAGTTAGCGAGTTATCACGACATAGGATTTTTGATAGTGATGATGCACTAGAGAGCTCAGTCAAGCTTAGCCTTGATATGTTTGAGTTTTTATATAAATATGGCTTAGCTAAGGGCATAAGTGTAGGGGCAAATATTGAGAGCATTTCTACTAGAAAGGTTGAGATCGATGCTTCGATTGGGTTATTAAAAGGGATAATTGCAATTATAGAAAACCATTCATTAGAAAATACAAAGAGTAAAATTCAAAGCGCTTCTAAATTTGATGAATAAATAATTTTTTTAAGATAGATATTATATAAAATCATTTAAATTTATTGGATGATTTTATATAATCTAATATTAATATTTAGTTTTGATGTTGTCTCATATTATAAGCTATTATGTAAAGAAGTATTTAATCTAATAAAAATAGCTTAAACTTTAATTTTAGCGATGTTTGAGAGTATTTTTAGCAAAATCAAAATAATAGCTTTTGTTTTACATTTTTTACATTCTTTTTTTATAAATTTTGCAAACTTTAAAAAAATATTTAAATGTTGATTAAACGGCTTTTAATTTTTTTAATTCTCTTAATAATAAGATATATTATTAAAAAATTTATTAAGGAATTTATAATGAAAATAGAAGTTGAAAAAGGTGATTTATCATATGCAAATGATATAAACATGACTTTAGTATTTCCAGAGAGTTTTACTGCTTCGGACTTTAATATGTTTTTTACTTCGATAAAAGCTTATAGAAATAAACAAATATCGTCATTAGAAGTAAATAAAACAGCTAAAGAATTTTTAGCTTTAGTAGATACTTATATTTTAATCTACATGAATTTTGTGGTATTAAAAGCAAGTATTCAAAATCTGTTTTTAGAATACTTATTCAGTTTAAAAATGTAAAATCAAATTTTAAAAGTAAAAAAGAATTAACCTTGACTAAAAAACAATTTAGAAATTTATTATCTATTCCAATTAATTTTCTTAAAAGTAGTCAGATTTTAAAGTTATAGTATAAAATCACCCTTGAGCTTTGCCCAAGGGTGGTATGTTAGCAAGAATATACAGTTTTAAACTCAAACGGAGTAGGGCGTTGCTCATATGGCCATACTTGAGTCTCAAATTTATAGTGTTGATAAGTCTCTATAAAGTGATCTGTCATTATAGCGCTTAAGTATTTATTATCACGGATTACAGCTTCTAGACTTCCTCTTAGTGTATGAGGTAGCTGCTCAATTCCACGCTCTCTAATTTCATCAAGAGTTAGCTCAAATAGATCCTCATCCATTGGCCCTACTGGCTCAATTTTGTTTTTGATACCATCAAGTCCTGCCATTAACATAGCTGCAAATGCTAGATATGGACAAGCGGTGCTATCAGGAAATCTAAACTCAGCTCTTACACTTTTTTCTCCTGATCCATAAGGAATTCTACAACTAGCACTTCTATTTTGGCAAGAGTATGTAAGAATGCTTGGTGCTTCAAAGCCAGGAATTAATCTTTTGTAGCTATTTGTGCTTGGATTAGTAAATGCAGCTACGCTTCTGGCATGTCTTAATACGCCACCGATATACCATCTAGCCATATCGCTTAAATTTGCGTATGTTCCAGCTTTATAGAATAGATTTTTGCCATCTTTCCATATACTTTGATGGACATGCATGCCACTACCATTGTCGCCATATAGAGGTTTTGGCATAAATGTAGCCGTTTTGCCATTTAAGTGAGCTACCATTTTGACTATATATTTATAAATTTGCACATTATCAGCAGCTTCTACTAATGTTCCAAATTTCACACCGATTTCGCCTTGGCCTTGAGCGACTTCATGATGAACAACAAAGGTTTCAAGACCAACTTGCTCCAATACATTTACCATCTCAGCTCTTAAATCCACCATTGAGTCAATCGGCTGAACTGGATAGTATCCACCTTGCGCTCTTGGGCGGTGGCCGCTATTATAACCATCTTTATAGTCTTTAGCATCATTCCATTCGCCTTCTTCGGTATCTACTTCATACATTGCGCAGTTTTGTTTGTCTATAATTCTGACATTATCAAAGACAAAAAACTCATTTTCAGGCCCGAAATACGCTACATCACCGATTCCGCTCTCTTTTAAGTGCTGCATAGCCTTTTTAGCAATTGAGCGAGGGCACTTCTCATATAGATCATTTTTATAAATATCATAAACATCGCATATCACAATGATAGTTGTATCAGCAGTAAATGGATCTAAAAACGCAGTCTCAACATCAGGTATAAGCATCATATCTGATTTATGTATAGGCTGCCACGCATCAATCGAGCTACCATCAAATGGAATCCCATTAAAAGAATCTTTATTAATTGCTTTTATATTATATGATACATGGTGCCATGTTCCTTTGAGATCAGTAAAGCGAAAATCTACAAATTTAACTTCATTTTCATCACAATATTCAAAAAATTCATCAACGCTATTAACAAATCTACCCATAGGCAAACTCCTTAAAAATTAAAATTTTGAAATTATAGCATAAAATATCAATTTTAATTTTAAATTTATATTGAAATTCATACTATTTTAAATTTTTATCATCTTTTTATCACGATTTTGATATATCGCAACCTCATTATAGCCAAATTTTTTAGCTTTTTGTATAGTTTTATCCATATTTAAACCAACTTGCTCTACAGAGTGCGCATCGCTTGAAAGAGTGATATCAATCCCCATTTGAGCCATCATCTCTAATATCTCATCTCCGGGATAAATTTCGCCTACTGGCTTGCGAAGACCAGCACTATTTAGTTCTACTGTCATACCTCTTTTTTTGATCTCATTTAAAGCATCTTTAGCGATAATTCTTATATCTGTTTTTGGCTTATAGTTAAATACCTTGATAAGATCAATATGACCAACAATATCAAATTTGCCAAATTTTGCCATCATTTTAATAGCGTCAAAATAATCAATATAAATTTGATCAATATCTCTATTTTTATACTCTCCAATAAACTCAGGATTATCAAATCCCCAACCATTTAAAAAATGTACCGAACCAATTAGATAATCTACATTAGCATTTAAGACTCTATCATCTATAAATCCAGGTAAATAATCAACCTCATAACCAAATAATATCTCCATTTTGCCTTTGAATTCAGCCTTAAGCATCTCAATTGCCTCTTTATAGTCATCCATATCCTTAAAGCTCATTCTATATTTTTGGTCAAAATTCATTGGTGCATGGTCGCTAAATCCATAAAATTTACACCCTTGATTAAAAGCAGCTTTGGCATAGTCTATTGGAGTACCTGTTGCGTGATTGCATAGTGGAGTATGATTGTGTAGATCTACGATCATGAAAAAATCCTTAAAAAATACAAAATTAATAGAAGAATTATATAAAATAAAAGATTAAATTTAAATTGAATCAATGATTAAATAGTGGTGCGCCCTAGAGAATTCGAATCTCTGACCTTTTGAACCGCAATCAAATGCTCTATCCAGCTGAGCTAAGAGCGCACTAAATTAAGTTAAGAATCGGAATTATACAAAATGATTCCTTAAAGTTAGCAAAATTTAAAAATATTTTTTGAAATATTAAATGATTTTTTGTAATGTAAAGCAAAATTTATCTAAATTTAGATACAATCACGCAATTACGTTCCTAAGGAGATCTTATGACACAAGAAGAATTAGATGCTTTAATGGCTGAAGATTTAAGCGATTTAACTAGCAGTGTAGATAATACAGATACAGATAATGTAAGCGATACTAGTCTTGATGAGCCAGATTTAACCGAAGATGCTGATGCTGTGGTTCAAAATAGCGGCCATGTCGTTACGCACGATAATTATAGAGTAAGTTCAATAAGTGCGTGGCCACCACCACCACCGACAGATGATCATAAAGTCGTTAATCAACTAGATGATGTTACAAAGGATTCTGAAAAAAAAGCCACTGAGATGTTTGATAAGCTTGAAACTATTAGTGGATTTTGTCTAGATGCAGAAAACACATCAAATGATGCTAAAACTTGCATTGCAAGAAATATAGAGGTTTTTGAAATTTTGCATGAAAAATTTCCAAATGTTCAAACATTTAGCGAACTTTTAGAGCTTAATAAAAATCTAGACAATAAAATAGATAATATTATAAGCAATGTTCAAATGGGACAAGATGAAATTATGATGACGATGGATATGATGCAATATCAAGATATCCACCGCCAAAAAATAGAAAGAGTTATCAATGTAATGCGTGCGCTAAGTAAATATATGAATAGCCTATTTGAAGGTAAAATTGATGATGAAAAACGTGTTGGTTCAGCTATGCATATTGAGGGCGATACAACAACTGAAGATGTTGTAAGTAATGCTGATATAGAAGCTTTAATCAACTCATTGGGTAAAAAGTGAAAAAGCCAGAACTTTTAAGCCCAGCTGGAAATTTAACCAAACTTCAAATTGCTCTAGCTTATGGCGCAGATGCTGTGTATGCAAGTGTGGGTAATTTCTCTTTGCGTCAAAGAAGTGCAAAGGAATTTGATCTTGAGAGTTTTGAAGAGGGCGTGAGATTAGCACACGAAAATGGTGCTAAATTTTATGCTACGGTAAATGGTTTTCCATATAATACTCAGCTTGATAACCTTAAAAAACATATCAAAACAATTAGCAAATTTGGCGTTGATGCCTTTATAATCGCTACGCCTGGGGTTATGAAACTTGCTAAAGAGATCGCTCCAAATATAGAGATACATCTATCTACTCAAGCAAATGTAATGAATTATCTAGATGCTCAAATTTACCATGATATGGGTGCTAGTAGAATAGTAGCAGCTCGTGAGATGAGCTTAAAAGATGCTGTATTAATTAAAGAGATGATTCCAAGCCTAGAATTAGAGATATTTTGTCATGGCTCGATGTGTTTTGCATATTCAGGTAGATGTCTAGTCTCAGCAGTACAAAGCGGTAGATTAAGTAATCGTGGAAGTTGTGCTAATGATTGTAGATTTAACTATGAATTATATGCTAAAAGTCCTGAAAATGGAGCTTTATTTCGTTTAGAAGAGGATGAGCATGGTACGCATATAATGAATTCCAAAGATCTAAATTTAAGTAAGCATATAGAGCGAATTCTTCAAACCGGCGCTGTAGATAGCCTAAAAATTGAAGGTCGAACAAAAAGCGAATACTACGCAGCTTGCGCTACCAAGGCTTATAGAATGGCTATTGATGATGCAATTGCTGGTAAATTTAATCCAGAAATTTATGCTGCAGAGTTAAATACACTTAAAAATCGTGGATTTAGCGATGGTTATCTTATTCATAAACCATATGAGAGAGATGACACGCAAAACCATACTACTAGTATAGAAGAGGGTACGCATCAAGTTCATGCTATTAGTCTAGATGGTAAAAGTTTTAAGACTAAATTTAAAATTGATACAAAGCATGAGTATGAGATTTTTGCTCCTGTAAATGCAGTGATAGATAGTGTAGAAAATGAGCTTGGTGCCATCTATAAAAAAGATGATAATAAGTATTATGTTAAATTTAAAAAGCTAATAAGTACTAAAGGTAAGGAATTTGATGAAATTCATAGCGGAAATGAAAACGAGAT
This sequence comes from Campylobacter sp. P091, assembly GCF_002138935.1. Lineage (NCBI taxonomy): Bacteria > Pseudomonadati > Campylobacterota > Epsilonproteobacteria > Campylobacterales > Campylobacteraceae > Campylobacter > Campylobacter sp. P091. Next base: position 133,732 of record NZ_MJKZ01000002.1, read on the forward strand.
CAATCTCCCTGCAAACTTGCCAGAATTTAGCTTTTTGCGTAAAGAGATTATAGAAGGAGAGTAGATGAAATTTGTAAGCATTATAATGGGTAGCAAAAGCGACTACGAGATTGTAAGCGAAACGGCTAAAATCTTAGAAGAATTTGATGTAAAATATGAGATGATTATCAGTTCAGCTCACAGAAGCCCAACTAGAACTCATCAATATGTCCAAGATGCCGATGCTAGAGGCGCAGCAGTATTTATCTGTGCAGCGGGTATGGCAGCTCATTTAGCCGGTGCAGTTGCTGCTTATAGTCTAAAGCCAGTGATTGGTGTGCCAATGGGAGGTTCAGCAGTAAATGGCGTAGATGCGCTATATTCAACTGTTCAAATGCCAGCTGGTATGCCAGTAGCAACTCTAGCAATTGGCAAGGCTGGAGCTAAAAATGCAGCATATTTAGCAATGCAAATTTTAGCTCTAAGTGATGAAAATTTGGCTTTAAAACTAAAAGAAGATAGAGAAAAACAGGCCAAATCACTTGAAATGGATTCTAAAAAAATCGAAGTTTTATTAGGTGGTGCTAAATGAAAACATATCTAGCCATTGATGAGTTTTGTCAGCTAGTACATCTAAAGCGTGAAGTTGTTGATGGTATGATTGAGCGTGGTGCATTAAATACAAAAATAGATAATGATGTAATATATATAGAGGCTAACGAAGGCACAATGAGTGTTGTACCAGCGCACAATGGTGAGATAGTTGCTAGTACCGAGCAACATACTTTACCAGGTGAGAGCTTTGTCGAAAAGACAATTGGAACGATTTTAAATTTACACGAAAAAGTCCTAGATGCTAAAGATGAAACATTAGATGTGCTTAGAAATGAAAATCAATTTTTAAAAGAAGCGCTTTATTCTATGCAAGAGTTATATGATGAGGATAGAAAGACGGTTGAGACGCTTACTACTCAGCTTAAAAATGCTCAAGAAGAGGTTGAATTTTTAAAGCGTAAATATAAGTTGATGTGGAATAAGGCCATAGAGAATTTTAATAATAAAGGAAATTCATGACATTTAGTCAGATAATTTTAACCTTGCAACAATACTGGAATGAGCAAGGCTGTATTGTCGTTCAACCATACGATATGCCAGCTGGCGCTGGAACCTATCACCAAGCAACATTTTTACGTTCATTAGGTGATAAACCATGGAATGTAGCCTATGTAGCTCCATCTCGCCGTCCAACAGATGGTAGATATGGTGAGAATCCAAATAGACTTGGAAGCTACTATCAGTTTCAAGTAATAATGAAACCAAGTCCAAAAAATATTCAAGAGCTATATTTAAAAAGCCTTGAAAGACTTGGCCTTGATCTTAAAAAGCATGATATAAGATTTGTAGAAGACAACTGGGAGAGCCCAACTCTTGGCGCATGGGGTCTAGGCTGGGAAGTTTGGTTAGATGGTATGGAAGTAACTCAATTTACATATTTTCAACAAGTCGGCGGAATTCCGTGCGAATTAATAAGCGCTGAAGTAACATATGGAATTGAGAGATTGGCTATGTATCTACAAGATAAAGATAGCGTATATGATATCATATGGGATGATCATGATGGCAATGTAGTAACATATGGCGATGTGCATAAACAAGGTGAATTTGAATTTAGCAAATATAACTTTGAAATTGCTGATACTGCTAAACTCTTTGCATGGTTTGAGTCTTACTCTAATGAGTGTAAGGCGATTTTAGAGCATGGATTAGCACTTCCAGCATATGATTATTGTATGCTTGCAGCGCATACATTTAATGTACTTGATGCACGTGGAGCAATTAGCGTTACACAAAGGCAAGACTATATTTTAAAAATTAGAGAACTAGCTAAAGGCTGCGCATTAGCTTATAAAGAGAGTTTAAAATAGGTGAAAATATCTGAAATTTATGCTATGCTTGATAGCATAGCGCCATTTGATTTACAAGAGAGTTGGGATAATTCTGGACTTATAATAGGTAGTATGAATGATGAGTTTAATAGTATTACTTTAAGTCTTGATTTAGATAGTTCACTTATAGCTCAGGCTAAGCCTAGAACACTTTTTATAACACATCATCCGTTAATTTTTAAAGGTTTAAAAAGGATTAATAGCAGTGAATATCCAGCAAATTTAATCAAAGATATGATTAAAAAGGATATTAGCTTAATCTCTATGCATACTAATTATGATAAAGTGGCTTTGAATAAATTTGTATTAAGTGAGGTTTTAGGCTATAAAAATTATGAACAAGATAGTGAATTTGTGTTTAAATTTGAGGTAAATAAGAGCTTTGAAGAGTTTGTAACTGATATAAAATCCAAATTAAATTTAACTACTATAAGAGTAGTTAAAGGATGTGATTTTATCAAAACAGCAGCCATTTGTACTGGAAGTGGAAGTGAGCTAATTGGTAGTTTTAAAGCCGATTGTTTTTTAAGCGGAGATTTTAAATATCATACAGCACTTCAATCTTATGAAAATTCACTTAGTTTGATTGATATTAATCATTTTGAAAGTGAGCGGTATTTTGGGGAGTCTTTGGCGCTAAACTTGCAAAAGTTTAAAGTTTTTGCTACAATCACAAATTCAATAAACCCATTTGAATATAGATAACCAAAGGAAATCAATGAATAAGTATTTACAACAACTTGTGAATTTATCACAAATCGACCAAAAAATAGATAATTACGCACCAAGAATTGAGAGTATTAATAGAAATTTACAACTTAAAAAAGATGAAATAACAACTATAGATGAAAATATAGAAAAAGTTGATACAGAAATATCAGAGTTAAAGGCACAAATTGCTAATACAAATTCTCATATTAATGAATTTAATGCCAAAATCAAAGATATTAGCAAAAAATCTTCAGCTGTCAAAAGCGAAAAAGAGATAAAAGCTCTAAATTTAGAAGAAGACCTAGCTAAAGATCAACTTGAAGCAGCTAATGAAGAGATTGGCAGACTTGAGAGAATAATAGATAGTAAAAATGAGTTAAAAACTGAACTAGAACAGAAAAAATCTAATGCTCAAAGTGCATTAGATAGCTTAAATAGCGAAGTAGCTGATGAGTTAAAAGCTATTGAAAATGAAAGAAGCAAGATTTATGATCAAAAAGAGAAATTACTAGCTGATATGAATCAAAAAGTACTTACATTTTATGAAAAAATTCGTAAATGGGCAAAAAATACAGCAGTTGTACCAGTTAGAAAGCAGGCGTGTTATGGTTGCTTTATGAAAATTAATGATAAAACATATGCTAATATTATTAAAAGTGAAGATATCACAACTTGTCCACATTGTGGTAGAATCTTATATAAAGAGACTATTGAGGAGTGATTTATACTCTATTTACGGCACTTTTGCTCGGAATTTGCTCGCCGTTTTTATGGCTTTTAAGTTTTAAGCAAAAGTTTGTCCGTAGCCTTAGGGCTAGATTTTTCTTATATCGCAATCCAAAGCCTAAATTTGCTAAATACCATTTTCATGCTTGTAGCTTTGGTGAGGCTTGTGCTATTGAGCCTTTAGTAAAAGAGTTAAAAGATTGTAGAGTAAGTGTAATTACCCAAACTGGATTTGATAAGGCTAAGGGATATGCAGATTGTAGGTTTTTACCATTTGAGTGCTTTTTGCCTTTTTGGTTAAGCAGATCAGATGTTTTAATAGTTTTTGAAGCAGAATTATGGCTAAATTTATTTAGAGTAGCTAAATCAAACGGCTCTAAAACTATACTTTTAAATGCTAGAATTAGTGATAAAAGTTATAAAAATTATTTAAGATTTAAATTTTATTATAAATGGCTTTTTAAATATGTTGATTTAGTTTTAGCACAAAGCCAGACAGATAAAGATCGTTTAATAAACCTAGGGGCTAAAAATATCAAAGTCGTAGGAAATATCAAATCAGCCAATCTACCAAAGCCATCAAAGCAATATAAAAAACCAGATAAAAGAGTGATAATAATAGCTAGTTCACATGAAAATGAAGAGAAAAATCTATTAGCTAATCTAATTCTTAAGGATAATGACCAGCTTTTTATAGTTCCGCGTCATCCTGAGAGATTTAATAGCGTTTATAATATTATTAAAGATAGTATTAAAAATATAAGCTTTGAGAGATTTAGTGATAATATGGGGTTAAATTCGCAGATTATTCTTGTAGATACTCTTGGGGAGCTGGTTAATTTATATGCAATTGCTGATATTGTCGTGCTTTGTGGTAGTTTTGAAAAGGGCATTGGAGGGCATAATCCTATAGAGGCAGCTCAATTTAAATGCAAAATTTTAAGCGGAGAGTATATCCATAATCAAAAAGATTTATATAAAGCAGTAAGCGGGATTGAGTTTTGTTCATATGATAATGTGTGGCAAAAGATAAATTCAAATTTAAAAAACACAAAAATTATAAATATGTGCGATATGGATAAGATAATAAAAGAGATAAAAGGATAAATATGCAAAAGGCTTATAAACTTCTAGCAATTCAAGAGGGCATTTCAAACAACGAAGCCAAGGAGTTAATAGACGCTGGACTAGTAAGCGTAGGCGGCCAAAGGCTTGTGCTTGCTAGAGGACTTTTAAAAGAGAGTGCTAAATTTAAGATAACAAAACTAGCCAAACCAGTGAAAATTTTTGAAGATGAAAATATAATAGCAATCAACAAACCGCCTTTTATCACGAGTGAAAAGATCGCTGAAATATTTAAATTTCCACTTTTAAATCGTCTAGATAAAGAGACTAGTGGAGTGATTTTGCTATATAAAAATGAAGATTTTCAACAGCGTGCTATTAAAGAATTTGCACAAAATAGGGTAGGTAAAACCTATCTTGCAGTTGTTAAAGGTATAGTTTGTGAAAGCTTTACTATAAACCAGCCACTAACAACTATAAAAACAAAATCTGGAGCCTTTAGCAAAATCGATCTAAAAAGTGGCAAAACAGCTATCACGCATATCACTCCAGTAGCAGTCGAAGGTAAAAAATCACTACTAAAAATAGATATAGAAACTGGTAGAACTCATCAGATTAGAGTGCATTTAGCAAGTAGTGGATTTGGCATTGTCGGAGATGAAAAATATGCCAAAAGTAGCTCAAAAAGACTATATCTACATAGCTTAAGAACTAAGATTTTTGATTATGAGTTTTATGCTCAGCCTGATAGTGGATTTTTTGATCAAGGATTTGAGCAAATTGATAAAAATATTTTAAAAAATTTATAAGATTATATAAAATACCGCATTTTGTATATCTTACATTGCATAGATTTAAATTTAAAACTATTAAATTTAAATCTATTTTATTAAGTTTTTAAAAGCTATAAAAAGTATTAAAATTTTTAGTGATACTCTAATTATAGTCTTTAGCTATTTAGTTAAAGCCCTTTTAGCATAAAATTCCATCTTAAACTCTATAAACTTATCAGCCAAGATAGCCTCTCTCATCTCTTTCATTAAATTTAAATAGTAGTGTAGATTATGTAAGCTTGCCAATCTAAAAAATGTAAGCTCTTTAGCCTTATATAGATGGTTTAAATATCCACGGCTATATCGTTTGCAAGTGTAGCACCCGCACTCATTATCTATTGGTTCATGATCGTTTATAAATGCTGCTGCTTTGATATTTAACTTACCAAAGCTAGTAAATAGCGTCCCATTTCTAGCATTTCTTGTAGGCATCACACAATCAAACATATCAACCCCACGACTAACATTTTCTACTAAATCCTCTGGGGTACCAACGCCCATTAGATATCTTGGGCGATTTGGATCGATATATGGCATTACACCTTCAACTGTATCATACATCTGCTCGTTTGATTCCCCCACGCTTAGCCCACCTATAGCAAGACCATCAAAATCCATATCGCACAAGGCCATAGCACACTCTTTTCTAGCGTTATAGTCAGTCCCACCTTGTATTATTCCAAAGAGATTTTGATTAACTCCAACTCCATTTGCTTTTTGATTTTTATGATAAATTTCAGCCTCTTTGGCCCATTTTATCGTGCGTTTTAGGCTTAGCTCTATGCGTTCTTTTGTCGCTGGTAGCGCTACTAAATCATCTAAAATCATCATAATATCACTACCCAAATCATACTGAGTATCTAAAACGCTTTTTGGTGTGAAGTAGTGAAGGCTACCATCTATATGGCTTTTAAATTTAATCCCATTTTCATCTGGTTTAGAGCGGTGCGATAGAGAAAAAGCTTGAAATCCACCACTATCAGTAAGAAAATTCCCATTAAATCTACTAAACCCATGAAGTCCGCCAAATCCCCTTATAACCTTACTTCCGGGGCGTAAATAGAGATGATAGGTATTAGCTAAAATTATCTTAGCTTTTAAAATTTCACCCATATCAATCGCATCAAGACTCTTAATCGCCCCAAGTGTGCCAACAGGCATAAATACTGGAGTTTGTACAACTCCGTGAGCCATCTTAATAGTACAAGCTCTGGCGTTTTGGCTTATTTTATCTATCTTAAATTCCATATAAATCCTTATTAAATCGGCGTAATTTTAGCAAAATCTTGCTTAGAATTTAGAATAATTAAACTGATTTAAAAAGCAAAACACAAGGTATTAAGATATATAATATTAAATCGCTTTATCAATATAATAAATTTAGAATATGCAAAATTTCTTATAGTTTTGAGTTTAAAAGTCTCATATAAAATATACTTTAAGTTTAAAGCAGAAGTTAGCTATAAAAAGGCTTTTAGATTATATTATTCTCTTTAAATATCTAAAATTGCTTTTCTTATTCTTTCATCAAAACTCATTTTATCCACCCAACTTTTCACATAAAGGCAACATCTGTTCTATTATTTCTACAATCTTTTCTTGCTCGGCAAGTGGTGGGAGTGGAAATAGCATTTCTTTTATTTTATTAATACTTACACCACCAATTATTCCATTAATATTATCTTTAAATGCATCTATAAAAACTGTACTTTGCAGAAAATAGAATAAAAACTTTTCAACTTCATATTTATATGGATTAAAACAACAAAGTTTATTTCCAAAACATACATCTTGATTTGTAAAAGCAATTTTTCTTCCAGCGCTACCACCTTCAATACACATTAAAACTGTATTTTTAGGTGCAATGCGAAAAGTGTCTTTTTCAAAAGGAATTTTTATACCATTATCGTAGTTTATTGTTTGATCAAATCCCACATCTTTTGTTCCAATATAAACCCAACCATCTTTTATATTTGTATATTTAAGTTTTTTTTCAGTTTCATTAATGCTATTACCTGTATAAAGATTGCAGAGATTTGATAATCTACACCAACACCAGCTTTTAGGAATTTCAAAGGGGATTTCATCTTCTGTAATTTCACTTGCGGCAATTGGAGCGGGCTTTTTGGCTTTTGGGTTTTTCTTCTTTGCTTCTTCCCAATCGGCTAGAAGTTTTGCGTTGCGTTCTTCTATAATTCTATCTAAAAGTTGTTTGCCACTTTCTTCTATTGTGGCAGTTTTTCGCCAAGATTCTGTGAGTTTGCCTTGTATTGCCTCTTGTAAAATGGCTTTTTTTACTTTGTCTGGAAGAGCGGTTTTTAATTCCTCTTTTTGGAGAACCGCATTTTCGTAAGCATCAACCAATGGCAGCACTTCTTCAAGTTTTGCAACAATGGCATTTTGCACGGCAAGTGGTGGGAGTGGGAATAAAAATTTAATTAAATCACCAGCAGCTAAATTTGGTTGTGCAGTTCCATTGTTAAATCTTTTTATTTCTTCATAAAAAAAACCAGAACATAAATAATAATAAAGATACTTTTTGTTAATTATTTCATTTGCTCTAAGAATTACTAATGAAGATGCAATTGCTCCAACTTCTAATGGATAAAAACAGAATTTACCTAATGAACCTCTTATACAAATTGCAAAATCTTCTTTTTGTAATTTTCCAGTCCGAAGTAAATCATATTGCTTTTGTGAAACATACAATAGATTATCTTTTCTCAATGTTGTATTTTCAAAATTTATTGCACTTACAAAAGGTATTTCTCCATTGGATGACAATTTTTCTTTTGATGGATAATTACTTCCTCTATCCCCATTAATAAATGTACCCAAATTTCCCAATCTACACCAACACCAGTTTTTAGGAATTTCAAAGGGGATTTCATCTTCTGTAATCTCACTTGCGACAATTGGAGTAGGCTTTTTGGCTTTTGAGTTTTTCTTTTTTGCTTCTTCCCAATCGGCTAGAAGTTTTGCGTTGCGTTCTTCTATAATTTTGTCTAAAAGCTCTTTGCCTGTTTTAGTTTCCCCTTTTACATTACTAATCAACTGGCCTGTTATGGCCGCTTGGAGAATTGCTTTTCTTAAATTTGTATCTTTTTTTATCTTTGCCAATTTAGTTTCCTTTTTTATGTTGCCAAATTCATCAAATTGGGTACATAATGTCATCAATATGTACCCAAAAACAATATTTTGGGTACATATACGAATGAGCATGTACCCAAAATCGTTAAATTGGGTACATATTACGATTTTACAGATTCAATAGTTTCAACTTCTGATACAACTTTTCCTTGATTTAGAAATAATTCAAATAAAGCATTATTAATATAATAATTAGATGATCCTTTTTTCATTTTTGTCAAAAGTTTTAAATCTACAATCATATCAAGATATTTTGCTGCCGTTTTGCGTTGAACATTCATATCCCGTTCAATAAATTCAATCTTTGTATACGGATGGAAAAATAAATTATTCAAAAGTTCATGTTTATATGTTTTTCCAAATACGGGTTTTAAGATTACTTTATATTGTGCCATTAATTGCGCAATACCATTTATTAAAATAATTGTTTCTTTAGAAGTAACTTCTATTCCTTTAAGAATAAACATAACCCAATTCTGCCAATCCTTGATATCTCCATCATTATCGCGGACAGCTTGAATCAATTTGTAATAATCGGCTTTATTACGAGTGATATAACGACTCAAATATAAAATTGGTAAATCCAAAAGTCTATTTTGTACTAAATATAAAACAGAAATAATACGCCCAGTTCTTCCGTTACCATCATAAAAAGGATGTATACTTTCAAATTGGTGATGTATTATTGCTAGTTTAATCAATGGATCTAAATCAGATAATTCAGAATTGTTAATAAATTGTTCAAGATTTGACATATAATGTTCAACTTCATCTCCTGTTTTTGGAGGAGCATAAACAATTTCTTGCTTAGAATTTTGTAATGTTACAGCACTTGTTCTAAACCCAGCTTTATTTTTTTCAAGCTTTTCTTGAATATTTTTAATAATGTTATTTGTAAGAAGCATATTTTCTTTTACTCTTGAAAAACCTTCAAGCATAGCTTCTCTATAATTCATAACCTCTTTTGCTGCATTGCTAACTGCATAATTACTTACAGAAAGATCTGCTTGAAAAATCTCATCATGGGTTGTTACTATATTTTCTACTTCGGAACTTTCCTTTGCTTCTTGTATAACAAGAGAATTAATCAAAACACCTTCATTTGGAATTGTATGAGCAACTCCTTTTAATTCTGCTAACGCTTTGTTTGCAAGATTAACTTGTTTGAGTATTTCTTTTGTTTCAAGGTCAATTCCAAGTGGTAATTTAGGAATAGTATAAGTCTTTGCCAATTTTTCTCCTATAATTCAATTCCAAGGATTTTAGTAATTTTTGCTAGTGTTACATTGATTTTTTCTTCTGCAGCTTCACTATGCTTTTTATAATTTATGATTGTCTCTTTTATGCTTAAGATTTCCTCTTCCTCGTGAGGATAACCGCAAAGGTCAAGGTTATAGCCACCTTCTATAAGCTCGTAAGAAGTAAAGCATTTTGCCTTTGGATTTCCTTCTTCATCGGCTATTTCTTTACGATTATTCCACCATGCAACACAATCATCAAAATCAGAAAGTTTCATCGGTTTAGTTTTAGAAAAGTGTTTAATTCCATCTGGTATATCTACACGATAAAACCATGTTTTACCGGTTGGTTCTTCATTGTTGAAAAAGAGAATATTTGTTGTAATGCTTGTATAAGGAGAAAAGACACTTTGTGGCAACCGCACCACGGTATGTAGATTATATTCTGTTAGCAGCTTCTTCTTGAGATTTATCTTTGCGTTATCATTGCCGAACAAAAATCCATCAGGAATAATTACAGCGGCACGACCATTTTTCTTTAGACGATACAAAATAACAGCTATAAAAAGATCTGCTGTTTCGCTTGATTTTAAATCAGCTGGAAAGTTTTGCTTGATGTCTTCTTTTTCGCTTCCGCCATAAGGTGGATTCATAAGAATTACATCAAATGCATCTTTTTCTGTGTAGTCCAAAAGTTTTTTTGTAAGTGAGTTATCGTGAAATACTTTTGGATTGTCAATTCCGTGAAGCAACATATTTGTTACGCAAAGCATATATGGGAATTGTTTTTTTTCGATTGCGTAAATTGAATTGTAAAGCTTTTCAGAATCTTCATTGCTGATTGATCCTTTTGCGTCTTTGATTGCCTCAAGTTCTTTTATCCAACTTGAAAGGAAGCCTCCTGTTCCACAGGCAAAATCAGCCATTGTTTCGCCAATTTGTGGTTTAATCATTTTTGCCATAAACTCTGTTACGGCACGTGGAGTGTAAAATTCACCCGCAGAACCTGCACTTTGAAGTTCTTTTAAAATAGTTTCATATATTTCGCCAAAGGCATGGGTTTCTTCGTAGCTTCCAAAATCAAGCTCATCAATAATATTGATAATCTGACGGAGAAGCACTCCATCTTTCATATAATTGTTTGCATCTTCAAAAGTTGTGCGCACAATACTTTGACGAATTGGTGTATCTGAATTTATTTCAAGTTTTCTTAATGTTGGGAAAAGTTCATTATTTACAAAATTCAAAAGCTGGTCTCCGGTAAGTCCATCATGTTGATTTTCTACATGAGCCCAATTTCTCCAGCGTAATTTTTGGGGAATTATAGATTCAAATTGTTCATCATCAAATTCCCAGTCTTCTTCTTTTGCGTCATAAACTTTTAAGAAAAGCATCCAGGTTATCTGTTCAATTCTCTGGGCATCACCATTGATACCGGCATCGTTCCGCATTACATCACGGACTCTTTTTACAAAACCACTTAAGTTGCTCATTTATTTATTCCTTTTATTTTGTCGCACGGATTTTTGATTTCCTTTTTTCAGATTTTGTGTTAGCAAAATCCAATCCGTGTGACACACCTTATGCTATTTTATATAATTCATTTTCTAATTCACGAAGAGCTGTTCTATACTCATCATTTCCCCCAAACAAGGCTGCAATCCGAGAAGGTTTCCCAAACTTTGTAAATGGACTCTGCTTGAGAATTTCGGTTGACTCAATGTCGTAAATGCCAAGTTGGGCATATTTATCCAGCAGCGCATTGATCACCTCTTTTGCAGCTTCTCCATATTTACCAAAAAGATCTCGCTTCTTTACCCTTTCTGCACGCTCACGACGAGTCAAGGGCTTTTGGTCAAATGCGATATGGCATATAAAATCAAAGTCATCCACATCCATCATATTTTGATCTTTTTTAATGAGTTCTAAATCTATACCACGCTCTTTAAGCATATTGCGGATGACTTCTTTCTTCTGCTCTTCATTCCAGGTCTGGATAAAATTTTCAAGGGTTTGATATGTTCCAAGAATACTTTCTTTTGTGTAATCTTCGATGCTTTCTTGCTTCAGAAGTTTGCCATCTGTATCGTAGATAGAAACTACTCTTTGTAGAACCTGTACAGTAACGCTGCCTTTTTTAACAAACTGAATTTCTTTCCTACCATTGTGGCTCCCCTTATCATCACTGCCATCTCCAAAATCACCCTCATATTCGCCTTCTGGCTGTGGATTTGGATTATAATCGTCATCTTGTTCAATCTCTCCATCCCATTCTGGGTCGGCAAACAAACGGCTTACACGGCGAAAATCCATTATTGTAAAATGAGTTTTTCCCTCATCATATCTAAGACGAGTTCCACGGCCAATTATCTGCTTAAACTCTGTCATTGAATTGATTAGCTCATCTAAAACGATGAGTTTTACCATTTTGCAGTCGCTTCCAGTAGAAAGAAGCTTTGATGTAGTTGCAATAACGGGATATGGCTGCGAAACTGAAATGAAATAATCCAGCTTTTCTTTTCCATATTTATCACTTCCAGTGATACGGACAACATACTGCTCTTTTACATTGCCCTGATTATCTTTTAGAATCATATCAGTATTTAAATTGTTCAGTGCAACTCGCATGCGTTCTGCGGCATCTTCTGTGGGACAAAATACAATTGTCTTGGACATACGGTCTGTTTCTTTTAAGAATTTTGTAATTTCTTGGGCAACTTCATCAATTCTATCTTGAATGATGATATTGTAATCATAGTCAGAAAGGTTGTATTCTCGGTCTTCGATTTCTACTCCGTTAATATCCTTTTGACCTTGTTTTGGTCTCCAGCCATCATCAATACTAGTCCGAACATGTATTACCTTGAATGGAGCAAGAAATCCATCTTCAATTCCTTGTTTAAGACTGTAGCTGTAAACAGGTTCTCCAAAATAATCGATGTTAGAAACATATTTTGTTTCCTTTGGTGTAGCTGTCATACCAATCTGTGTAGCACTGCTAAAATAATCAAGAATCTTTCGCCAGCGAGAATCAGCCTTTGCAGACCCACGATGGCACTCATCAACAATAATAAGATCAAAGAAATCTGGTTTGAAGAACTCTTTATATTTGGCAATTTCTGCTTCTATTTCAGCTTCTGTTTCTTCAACTTCCTCTCCTAGGTGCTTTGCGGAATCCAACTGTTGATAAAGGGCAAAATAGACCTGATATGCTGAAATTTTTGATTTATCTTCTTTTTGGAAATTGATTTTGTGGATTACTTTTTCTAAAGGCTTAAAGTCACCGTTAATAGTCTGATCTACGAGATTATTTCTATCAGCAAGATAGAGCACTTTCTTCTTTGCTCCAGACTCAAGAAGTCTCCATACAATCTGAAAAGCCGTATAGGTTTTTCCTGTTCCAGTTGCCATTACAATAAGAATTCGAGTTTGTTGTTGTGAAATTGCCGCAAGGGTTCTATTTACCGCATTTCGCTGATAATACCTAGGGGGATAACAATTTGAACCAGAATAGAAAGGCGTATTCAAAAGATTTTCTTCAAAACAAAGTGGAACATCATATGCTTTTGATTCTCCATCCATCACATATCGTTCTCGGTTTTCAACTTCTAGAATTTTTGTTGCATCAACACCTTTCCACCGGGCATAAAGTTCATCTGCAGTGGGAAACTCCAAAAGGGGAAATTCTTTTTCAAGCCCAGTTGTAAAATCGTGTTCAAAAAAGCTATCTCCGTTTGATGTATAGACAAAAGGAACATTCATCATAATTCCATAGGAAATGGCTTGTTGCATACCAAACGATGTCGAATGATTATTATCTTTAGCTTCTACAATCGCAAGTGGAGTCCCTTTATTATACCAAAGAACATAGTCACATCTTTTCCTTTTATCACGACTTGGCACATTTCCTTTAATAAGAACCTTCCCATCCGTGAAATTATTTACAGGAGCCGTCTCCATGGTGATTTTTTTAGTATCCCATTTTGCCGACAATGCTGGAGTAATAAATTGAAATTTAATATCTTCTTCTGTCATTTCCGATTTTGGTAATATGTGGTGAGTTTCCATACAATTATTCTTTCAATAATACAAATTATAAAAACATTATAACACATTTATAAGAATTTTACTAACTACGAAAAATCATAATATCTCAACTATTTATTATTAATATATTTTATACGATAATGGCAAAAACAATAATATCTCTATTTAAGAGTTTAATATTTCATACTTTTAAGTTATTATCGTATTTTTAATTTTATTTGACTTTGTTTAGCTTTATAATAATGAGTTAGGTACAGATATTTAAAATCCACATTTTATCTATTTTAAATTTCAATTATGATAATATAAGGCCATATTTTTATGGAGAATTGATGAAAAATATCTTGATTATTGCTGATGGAATTTTAGCCAAAAATTTCTTAGAGCGACTATTTAATAGCAAAAATAACGCCTTACACAACTACACAGTAATCACCTATAATGAAGAGACAATCCCTAGCTGGGATGTGAATTTTGAGAATTTTATATTTTATAACTTTGACCCAACTAGCCTTGGCAAGCTTAAACTACATTTAAAAACCGAATTTGAACAAGCTATGGTGATAATGCAAAATGAATTTGACATAATATGCGTTTGTGAAAATCTGCGTCAAATTTATCCAAATTTAGAGATAGATGTGCTGGATTTATGGGGTATGAGAAGGCATTTTAAGGGCGATAATCTAATATCTATAATTGATGCTAGAAAGATTCTAAGCTCTAGATTTATGGATTTCTTGCCTGATGTGCCAGTAATCGCTGATAATATCGGTCTTGGGCTAGGGGAGATTATGGAAGTTCAAGTCCCACATGGTAGTAGCTATGCTTACCGCCATGTAGGTAATATCCGTAAAAAACGCTGGAAAATTGCTATGATATATCGCAATGGAAGTTATACAATAGCTACTTCTAATACACTAATCTTGCCAAATGATACTTTGCTAGTAGTTGGAGAGCCTAGAATTTTAGAAAATGTATTCCGTGCGATTAAAAAAGAACCTGGTCAATTCCCAAATCCATTTGGCAATAATATCTATTTAGCCTTGGATATGAAGCTAATGAGCAATAACGATATAGAAAGATTGCTAAGCGATACATTAGAATTGCATAAAAAATTAAATAGCAAAAAGCTATATATAAAGGTAGTAAATCCAACTCTTAGCAAAATTTTTAGCGATATTAAAGAGCTTAGATCGGAGAGTATTTTTATCAAAATTGACTACTTTAGCACTACAATATCGATTCAAAAATCTAAAATGAATGAGCTTGATATCGGTCTAGTAGTTACTAATGGTAGAGCATTTAATCTATATAAAAAGGGCTATGAAGCTCTAAAAGTTCCTGTATTAAAAATAGGCACAAGTGGATTAAATAGTGTTAAAAGAGGTGTAATTTTAGGCGATAAAACCGATGCTGAGAGCAACTCTAGCGTAATTATGGATTGCTGTAAGCAGCTTGATTTTAGTATATATTTTTACCATTTTGATAACAAATTTGATGATGATAGCAAAGAGCTAAGGGAGCATTTTGAGAGCTTATCAAAAATCTTTGATAAAAAGGTAAATATCGTAAATGATGGCACAAATCCACTACTAAAGCTTAAAAATAATGAAAATATTTTACAATTTTTAAGCTTTAGTAGCAAGATTATGGATGGTAAATTTGGAGCGATTTTTTCTAAAGATATTAATCGTTTGCACTATGTTTTGGGTGATAGCTATCAACTATTTATCCCACAAAATGATAAAATTTAAGGATTAAAGATGAAAAATACAGCTTTTATAACTGGGGCTACATCTGGCTTTGGAGAAGCGATGGCTAGGGCTTTATCTAAAGATGGATATAAGCTAATACTACTTGGTCGCCGTCAAGATAGACTTGAAGCTTTAGCAAATGAGCTAAAAAATACACATATAATAGCTTGTGATATAAGGGATAAAAAAGCAGTGTTTGATGCCGTAGATAGTCTTCCAAGTGAGTTTAGAGATATTGAAATTTTGATTAATAATGCTGGGCTGGCTCTTGGGCTTGAGCGTGTAAATGAGGCTAGTTTAGATGATTTTGAGACTATGATAGATACGAATATCAAAGGGCTTTTATACGCTACTAAGGCTATTTTACCGATTATGACAAAGCGAAAAAGCGGATATATCTTTAATCTTGGCTCCGTGGCTGGTCAGTGGCCATATCCTGGCGGAAATGTCTATGGTGCTACTAAGGCCTTTGTAAAGCAGTTTAGCTTTAATCTTAGAAATGACTTAAAAGGCGATAATATACGAGTTACAGAGATCGCACCTGGCATTGCTAAGACTGAATTTAGCCTAGTAAGATATAAAGGCGATGAGCAAAAGAGCGATGCGGTATATGATGGAACTGAGTATTTAAAAGCAGATGATATCGCTCAAATCGTGCTTGATTGTATAAATTTACCAAAACATGTCAATATAAATAGCCTTGAAGTTATGCCGACAACGCAGAGTTGGGCTGGATTTTTCTTTGAAAAAGAGTAGGGTATAAGCGTGGATTGTAGGTATTTAGGAGATTGTGGAAGTTGTGTTTTGACTCTTAGCTATTGTGAGCAAAAGCAGCTTAAAATCGCTAAGATAAGGGAGCTTTTTAGCAAGTTTTGGAATGGAGAATTTGAGTTTTTTGACTCAGATGAGAGTGGATTTCGCTCTAGAGCTGAATTTGGCATTTGGCATGAAAATAACGATATAAGCTACTGTATGCGTAGTCAGCAAAATATTAAATTACCGATACAAAGCTGCCAGATAGTAGATACTAAGATATCAAATATAATGCCAGAACTTCTAAAAACAATAAAAGAAGATAAGGCTCTAGTAGAGCGATTATTTGGCGTAGAGTTTATCAGCTCAGCCAAAAGTCTTATAGTAACACTTTTATATCATAAAGATGTAAATAGTATAAAAGATAATCTAGCCAATATACAATCTAAGCTAAAAATAGGTCTAATAGCTAGGAGTAGGGGAGTAAAGCTAGAATTTGGCGATACAAAAATAAATGAGATTTTAAATATAAATGGGCGTGAGTTTAGCTATATTATGAGCGATACGGCATTTATCCAGCCAAATAAAAAGATGAATGAAAAAATGATTTCATGGGCTGTAAATGCAGTAGAAAATGCAGCAGATTTAATAGAGCTATATTGCGGACATGGGAATTTTACTATACCAATTAGTCTTAAATTTCAAAAAGTTTTAGCTACTGAGATATCTAAAAGCTCAATTGATATGGCTTTAAAAAATTGCCAATTAAATAGTGTAAATAATATCAAATTTGCTAGACTAAGTGCTACTGAGATAATGAGCGCAATAGCTAAGGAGCGAGAGTTTGAGAGATTGCGTGGTGTAGATTTAGATAGTTATAGATTTAGCCATATATTAGTCGATCCACCAAGGGCAGGGTGTGAAGATAGGGTTTTAGATTTTATGAGCAAGATAGATAATATAATTTATATATCATGCAATCCACTGACATTGCAAAATAACTTAGAGATACTAAGTCAAACACATAAAGTGGTAAAATTTGCAATATTTGACCAATTTGTCCATACTAATCACATTGAATGTGGTGTAGTTTTAAAAAGAATCAAATAAACACTAGCTGCAATAAGTGACAAAATAAATTTATAATCAAGATTAAATTTAGATTATATTAGTAATTTTTATCTTGGATGAATTATATATTTTTAGTTGTCATTTACTGTAGTTATAGGTAAAATATATTGATTTATTTAGCTTTTATATCTTTTTATATTTTAATATAAATTTCAGTTTAATTCAAATTTTGGCTCAGTTTTTGCTTATACTAAATAGAATATAATTTTGATTTAAGTTAATTTCTTGGTTTATGTATTGTAAAATTTTACATAAAATAATACATAAAATTTCAAGAATAATTTTACTTATTATTTTAATGAAAATAATACATATTTTACTATGTATTATTATACATACATCCTATAAATAGTGGTAAAATGGGGATTTTTTAGTATCAAAAAACCCAAAATAGGTGAATTTATTTTAGTTTGAAAATTATAGTTTTCAATACTATATATATAAAATAGTGCTTTTTATATATATTTTTAATTATATTATAATAATTATAGCTTTGTTTGTCAAGCGTTTGTTTTCAATCATTTTATGTTTTTATTTAATCTTTACCAATCAACCATTGTTATCATCTATGATAATTGTAGTGTAATTAAAAAAAGGGTGTGGGCTAATGAAGCAATAATACAGAGGTAAAACTAAACAATAATAATTGTAGTTGATATATATGCTCTTACTATTTTAAATTTCAATAATTTAAATCTAAGATATAAAATTTACTTACCACCCTACTTTATTATATTTTTATTTAATATGTAAACAAATCACCAACTAAAACTTAGCCCATAAACACCCCAAAAAAGCCAATTTAGATCACAACTAGCCTCACCAATTCACCCATCAAACTCAATCTCAATACTATTTCCCCTACTATTTAGCGTATGCCTTATGCTTGTTATGCTAAACTTTTTTAGCTCTATATCGCTGTTTGTATTTTTAAACACTATAGAGCCGCCAGTAATGATATTAGCCCCTGCTAGGCTACACCTACCGCTGATACCGCCTTTTTTAAGCTCGTTTAGCTTTGCATTTGCTTTAGCGTATGCCTCGCCATCGCTTTTAGGCTGGCTTATTCTCATATTATAACTAGGCTCGCCACTACCAGCACGAAGATGGCGCATAGCCCCACTGCTAATATCTTGCCACTGCAAAACAACGCTTTGATATACATTTCTATAAGCTTCATTAATTTCAAGACTATATAGCTCTTTTGTGTCTATTTCATATTTTGGCGCATTGCTTACTCCAAAATCTATCTTTTTAGCTATAATCAAAGTAGAGTTTTTAACTGCAAATGAAAAACAAAAACTCATAGTTTGATTTTGCTAAAAAATATTCCCAAATAACGTTAAAATGAATCACTAATCTATTTTTATATCAATTATATTTATAAATTTAAATTTTTTAGTAAACTAATCAATTTGAATTTTATTAAGCAAATATTGATTTTGGTAATTATACTATTATATATTTTCAGATTTTAATTTAATAAAATAAGGATTTAAAATTTAATTTGAATTATTTAATATTACAAATTATATGGCTTAATATCGCTCAATTATCACTGCAGCAATTGCAAATCCACCATCGTGAGTTATACTAAGAGAAGTATTTTTAATATTAAATTTATAAAGTGTTTCTGTATTAAATTTGATCTTTGGCGCACCTTTATTATCTTTATAAATTGTAGCATCACCAAATCCAAATTCAGCTCCGATACCACAACCAAGCGCTTTACTAATAGCCTCTTTAGCAGCCCAAAAACCAGCTAAAGTTTCATCGTTTTTAGCTAGCTCAATTTCACTAGGATTTAAAAATTTATGTAAAAAAAGATCGCCGTGCCTAGCCTTGGCTGCAGCGATCCTTTTAATACTGACAATATCAATACCTATCATTGTACAATAAAATCAGTAAAAAATACATTTTTGATATATCCATCTCTTAGGACTTCATTTATTCTAGTTACCAATTCATCTTTGAGACGCTCTTTGCCTTTAGCTGTGCTTACATCTTCATAAGTTTTAGCCGAAAGAGTTCTAATGATTATATCTCTAATTAGTGCTTGTTTTTTATCTATTTCTGGACTTAAAGTCTGTTCACTTAATTCCAAATTCATAGTAGTTTTTAGATATCTTGTACCACTCTCGCTAAGTAAATTTACTACATACTGATCCATTGGGTACATAGGGCCGATGTTAAAAAAGTCATTTGACCTCTGTTTTGGAGCCATATGTGATGCTGGTGTATCAGCTGCTTGAGACACTTGTTTATCATCTCCTCCACCCATCAAAAGCATTGCAACAATTACTCCAATGATAAGTAAAAAGACCACTACGCCTATAATCGCTATTAGTACCACTGGACTCTTTTTACCTTCATTTTTTACATCTTCATCTGATGCTGCCATTTTTTCTCCTTTTTTCTATATTATATTTTAAATTTGCTTAAATATCCCAACACTGCTTATTTGCCGACTATGTTTTTTAATACGCCAATCCCTTCGATTTCGCACTCTACAATATCATCTTTTTTGAGATATTTTGGTGGAGTAAAACCCATTCCAACACCACTTGGTGTACCTAAAGAAATTATCGTTCCAGCCTTTAGTGTCATTCCAGCACTTAAATCGCTTATTACATATGCTGCATCAAAAATCATATCAGCAGTATTTGCATTTTGACGCAATTCTCCATTAACTCTAGAAGTTATTTTCAAATTTGATATATCTAGATTAGTCTCAATCCATGGCCCCATAAGTGTTGAGCCATCTAGGCTTTTACCATAATACCACTGCTTATATCGATTTTGGATATCTCGTGAGCTGATATCGTTTAAAATTGTATATCCAAAAACATATTCTAGCGCCCTATTTTGCACTACATTAGTTGCGTCTTTGCCAATTATTAGTGCCAACTCAACCTCATAATCTAAAGTTTGTGTAATATGACTATGACTTGGGAATATTGCCCTATCACCTAAAATATAATTTGCTCGTTTGCCAAAATATACAGGAAATTCTCTTTTGCCATCAAATTCAATCTTTTTAAACCTATAAGACTCCTTAGCGTGTTCCATATAGTTAATTCCAAGACAAATAATATCTTGAAGAGGCGATAATATTGGTGCTAAAATCTCTACACTGTCATATGGTTCACCACCTGTTTTTGTACTAAGGTCTTCTAAAATTTGACGTTCATCTTGACTTAGTGTGATGATTAATTCGTTCATATCCTTTTTATTTATTCCAGCATAACTAATATCAATTATGCGGTTATTTGCACTTAATATGCCAAGCTTTATATTTTCATCTTTTTTATAGGTGATTAGCCTCATTTTTTAGCCTTATTTATAGCTAAATTTAATCTTATAAAGCCCTCTTTTAGCTCTTTTTTGCTTAAATTCAAAGGAGGTAAAAATCTTAATGTATCCTTACCAGATCTTAAAATCAACAGCCCACACTCTAGTGCTTTAGCCACTATTTTAGCTAGAAATTCAACATCTTTTACTACTATACCTTGCATAAGGCCAATGCCAACTCTTTTTTCAAAAATATCACTATTTTTACTAACTAATTTCTCTAAATTTTTTTCAAATTTAGCTATAGTTTTATTTAGTTTTCCACTACTCTTTAGTGTCTCTAACTCGCTTAAGACGAACTCAGCTACACTTGTAACCAAAAATCCACCACCAAAGGTGCTACCATGATCTCCTGGCGAAAATATAGATTTTCTAGTTGCACACGCACTAATTGGCACACCATTACCAAGCCCTTTGGCAAATGTGATGATATCAGGTGCGATATCATATAGCTTAGAGGTGACAAACTCCCCTGTGCGATAGACGCCACACTGGACTTCATCAGTAATTAGTAAGATATCTTTTTGATTTAAAATTTTAGCTAAATTTTGAACTTTATCCTTATCAAGTGGATTTATCCCGCCTTCACCTTGAACTAGCTCTATTATCACAGCTGCGGTATTTTCATTTAAATTTGTAATAATTTCATCTATGCTATCATAAAATTTAAATCCATCTGGATAAGCACCAAATTCATCTGGATGAAATTTATCCTGCCCTGTCATCGCTAAAGTAGCGATTGTCCTGCCGTGAAATGAGTTTTTAAGGCTGATAATTTCGCTTTTTCTACCCTTGCTAAAACCAAATTTTCTAGCTAATTTTATCGCACACTCATTTGCTTCAGCACCACTATTAGCAAAAAATAGCTCATATCCACCACCAAGTAAATTTGATATCTTATCAGCAAGTTTAGCTTGCGGGGCGATATTATATAAATTTGAAGTGTGCAAGAGAGTTTTGGCTTGTTTTGCGATCACTTTCGCTACGCCTTTGTGGCTATGACCTAAAGCACAAACCCCAATCCCACTAGCAAAATCTATATAATCTTTACCACTATTATCCCATAAAATAGCACCATCTCCACGCACAAAGCCCACATCGGCTCTAGAATAGTTATTCATTAGCATAAATTAATCCTTATAGTGAATTTGCGGCAAATTCCAATTTCTATAGTATGCTACAAGCCGCCATGTAACACCAAATGTAAATAACACAAAAATACAATAAATATTAGTTAGTCCTGCTAGATGCATTAGATAATAAATCGCTCCAACACCCATACTAATCGTACCATATAATCCGGTTTTTAAAAACCAAGGAACCTCATTTAATAGTACATCACGCATAATTCCGCCACCAACACCATTAAAAAACGCCACCATAATCACGCCAAAAATATTAAGCCCAAATTCCAAAGATACAATAGCCCCAACAATAGAAAAGCTTACTACATCTACTGCATCAGTCATAATAAATATAAATTTTTTATCTAAATTATTTCTATCTTTTTGGTGAAATTTAAGCAAAAAAGCCAAAATCATAACAGCCAATACAATACAAACAGGAGTATAATGCGTAAAAGAATATGCAGGGCGACCCACGATAATATCACGAATCAATCCTCCGCCAAGTGCAGTTAAAAATGCTGCTAAGAATACGCCTAGCCAGTCACAGCCTCTGCGTATTCCAAACAAAAATCCGCTCAAAGATGCTGAGGCTATACCGACATATTCTGCAAATAAAAAAGCTTCCATTGCTAACTTTGAGCTTTATAAGATTTAGAATTCAGATTTAATAGATTCAACCCATTTATCAGCTCTAGCTTGCCAATCTTTGTCATTTTTATAATCAATCGCAAGACCAATAAATTTGCCATTTATAAATGATAGTGAATTTTTAAACGCATATCCATCAATATCAGTAGCACCAACAAGTTTAACACCACGAATTAATGGTAAAAACTCTACTAAACCATCAAGAAATGTAGTAGGATGTTTAACCTGTCCGCCTACACCTACTAAAGCTAGAGTTTTACCACCAAAATCAGCTTCATTAATGATATTTAATTTGGCTCTAAAATCTTTTTGTAGTTCTCCATGGCCATGTGTAGAAGCTGCGAAAATCAACTTATCATATTTGATTAAAAAATCAATCGTAAGATCTTTTGCGTCAATTACTTCACTATCAAAACTCTGACCTATATACTCTGCTACAACTTTAGTATCTCCAGCATTTGAGCCATATACTATACCAACTTTTGCCATTTTATTTCCTTTAAGAGTTGAATTTAAGCTAGATTATATCAAAGCAAACTCTAAAATTTGCTTAATTGTATCAACATAAAGAGCAACCAAAGCCAATAATTAGGCTTTGGTTTGTGAAGATTATTGCATACATTTAGCAGCGTATGCAAGTCCTAGATCATAAGCTTTATTGTTTGCTTCTTTTACCTTATCTGGAACTGAGCTTAACATCTTATTTCTTACGATCTCTTCATCCATAACGCCTGTGAATTTAACAGCTACACCAAGAGCGACAACGCTTTGAGTAATCACATTTCCAACTTCATCTTTAGCAATTGAGATAATAGGAATTTCATAGATTTTCCAGCGTTTTTTGTCCTCTTCACTAGGCTTAACCAAATTTGGCTCTACTACGATTATACCGCCCTCTTTGACACCATCTTTAAATGCGTTATAGCTATTTTGAGCAGTTGCTAACATAAAGCAAATTTCGCCCTCATTAGCATATGGATATTTGATCTCTTCATCGCTTAAAATTATATCAACCTTTGTTGGGCCACCACGAACTTGAGAAGTATATGTTGAGGCCTTGACTCCATATCCACCAGCTTCAATTTTAGCTGCTGATAAGATCTCTCCAGCCAATATAACACCTTGACCACCAACACCGACAAATCTTAACTCTGTTAAACTCATATTATCTCCTCAAAATTCACTTTTGTCTTATTTTGAGCTGCTTCTTTAACCTTAGCATATGCTTTACAATACTCTATGCGATTTTCATCTTTAAATAGTACACCAGTAGGGAATTTACCTTTTTTCTCTTCATCGCTTAATGCTTCAAATTTAGCCTTAGGTAGAGTTCTCTCATCTATCCATTTAACCATCTGAGTAGCTTCGCCCATTTTGTTTTTTCTACCTAAATTTATATGGCAGTTAGAGAATATATCAAAAAAGCTATAACCCTCGTGTTTAAACCCTTCGATTAGCATTTTTTCTATTCTAGTTGGGTTAATTACAGTCTCACGACCGACAAATGTCGCACCGGCTGCTGTTGCTAATTTAGCAGCGTCAAAATTTGGATCTATATTTCCCCATTGAGCTGTAACAGTCCAAAAGCCTTGTGGAGTTGTAGGGCTTGTTTGTGAGTTTGTAAGGCCGTAAATAAAGTTATTAATTAAAATGTGATTAATATCTATATTTCTGCGACATCCATGGATTGTATGGTTACCACCGATTGCTAAGCCATCGCCATCACCAGTTATTACTATTACATGCTTATCTGGATTTGCTAGTTTGATACCTGTAGCATATGCGATCGCACGGCCGTGAGTTGTATGGACTGTGTTGCAATTAACATAGCTTGAAAAGCGTCCGCTACATCCGATACCACTTACCACGCAAACATCATCCATATTCCATCCCATCGCATCTATAGCACGGATAACACTTTTTAAAATTACACCATCACCACAACCCCAGCACCAAAGTGTTGGCATTTTGCTTGTTCTTAAATAATTATCATAATTAAAAGCCATAATTAAAACTCCTTGACTTTGCTAATAATTTCACTCGGGCTAATCGGTCTGCCGTTTGCTTTTAATAGTGTTTTAAAATCATCTCTTAAAGCACATCTTTGTATCTCGCCTAGATATTGTCCCATATTTAACTCAGTTACTAAAATATTTTTAAATTTAGAGCATATCTCTTTGATTTTAGCTTCTGGGCTTGGCCATATAGTAATAGGTCTAAATATACCTACTTTTATACCTTCATCTCGAAGTTTATCCACTGCTTCTTTAGCTGCTAAGCTCACACTTCCGTAACAAATGATACAAATATCAGCATCTTCTAGCTTATACTCTTCAAATTTTATCACTTCATCTAGGTGGGCGTGAATTTTATTAAATAATCTTTTGATATTATAATCAACTATTTTGCCATCTTCTGTAGGGAATCCTGTAGGGCCGTGATGTAAGCCTGTGATGTGATAGCGATAACCTTTGAAAAATGGATTTAGCGTAGCTGGCTCATCCTCTTTGGCTTCATATGGATTATACTCTGCTGGATCGCCTTTAAATTCTCGTCTAGGCTCGATTACTAAATCCTTAACATCTGGTATAGTAGCCTTGCCTTGCATATGACCTATAGTCTCATCAAGTAGTAAAAATACAGGGGTGCTAAATCTATTTGCTAGATTAAATGCTCTTACTGTTTCAGTGTAAATTTCATCTAAATTTCCTGGCGCTACTGCAATAGAGCAAAAATCCCCATGGCTTGGGCTTTTAGCTTGTAAAATATCTCCTTGTGCCACACGAGTTGGAAGACCAGTTGATGGGCCACCACGCATTACATTTGCGATTACCAAAGGAATTTCAGCGATAAATCCAAGGCCGATTTGTTCAGCTTTGAGCGAAATACCAGGACCTGAGCTTGCTGTCATAGCCTTCGCTCCAGTCATACTAGCACCAAGTGCTACTGAGATACCACCAATCTCATCTTCCATTTGGATAAAATTACCACCGCTTTTTGGTAGTGCTACGCTTAATTCATGTGCGATTTCGCTTGATGGGGTAATAGGATAACCACCAAAAAAATTACAGCCACACTCGATAGCTGCTTTTGCTGCTAAAGCATTTCCTGTCGTTATTAACTCTCTCATTTTATATCCTTAATTAACTTTCCTAAAATGATTTGCCTTGATTGCGGCTGCTCTCTCTTTAGCTTCAGGGCTAAGTTTTGCGAATTTAAATCCCTTTTCAGCCACATAAATAGCAAAATCAGGGCAGTGAAGCTCACAATCCCTACAGCCGATACATGACTCTGGATGGCTAACCTCTATCATCATTCCTTGAATAGCGTGGATATCTTCTTTCATATTTAAAACACCAGCAGGACAATAGCTTACGCAAATATCGCAAGCTTTACACCTACTCTCATCGACCCAAACAGCTGTATTAAGCGGTTGTTCTATCATTACTATCTCCTAATTAAATTTAAGTCTAACTTAAATCAAATTTCAAGCTACAATTGTAGCGACTCAATTACTTGAAAAATCAAGCATCCAAATACCTAAATTTTGCCAAACGCAAAACTAAATTTCAAAACTTTTTACGAAACTTTATCTGAAAAAAGTTAATAAAATAGATAAATAAAAAAACTAAAATTTTATCTTTAGCTAAAGTTAATATTATCACCATTTATATTAAAATTTTTAATATAAATTATAAATTCTTCTATGCTTTTATCTAAAATTTCTCTATCTTTTGGCTTTAAATTCAACTCTAAAATCTCTTTTACGCCATCTTTTGAAATTTTAACCAAACGACTAAAAGCTATCAAATTATCATCCAAAACCGAGCAACTAAGCACCTTAGAGTCCTCATTTATCAAGGCTTGACAGATATTTATAACCCCAGCTGCTGGCGCATAAAATGCAGATGTATTCATCAATTTAACTATTTTAGCTCCGCCATTTATGGTTTGAGATCTGATATTTTCATATTCATCTATACTTAAATTTTCATCAACCAAGCATATCATATCATCATTATGCATACCTATTACGCAAGATTTTGAGTCAGTTACACTCGTGCCTAGATGATTTTTTAAAGCAAATTTAAGTCTAGCACTATCAAGTTCTCCAGCCATTCCAATAATCTTTCTTCTATTAAATCCACTAGCTTTAAATGCTACATATACCATTATATCAAGTGGATTTGTCACGACAATTATAGTGGAATTTGGGGCAAATTTAGCGATTTGACTAGATGCTTGAGCTACTATATTAGCATTAATTTTAGCAAGTTCAGCCCTACTTTGGCCATCTTTTCTAGCTACTCCGGCTGTGATGATAACAATATCAAAATCACTTAAAAGCTTATAATCATTACCACCAATTACCATAATATCCAAGCCCAAAGCAATCGACATTTGTGATAGATCAATTGCTTTGGCATTAGCTAAATTTTGATTGATATCAATGAGTGCTATCTCATCACACATCTGCTTAGAAATGAGGAGACTAGCTATGCTAGCTCCTACATTTCCGGCGCCTATTATTGCTATTTTCACAACTTATTTCTTTAAAGATTCGTTATATATGGCACTTGGTCTCATCACGGCTGAAACCTTCGCATCATCAAAGATATAGTATCCACCGACATCTACTTTGTTTCCTTGAGAGCCGTTTAACTCATCTGTAATTTTAGCTTTATTCTCATTTAAAGCAGCTGCTATACCAGCAAATTTAGGCGCTAGATCGCTTTTTGCTAGTTCATTAGCCCAGTATAGAGCTAGATAGAAGTGGCTACCGCGGTTATCATTTTCACCTACATTTTTGCGTGGTGAGTTGTCATTTTTAAGATAGCTTACAATTGCTTTATCTAAAGTATCGGCTAGTATTGTAGCCTCTTTTTTACCGCTTACGCTAGCTAAATGTTCCAAACTCGCACCAAGAGCTAAAAATTCACCCAAGCTATCCCAGCGAAGGTGATTTTCTTCTATTAGTTGTTGAGCGATTTTAGGCGCACTTCCACCAGCACCAGTTTCAAATAAGCCACCTCCATTTAAAAGCGGGACTATTGAGAGCATTTTCGCACTCGTTCCAAGCTCTAAAATCGGGAATAAATCTGTCAAATAATCCCTTAATACATTACCTGTAACGCTAATAGCGTCTTTGCCAGTTCGTATTATAGAGATTGATTTTTTGATCGCTTCAGTTGGGGCTGCGATACTAATATCTAGGCCATTTAGATCATAATTTTTAAGCTCTGAATTTACTATTTGGATCATACTAGCATCGTGTGCTCTAGCACTATCTAACCAGAATATCGCAGTTGAGTGTGTGGCTTTGGCTCTATTGATCGCTAGTTTAATCCAATCTTTAATCGCTTCGCTTTTTGCTTGCATAGCTCTAAATATATCGCCATTCTCAACTTCAAATTCCATTTTATCGCCATTTGTGCTACTAAGTGTGAATTTGCCATCTTCACTAGCTATAAATGTCTTATCATGGCTACCATACTCTTCTGCTTTTTTCGCCATCAAACCTACATTTGATACGCTACCGATAGTTGCCGGATTTAGTGCTCCATTGGCTTTTAAATCATCAATTGTCGCTTCATAAATTGTCGCATATGTGCGATCTGGGATTACTGCTAGAGTGTCGGCTGTTTTGCCGTTTTTATCCCACATTTTACCACTATTTCTTATCATTGCTGGCATTGAAGCGTCTATTATCACATCGCTTGGGACATGTAAATTTGTAATTCCTTTATCGCTATCTACCATCGCTAAATCTGGGTTTTTGTCTAAAATTTCATTGTATTTTGCTATGATTTTGTCTTTTATAGGCAAGTTTTCTATTTTAGCAAATAGATCTTTTAAGCCGTTATTTGGCACCACGCCAACTGAATTTAACTCACTTCCAAACTCATCAAATATTTCAGCGAAAAACACTTTCACAAAGTGGCCAAACATAACCGGATCGCTTACTTTCATCATTGTAGCTTTTAGATGGACTGAGTAGAGTAAAGACTCTTTTTTGGCTTCTTCTATGGTTTTAGCGATAAATTTATCTAGTTTAGCAACACTCATAAATGTAGCACTAATCACATCACCAGCAGCTGCTTTTATACTATCTTTTAATACTTTTGTGTTGCCATTTTTGTCTGTAAATTCGATTTTAAATTCGGTTGGTTCTTTGACTATTACAGATTTTTCATTGCCATAAAAATCTCCACTATCCATATATGCCACTCTTGTTTTAATAGTGCTATCCCAAGCACCATTTTTGTGTGGGAATTCTTTGGCGTAAGCTTTGACGGCACTAGCACATCTTCTATCTGAGTTACCCTCTCTTAAAACTGGATTTACCGCACTTCCTAAAACTTTAGCGTATCTTGCTTTAATATCAATCTCTTTTTCATTTGATGGATTTTCAGGATAGTTTGGTACATTAAATCCTTTTGATTGAAGCTCCGCAATAGCCGCATTTAACTGCGGAAGTGATGCTGAAATATTAGGAAGTTTGATGATATTTGCTGTTTTTTCTTTGGTCATTTCACCTAGAATTTCTAGATAATTTGGCACCTTTTGATTATCTTTTAAATTTTCAGGGAAATTAGCCAAAATTCTACCAGCTAATGAAATATCCATAGTATCTATACTGATACCACCACGACTTAAAAACTCCTTAATAACAGGAAAAAGTGAAAAAGTAGCCAATGCTGGCGCCTCATCTGTGTAAGTGTAGATTATATCTGCCATTTATGTCCTTTATTTAAAATTTTTCTTATTTTATCAATTTTTAACTAAATTAAACCATTAAACTATAAATAATTTTTATAATTAATCTAAATTTAAGTTTATTCTATCTTTTTTGGGTAATCAAAGAGCAAAACTCTCCCAATTTTAGCCCTTATATCTTTAAATTCATTCACATCAAACTCAATACCAAAAACTCCACCCGTAGGGATATCGCCGATATGGCTATCGCTTAAAATCTCGCAAATTTGAGTTAAAGTATCGTTGTGACCTACGATGAATATGGTATTTAAAGAGCTATCAATATGATTTATGATATTTAGATAATCTTGCGTTGTGGCCTCGTAAAGTGAGTTTGAAAACTGAATTTTACCACTAAAATTTATATTTTTAGCGATGATTTTAGCCGTTTTAGCCGTTCTCTTAGCTGGTGAAGAGATGATAAGCTCTGGTAAGATATTTTTGTTTTTTAGCCTAGTGGCCATCACTTTTGCAGCCTCTTTGCCTTTGGGGCTTAACGCCCTATCAAAGTCAGTAGCGGCGACTTTTTTAGCCTTTGCGTGGCGAATAAAATATATAGTTTTCATGCTCTCTCCTGAAATTTTTGAATTTTATCAAGCTCGGCTTTGCTAAAGCCTGCTAATAATCTATGCTCTATATCTAGTGCTCTTTTTGCTTCAAATGCCTTTGGATAGCATTTTCGTACTATTTCAATCCATGAATTTGGATCTACATTTGCTATTTTACAAGCGAATTTAAACCACTTATCACCCTTTTTGACATGTTCTATCTCCTCTTTGTGGATTACCTTTAATATCTCTAAAATACCATCTCTATCACCATTTAAAGCCAATTTTTTCATCATAAAAAGATTAGCATCAAGACCATTGGCCTCCATATATCTAGGCAAAATCGCCATACGATTTATGAGTGAATTTTGGGTTTTGATTAGAGCGATAAATAATCCATCATGGACGATATAATCACCATATCTTACCCCTAAAGACTCCATCTTATCAGATATCATCTTAAAATGTCTAATCTCATCATTAGCTACTTCTAACCAATCAAGATAATACTCCATCGGTAAATTTCTAAATCTATAGCAAGCATCCAAAGCAATATCAATCGCACTATACTCAATATGAGCAATTGAGTGTAAAAAAGCCTCATTAGTGTGCTTTTGCTTTATCTCTTTCATAGATTTTATAGAGCAAATCTTAGAATAACTAGGCGCACTAAGCTTAAAAATATCGCTATTAAAGTTCATATCACAACTATGAAAATTGCTATAAATTTGGCTAAATTTAAAAAATTTTTGCTCCAAATCACAAGAGTTCAAGCACTCCCAAATCTCATCAAAAAATCTCATCTAAATACCTTTAAAAATCCAGCCAAATATCCCACGCCAAATCCTATCAAATGAGCATACCACGCTACACTAATCCCCATTAAAAGCGGCGCAAAACTAACTAATAATATAACTACTATAAGCCCTTTGCGATTAAATTTATCAATACAAGCTAAAAATCCAAGCAACACCGATATAGCCCCACTCGCACCGACTAAATTCACACTCTCAAAAGCTAAATATCCAAGGCTTAAAAATCCAGTTATAACCCCACCAAAGATATATAAAATGCCAAATTTAATCCACCCCAAATATCTCTCTAATATCATCCCAAATTGATAAAGCACTATCATATTCATCAAAATATGCATAAATGAGCCGTGGATAAACATAGATGTAAGAATCTGCCAATACGCCCCAGCAAAAAATAGCTCATTAAGACCAAAAAATATACTAAATTCATAAGGATTATATACAAAATATTCTAAAAAATATACCACACAATTTAACGCTATCACCGCTGCTGTAAAATTCATATTTCTCATATCAACCCACTATTTCACCGCTATATCTTGGCTGATTTTACCAAAGCCAGAAAATCTATTTGATACTAAGCAATTTATATTTTTACAATTAGCTATTATATATGCATTTACTTTTTTACCATCAATTCGATGGGAATTTTTGTGGTTTAAGTTCATCACGCTTAATATATTTTTACCCTTAAGATTGTGTAAAAAGACGATTGTTCCATCATCTTTTATCTTTTTTACAACTCCTATGTGAGTTATATTGTGGCTAGTTTTATTTTTTGTGGATTTGGTTGTGTTGTTAAAAAATATTAGATCTCCAGGCGATGCGTTTTGGTAATTTATTTGATTTTTACTCTTATAAAGATTATAGATAGCTTGAGAGCGACGACCATCCTTACTATAATGTGAGCTTAGATCGCTTAGAGAGTAGATATTATTATTTTTTCTATTTATGGTTGTAACTAATGATGAACAATCGGCTGATTTTTTGCCTACATATTTGCTTAAATTTAGAGTATATTCACTCTTTTTAATACTATTTTCTCTATTAATATGAGTGCTATTTGGAGCATTTTGTTCTAAAATTTTAGAGCTACATCCACTAAAAATCATAGCAAAAACGAATAAAATAGCAACTCTCATATCAACCTCTTAAATCTGTTTTAGGTGGATTTATCTGTTCTATTACATTTGGGGTTTTTAGCGTCTTTGCTGTTTTGCTAAATAGTATGAGATCTTCTACGCTTTGGACATGCCACGGCACCCTTTTGATACACTCTTTGAAAATTTCACACGCTGCGATTGCGTCATTTAATGCTCTGTGATGAGCATTATCAATACCAAAAATTTGTTTAAGTGCATCTAGGCCATATCTATTTGACTCTATAGTTCTTCTAGCTAGATCAATGGTACAAATCTTGCGATTTAAGAGCATTCCAAACCCAAGCTTTGCTAAGCTAATACTGATAAAATCATAATCAAATTTAACATTATGCGCTACAAATACAGAATCAGCCAAAAATAGCCTAAAACTCTCAAGAGCATTTGCCAAATGCGGAGCATCTACTAAATCAAGCTGATAAATTCCAGTTAATTCGCTGATATTTTGCGGAATTTCACTAGCCCAAACTAGCGTCTCAAACCTATCAATCTCCTTGCCACCTTGGATTTTAACCGCACCTATTTCGATGATTTGACCGCTTTTTATACCACCATTTGTCTCGATATCAACGATACAAAACACCTGTTCATTAAAATCTCTAAATCTAGTTGGCATAACGATTTTGCCATTATCCAAACGCTCTAGCTCAAGACCTAAAAGCCGCCAATCGGCTAAATTTTTAGGCTCTATGATATCAGCTAATTCATCTATATCATTTGCTTTTTGTATAAAATCGTGATAATTAAGATTAGTTTTGGCTAATAAATCTATAAAATTATCTAATTTATTTTTCAAATTTACTCTTTGTGATTAAATTTTTAACGCTTTTATCGCCCCAGCATAATCATTGCTACCAAAGACAAAGCTTCCAGCCACGACAATATCCACGCCAGCAGCATCTAGATCAGCTACATTTAGACCATTTACTCCGCCATCTACTTCTATCATACATTTAGCATTTCGTGAGTCTATTAACTCTCTTAATTCTATAGCCTTTGATAAGACTGAAGGGATAAATTTTTGTCCGCCAAAACCAGGATTAACACTCATTAAAAGCACCATATCAACTTCATCTATGATATGTTTTAAAGAGCTAACAGGTGTGTGCGGATTAAGAACTATAGCGGGATTTACTCCATTTTTACGGATATGATCGATAAGCCTTAATGGGTGCTTCTCTTCTTCTATATGAAAGCTTATAAATTTAGGTTTTAAAGGCAAAAATAGATCTACAAAAAATGGGACATTTTCTACCATTAAATGAATATCAAGTGGCTTTGTAGATGCCTTAGCTGCTGCCTCTACTACAAGTGGGCCGATTGTAAGATTAGGCACGAAGTGGCCATCCATAACATCTATGTGTATCAAGTCAGCCCCAGCCTCACAAACAGCCTTAATCTCTTTAGCTAACTCTCCAAAATTCGCTGATAAAATACTTGGAGCTACATACATTTTCTACCTTTTTATTTAAGTGGGGTATTTTACTCAAATTTTAATAAAATTACCTTTATAATTGTAGATTATTGTAGATTTTTTGTTATACTTACGCAATTTTCACATAATTTTTTATAAAGGTAGAATTTGAGAAGTTTGATCTTTGTTTTAATACTTTTAATAGCTAGTTTTTGGTATTGGGGGGTGCATTTTGGTATCACCATATTGTCGCTATCATTTTTAATATTTTTTCATGAGCTTGGGCATTTTTTGGCTGCTAAATACTTTGGTGTCTTTGTAAAGACTTTTAGCATTGGTTTTGGAGAGAAAATTTATAGCAAAAAATTGGGCAATACTATCTATTGTATAAGCGCTATACCACTTGGTGGATATGTTCAGCTAAAAGGCCAAGATGATACAAATCCAAAAGAGAAAAATTATGATAGCGATAGTTATAACACACTAAGCCCATTAAAAAGAATTATAATCTTATTTGCTGGGCCGTTTTTTAATATCTTATTAGCTTTTATACTATATATAATGCTTGGATTTATCGGTGTTGAGAGATTATCACCTGTTGTTGGTAGTACCTTAGCAAATTCAGCCGCACAAAGTGCTAATATAGAAAAAAATGATAAAATCCTAGCTATAAATGGGGTTAAAATTAAGGAGTGGGATGAGATAAAAAAGCATATCACAACTAATCCTACAGATATACTTATTAAGCGTGGTGAAAATGAGCTTCATATAACACTAACCCCGCAACTCTCTCAAACCAAAAATATATTTGGCGAGAATATAACCACTCCATTAATTGGCATAACACCAAGTGGCGAGAAAACAACTATATATAATAGAGGCTTTGATAGCATTAAATTTGCCTATGATGAGACGATTAATGCCTCAACTCTAATCTATCAAGGATTAGAAAAGCTCATCACAGGCGTAGTCCCTATAGACCAAATGGGCGGTATAGTCGCAATGGCTGATATCACTACAAAAGCTAGCCAAATCAGTATATCTGTGCTTTTAATAATAGTAGCTTTGATATCTGTGAATTTAGGTATATTAAATTTGCTTCCGTTTCCAGTTTTAGATGGTGGGCATATAGTTTTTAATCTATATGAGATGATATTTAAAAGAGCGGTAAATGAGCGTGTTTTTGTAGGGCTTAGCTACGCTTCTATGGCGTTGTTATTTGCTTTAATGATATTTACTATTATCAATGATATAGTTAGATTAGCAGGAGAGTAAGATGAGTTTAGATACTATTTTAAATCAGATTAATGGCAAGGCAAGATTAATCGCTGTAAGCAAAAATGTAACCCAAAATGAGGTAATATCGCTATATAATCAAGGTCTTAGAGAATTTGGTGAAAATAGAGTCCAAGAGCTAAAAAGAAAGAGTGAAATCCTCTCAAATTTAGATATCAAATGGCACTTTATCGGTCGCTTACAAAGTAATAAGATAAATCAGCTTATATCACTTCATCCAGCTTTATGGCAAAGCTGTGATAGCTTAGAGATAGCACTTGAAGTCAATAAAAGGCTAAATTATAAGCTTGATACCTTGCTTCAGATAAACTCAGCCAAAGAAGAGAGCAAGCAAGGTGTCGATCCTAGCGATGCTATAGAAATTTATAAAGATATACAAAATAGATGTGAGAATTTAAATTTAATAGGCGTGATGAGTATAGGCGCTAATAGCGAAGATGAAAATGAGATTAAAAGAAGTTTTGATATAACTAAAAATATATTTGATAAATTA
The DNA here is from genome assembly GCF_002138935.1 of Campylobacter sp. P091. Classification (NCBI taxonomy): domain Bacteria; kingdom Pseudomonadati; phylum Campylobacterota; class Epsilonproteobacteria; order Campylobacterales; family Campylobacteraceae; genus Campylobacter; species Campylobacter sp. P091. The sequence goes on from NZ_MJKZ01000002.1 coordinate 168,673, forward strand.
AAGCCACAAGGAGCGCTAATCTGCTCAATGGGAATGAGTGGGGACTTTAATCTAGCTATAGAGTGCGGGTCTAATATGGTTAGGCTTGGGACAATTTTGTATAGATAAATTTATAGACTTTGTTAGATGATTTTTGTATCATCTAACAAGCTAAGATATTAATCTTTGGTTATGATGATTTGATCATCTTTAGCGTCAATTTTTATGCTATCGCCACTTATGATTTCATCTTTTAAGATCATATCAGCCACAAGGTCTTCTACAAGCTCATATAAGGCTCTGCGAAGTGGCCTAGCACCATATACAGGGTCAAATCCAGCTTGAGAGATTAAATTTATAGCTTCGCTGCTAAGTTGTGATTTTATCCCACGAGCCAAAAGCTTACTCTCAAGCTCTTTAAACATTATTTTTACAATCTTGCTTAACTCATCTTGACCAAGTGGATTAAATATCACGCAATCATCTAATCTATTTAAAAATTCAGGTTTAAAATACTCTTTTAAAGCAAGTTTAACCGCTTCATCTCTCTCTTTGCCACTTAAATCCATAATCGCCGATGAGCCGATATTGCTAGTTAAAATGATAATTGTGTTTTTAAAATCCACAGTTACGCCCTTGCTATCAGTAGCCCTACCATCATCTAAAATTCCAAGCAAGATATTAAATACATCCTTATGAGCTTTCTCAACTTCATCAAACAAAATCACGCTATATGGTTTTCGTCTAACTGCTTCAGTGAGCTGTCCGCCCTCTTCAAATCCCACATATCCAGGAGGCGCACCAAGAAGTCTGCTAACGGCGTGTTTCTCCATATATTCACTCATATCAAATCTTATCATCGCTTTTTCATCATCAAAAAGAAATTTCGCCAACGCCTTCGCACTCTCAGTCTTACCCACGCCCGTAGGCCCAAGGAATAAAAAGCTACCGATCGGGCGATTTTGGCTACTTAGGCCAGCTTTATTTCTCTTAATAGCCCTAGATAGTGCGTGTAAGGCTTCATCTTGACCTATTACGCTATCTTTGAGATGTTTTTCTATATTTAGATATCTCTCTTTTTCGTTTGTGAGCATTTTGCCAGCTGGGATTCCTGTCCATTTGCTTAAAATTCCAGCTACCATATCTTCATCTACTTCATTTCGTAGTAAAACTCCATCTTTTTTCATCTCTTTCCATTTTAATTCTAGCTCTTCAATGCTTTTTTGAGCTTGTGGAATTTGGCTATATCTTAGCTCGGCGACCTTTTCGAATTCGCCTTTTCTTTGATACTCATCAGCTTGAATAGATAAAGAATCTATCAATTTTTTACTCTTGCTAATTGAGTCAAATACATCTTTTTCATTTTTAAATTTCATCTCTAACGAGCTTCTTTTTTCGCTTAAATTTGCTATCTCTTTTTCTATCTCACTTAATCTATCGCTATTTTTATCTTCGCCCTCCATTTTTAAAGCCTCTTTTTCGACTATTAAAGTCTCAATCTCTCTTTTAGTCTTAGCTAGCTCAAAAGGCTCACTCTCAATTTGCATTTTTAACTCTGCGGCCGCTTCATCTATAAGGTCAATTGCCTTATCAGGCAAAAATCTACCACTAATATATCTATGACTTAGCTTTGCTGCTGCTACTAAAGCGCTATCTGTGATGGTTACATTGTGATGGACTTCTAATCTATCTTTTATCCCACGAAGAATTTGTAAAGCTTCATTTACGCTTGGTTCTGCTACACTTACAGGCTGAAATCTCCTTTGTAAAGCGGCGTCTTTTTCAAAATATTTTCTATACTCTTTTAGCGTTGTAGCCCCAACTGTGTGTAGCTCTCCACGAGCTAAAGCTGGCTTTAATATATTAGCAGCATCCATAGAGCCTTCACTAGCTCCAGCACCTACTATTGTGTGAATTTCATCTATAAATAAGATTATATTTCCAGCTTTTTTGACTTCATCAATTATCGCTTTTAATCTATCTTCAAACTCACCTCTATATTTGGCCCCAGCGATCAACGCACTCATATCAAGAGCTATTACCCTTTTATTTGCTAAGGTTGTAGGGACTGCCTTTTTAACAATTAGTTGAGCTAAACCCTCTACAATAGCGGTTTTACCAACTCCAGGCTCACCTAATAATATCGGGTTATTCTTAGTTTTTCTAATTAGAATTTGCATCATTCTTGTAATCTCTTCATCTCTACCGATTACTGGATCTAGCTCACCACTAGCGGCTTTTTTAGTTAAATCAATTCCAAATTTATTTAAAGAGTCTAAATTTTCATCAGCAGTTTGCGTATCGATACTCTTGCCACCACGCATTAACTCTAACTCTTTTTTAATCTCTAATAGATCAATGTATTTAGACAAAATTCCCTTCATAGGCTCACTATCTAAATTCGCAATTATCCAGCTATCAACCGCTATAAATTTATCCCCCATTCCGATCATTACGGCCTTAGCACGCTCAAAGCTATCTATTAATTCATTTGAAATTTGGATATTGTTTTTTGATACATTTGAGCTTTGTGGCAGTTTATCAGCGTGGCTTTTGATATCCAAAACCAAGGCTTCTTTGCTCACATTTACCTTATTTAAAATTTGGTTTAAGAGCGAGTTGCTATCAGCGCTTAAAGCCCAAAGCATATGTAAAGGCACGACTTGCGGATTTTTGTTTCCGATAGCTAAGGATATTGCGCTATCGATTAAATCTTGACTCATTGATGTGAGTTCATTAAATATATTTGCCATATTTTTCTCCTTAAACTTTATATGAGTGGTATTATATAACTTTAGTCTATATTTGTCAAGGTTTGGCCAAATTTAATCCAATTTAGATTTAATTTGATTAATATTTTTTACTTTAAATTAATATATTTTTGGGTAAAATTATTGATTTTAATTTTTTGGAGTTATATGTTGAAAAGTAGTAAAATTTTACAACTATCTGGTTTTGTAAGCGTGATGGCTGCTAGTGCTATTGCCCTAAATGCTCAAACCTCCCAAGATAGTAGAATAGAAGCCCTATCAAAGCTAACCAAAACAATAGCCGTAGTAGAAAAATACTATGTAGATGATATAAATTTTACCCAAATCGTAGATAAAACCATATCTGGACTCTTAACAAACCTAGATGCTCATTCTGGATATTTAGATGAAAAAGCATTTAAAGATATGCAAATTCAAACTAAAGGCGAATTTGGAGGACTTGGTATTACTGTAGGAATTAAAGATGGAGCTTTAACTGTAATTGCACCAATAGACGATACTCCAGCTTATAAAGCCGGGGTGAAATCTGGCGATGTAATTTTAAGAATAGATGGCGAATCTACTATAAATATCACAATTGATGAAGCTGTAAATAAAATGCGTGGCAAACCAAATACACCTGTACAAATAACTATCGTAAGACAAGGCGAAAAAAAGCCATTTGATCTAAATATAATAAGAGATATAATCACCGTAGAATCAGTTCAGGCCAAAATGATTGAAGATGAAAATATCCTATATCTAAGAGTTACAAATTTTGACCAACATGTAACCAAAAAAGCTAGAGAATTTATCAAAAAATATCCAAAAGCAAAAGGCATTATTCTAGATCTTAGAAATAATCCAGGTGGTTTATTAAATCAAGCTGTTGGGCTTACAAATTTATTTGTTGAAAGTGGCGTTATAGTCTCTCAAAAAGGTAGAGACAAAAATGAAGATGAGATCCACTCAGCACAAAAAGGCAACTTCATAACAAACGCTCCATTAGCAGTCCTTATAAATGGTGGAAGTGCTAGTGCTAGTGAAATAGTCAGTGGTGCATTGCAAGATCTAAAAAGAGCTGTAGTAATTGGTGAAAATAGCTTTGGCAAAGGAAGTGTCCAAGTCATTATGCCAGTAGATAAAAAAGAGGCTCTAAGATTAACAGTAGCAAGATATTATCTTCCAAGTGGTAGAACTATTCAGGCTGTAGGCGTTACACCAGATATAATAGTTCATCCTGGAAAGGTACCAAATGATGAAAATGAATTTCATCTAAAAGAGGCTGATTTAAAGCAACATTTAGAGAGTGAATTAGATAAAATTGAACCAAAAAATAAGAAAAAAGAGACAAATAACAAAAACATAATAACTCAAAAACAAATTTATGATGATATTCAGTTAAAAACTGCAGTAGATTCCATAAAAATTTTAAACATCAAGTAAGGAGAAAAAGTATGGAAAAATCAGAATTACTTTACGAAGGTAAAGGTAAAAAAATGTGGAGTGTTAAAGGCAATGATGAGCTATTAATAGCTGAATTTAAAGATGATCTAACAGCATTTAACGCTGAAAAAAGGGGCAACGAAGCAGGAAAAGGTGCGCTAAATAATAAAATTTCAACCGCACTATTTAAACTTTTAAAAGAAAATGGTATAAAAACTGCACTTGTTGAAAGTATAAATGAAACTGAACAACTAGTCAAAAAATGCTCAATCATTCCATTAGAAGTAGTAGTAAGAAATATCGCCACTGGTAGTCTTAGCAAAAGACTAGGCATAAAAGAAGCTACAGTATTACCATTTACTTTAGTTGAGTTTTACTATAAAGATGATGCACTAGGCGATCCGCTAATTAATGATGAACACGCAATTTTACTTGATATCGTACAAAGCGAACAAGATTTAGCAACTTTACGCCATTTAGGTAGACAAATTAACTCTGTTCTTCAACCATTTTTTGCTTCAAAAGGGTTAAAACTTGTTGATTTTAAAGTTGAATTTGGTATTGATAAAGATGGAAATATCTTGCTAGCTGATGAGATTAGTCCTGATAGCTGTAGATTTTGGGATGTTGATACTGGTGAAAAGATGGATAAAGATAGATTTCGCCAAGACCTTGGTAGTGTCAAAGTGGCATATGAAGAGGTTTTGCGTAGAATTTTATCATAATTAAATTTAAAGGATAAATGATGAAAGTGATTGTAAATGTATATCTAAAAAATGGCGTATTAGACCCAGCAGGTAAAGCTACTAAACACGCTTTAGAAAGTCTTGGTTTTAATGGCGTAGATGATGTAAGAATTGGCAAACAAATTATCTTAGATCTAAGTGATAACACTACCGATGAACAGATTAAAAATATGTGCGAAGAGCTACTAGCAAATACAGTTATAGAAGATTATGAGATTCTAAAAGGCTAAAAATGAGAGTAGCTATCATTAATTTCCCTGGTACAAACTGCGAAAGAGATACTAAATACGCTTTTGATTTACTAGGATTTGACTCAGAGATTATCTGGCATAAACAAACAGATTTTAAGGCTGATTTAATAGTACTGCCTGGCGGATTTAGTTATGGTGATTATCTTAGAACTGCTGCTATTGCTAAGTTTAGCCCAGCAATGCAAACGGTAATAAATCACGCTAAAAACGGCGGATTGCTACTTGGAATTTGTAATGGTTTTCAGATGCTTTTAGAGAGCGGGCTTTTACCTGGCGCAATGAGAAGAAATGAAAATATGAGCTTCATTAGCAAATTTAACCATTTAAAAGTAATATCTAATAACAATAAATTCTTATCAAATTTTAACAACTCTGATCTAATAGATATCCCTTTAGCTCATGGTGAAGGCAACTACTATGCAAACAGCGATACAATTAAAAAATTATATGATGATGATTGCGTACTCTTAAAATATTGCGATAAAGATGGCAATGAAATTAGCGTAAATGGTTCAGTAGATAATATAGCTGGAATTTGCAATAAAGATAAAAATATATTTGGCCTAATGCCTCATCCAGAAAGAGCTGTAGAGAGTATTTTAGGTAGCACTGATGGAGCTAAAATGCTTAAAGGATTTCTTTGCTAAGGGCTATTTTTGCACTTATTTTGCTAATTAGCGTAGGTTTTAGCGAGCCTACGCCATTTGGACAACGCATCACTAATGAGCAGATGCAAGGTATAGCTGATACTGATGAGGTTATAGATATTGATCCATCGTTAATTTATCAAAATATTGATCCAATTGAGTTAGTTCTCACAAGCCAAATAAAAGAAAAATCAATATATATCTATCAGCCTTTTACCTTAAATTTAACTGCTAATACAGATAAAGTTCTAGATTTTGATATGAATCTTACTATGCGCTCTACTGATATAACTTGGCTAAATCCAAAGCCGCTATGGAAAAAAAAATCCGCTGGAATTTACGAAACTACAATCCATCTAATAGCTAGTAGCGCTCAATCTAATATTGATGCTCTAACGCTCACGCTAAAAAGAAATGGAATTTTTGTTCAAAATAAAACAATAAAGCCTGATCTTCCAAAGATTAAGAATATTCAATTACGAACTGATTTTGCCAATTTTGTCGGAGAAAATTTAGAGATAAAGATGGTAAAAAGTTCAAAATTTAATGAATACTCAAATTTAACTACCATAGAACTAGCAAGTAAAAATGGAAATTTAAGTCTATTCCAAATACCAGGAGAATTTCAAAAGCAAGGTTTTGATAGCCTAAAAGGCGACTACAAAAATCAAACTGGAATTTATTTTATAATAAGTGATAATAATAAAACTAATATAAACTTTAGTTACTACGATTACACTCAAAATATTTTTAAAGAGTTAAATTTAGATATCAAAGTCCAAGATAATGATTTAAGTACTCAAGTACCACTTAATCCTAAAGAGGGTGAGTTTCGACTATATAAAGAACTTAGTATTTATATTGCAATTATATTATTTTTACTACTTTTTATCTGGAAAAAGAGTTACTACTCCTTTATTATTGCAGTAGCATTTATAGCTTACGCAATCTATGATAATAAACCTTTTAGCGAAGCAAAACTTAAAGCAAATAGTAAAATAAGAATCTTGCCTATGCCAAATTCAACTATTTTTGCTATTGCAGCTAAAGAACAAAATGTCAAAATTATTACCAAAAATGAAAATTTCACCAAAATTATCCTACAAAATGAAACTATAGGCTGGGTAGAAAATGAAAGTATTAAATAAGATAAAAAATTGGCTATACGCCATAGAAATCACCATAAGCGTAATTATCGTGGTGCTGATATTTTTCATTGCACCATCTAGTAATCTATGGATAAGGCGAAAATGGACAAAAATGCAAAGGTTTTTAATCGGTTATAAAATTGATGTAATAGGTAGCCCAGACCCACGTGCAAATATGATAATAGCTAACCATCAAAGTATGCTAGATATAATGGCACTTGAAGAAATTCATCCAGCTAATATCTGTTGGATTGCTAAAAAAGAAATAGAGGATTTACCATTTTTTGGAAATATCATTCGGGTACCAAAAATGATATCAATAGATCGCAAGGACCCAAGATCACTACCAAAAATCATAAAATTAGCTAAAGAGAGAGTTAGTGAAGGTAGAGTCATAGCTATATTTCCTGAAGGTACTCGTGGAGATGGGGATAAGATTTTGAAATTTAAAAGTGGCGCAAATATCATCGCTGATAAGCTAAATTTGGTAGTTCAACCAGTACTTATAATTGGCTCAAGAAAGATTATAGATAGCAAAACCATTAGCGTACATTCCGGCTCATTTAAGGTTATCTATATGGATATTGTCGATACTAGTGATGAAAATTGGCTTGAAAATACAAGAGCAAAAATGCAAACTTTATTAGCTCAAAATTTAGATAAATAGGCTAGATATGTTAGAAAATATCATTAATTATCTAGTGAGTTTGGTCGCTGATTGGGGATATTTGGGGATATTTTTATTAATGGCTTTGGAGAGTAGCTTTTTCCCTTTTCCTAGTGAAGTTGTGATGATACCGGCTGGATATTTGGTATATACTGGGCAGATGAATTTATATCTAGCATTTGGTGCTGGGACATTAGGTAGCCTTGCTGGAGCGATATTCAACTACTATTTATGCTACTTTTTTGGTAGAGCCTTTATATTAAAATATGGCAAATACATAGGAATCACAGATGAAAAGATGGCGAAATTTGAGAGATATTTTAACAAATATGGCGAAATCTCTACATTTAATTGTCGCTTAATCCCAGGAATTAGACAATATATCAGCTTGCCAGCAGGACTAGCTAAGATGAATATCTTTACTTTTAGCCTTTATACCACGCTTGGAGCGGGGATTTGGGTGGCGATTTTGATCGCTATTGGGTATTATATCGGCGATCAAAAAGAGCTTATCAAAGAGTATTTAGCTCAAATCACCATCTGTTTATTGATAGCTGTAGCTATAATTACAATTATATATCTATACATACAAAAAAGGTTTAAAAAATGATAATATACTCTCTATTTTCGATGTTTATACTACTATTTAGCGGATATGTAGCTAAAAGATTAAGGATCATCTCGGCAAATAAGGCTATTGTATTTTTGGATTTTGTTTTGTGGTTTGCTTTGCCATCTTTGATTTTTGATAAAGTCTATCATTTGGTTGTGGATTTAAATTTGATTAGTATGGTATTTGTGGGACTTATCTCATCAGTGATAGCTGCTTTTGTAGCTGTAGCAATGGGATTTATGCTTAAATTTTCAACCGCAACTTTGGCTAGTGTAGCGCTCCTTAGTATGTTTGGCAATACCTTATTTATCGGAATTCCTATTGTTCAAGGATTATATGGCCAAAGTGCTTTGAGTATTGTTATTTTATTTGATCAAGTAGTTACGGCTCTGCCTATTAGCATTTTTGGGCCATTGATTTTGGGTTTTGGGACATCTAAGAAAAGCTCAATAATCCAAAATAGCCTTAAAATTATCAAATTTCCGCCATTTATCGCACTGGCTTTGGCTGTGATACTTAAAAATTTTAATCTACCTGAAATTATATTTGAGCCTTTAAAAATGCTATCTAGCAGTATGGTGCCGGTGGCTCTGTTTGCTGTCGGGCTTAGACTTGGATTTAATAGTATTAAAAGCTCTTATAAGGCCTGTTCTGTGGTGATCTTTGCTAAGATGATATTAGCGCCGATAATATTTCTATCAATCACTAAAATATTTGGTATAGAGCTTAGCAAAGAGTGGATAATAGGATTGATAGAAGTCGCCACTCCGCCGATGGTATTAGCAAGTGCTATGATATTAAAAGCCAATCTAGATTCAAATTTGGCTATCTCAAGTGTGGCTATAGGTATGATAACTATCTTTATTACAATGCCTATTTTATACTTTGTAGCTACTTGAAACTTTGGACTAGATTGCCCACTAGTAAATTCCATCCATCTACTAAGACAAAAATCAGCAATTTAAATGGCAAAGATATCATAACAGGTGGTAACATCATCATACCCATAGCCATCAATACAGAGCTTACTACCATATCGATAACTAAAAATGGTAAATACAACAAAAATCCTATCTCAAATGCTGTTTTAAGCTCACTAATTATAAAAGCGGGTGCTGCTATAGTCAAAGGGACATCATCTATAGTTGCTGGATTAGGAAGCTGGCGAATACGATAAAATAAGGCCAAATCTTTCTCTCTAGTGTTTCGTATCATAAATTCCTTAAATGGCTTTGCCCCTTTATCAAAGGCCTCTTGATAGCTGATTTGCTCATCTAAATATGGCTTTATGCCTTGCTCATAACTCTGCTTAGCCACTGGTTCCATAATAAAAAATGTAAGTATCAAAGCTATAGATATAAGCACACTTGTAGGTGGCATCTGCTGAGTACCCATAGCTTGACGCAAAAATGAAAATACAATAACCAATCGCAAAAAACTAGTCATTATAAATATCAAAGATGGCGCCAAGGCTAATATAGTTAAGACTACTAAAACATTTAAGCTAGTTACTAGTTGTTGTGGTGTATCTGGTGCGCTCAAATTAAGATTCATAGTAGGCACAGTAACCGTATCAGCACCAAAGGCAGAAGCAAAAATCAAAAATATCAAAGCCAAATATCTCAAAAAATCCCCTTTAAATAAGGATAATTCTACATTAAATTTAATTAAAGGCTAATAAAATATATTAAATTATCATTATAAATCATAGCTAACATATTGGTTTTAAGAGCCTAAAATGACTCTTAAAATAAAATAGCTTAATACTATCCTTGATAATTAGCCAACCTAAAAACCACTGACTTTTTATTGTATTTATACTTTACATACTTAACTTCGTATAAGCAATATTTATTTGACTAAAGCAACTTTTAAAACTTCAGTAATATCTTCAACACCAATTATCTCCATATTATCTCTTACTTGTTGTGGGATATCTTTTAAGTCTCGGTCATAATTTTTAAGCGGTATTATTGCTTTTTTTACTCCAGCTTTATATGCAGCAATTAGTTTCTCTTTTAAGCCGCCAATTGGTAATACCTTGCCACTTAGTGTAATCTCACCAGTCATTGCTACATCGCTATAAATTGGCGTATCGCTTAAAATTGAAGCAATTACAGTAGTCATTGTTATTCCAGCACTTGGTCCATCCTTTGGTGTAGCACCCTCTGGAACATGAATATGCAAATCATAACTATCATAAACTGCCATATCTATGCCATCTTTATCTTTTTGAATTAAATTTTTTGAAATACAAATTTCACCCTTATCTATAAGGCTTTTTACAAGGCTAAAAGCTATCGTAGCAGACTCTTTCATTACATCGCCAAGCTGACCTGTAATTTGCATAGCGCCCTTGCCTTTTATCTTTAATGCTTCAATTTTTAACACATCTCCGCCAACTGCTGTCCAGGCTAATCCATTTGCGATACCAATCTCATTTTTGCCACTTATAACTGTGATTTCAAAAACCTTTTTATCTAGATAATTTTCTAAATTTTTAGTAGTTATAGATATCTTTTTTGTCTGTTCGCTCAATATTTCAAGTGCGGATTTACGCAAAATATCAGCTATTCTATGGCGTAAATTTCTTACCCCGCTCTCTCTGGTATAGTCGCTAATTAGTAGATTTAAAGCATCCTTTTTAATTACTACCTCGCTACTTTTTAACCCATGTTTTTTAAGCTCATTAGGCCATAAATATCTCTTTGCTATCTCAAATTTTTCTTGTGGCGTATAACTATTTAGCCAGATAAATTCCATTCTATCACGAAGTGGAGCCGGTATAGCACTAGCATCATTTGCTGTTGCTATAAATATTATCTTACTTAAATCTATATGAAAATTTAGATAATAATCTCTAAATTTACTATTTTGTTCAGGATCTAATATCTCAAGTAATACAGCAGTTGGATCACCCTTATATGAGCGCGCTACCTTGTCAATCTCATCTAATACCACCACTGGATTCATACTTTTGGCTTCGATTAGACCCTGAACAATTCGCCCAGGCATTGCCCCTATATATGTTCTGCGATGACCTCTTAACTCATTAACATCTTCAAGCCCACCAAGTGCAATTCGCACTAATTCCCTTTTTAAAGCATTTGAGATTGAGTTTGCTAAGCTTGTCTTACCAATTCCAGGAGGCCCTACAAAACATAAAATTGCCCCTTTATTATCTTCAAGTCCCCTACTATGCAAAAGCTCCTTAAGTCCAAAATACTCCACAATTCTGCTTTTTGGCTTTTCAAGTCCAAAATGATCGCTATCTAACTCTTTTTGAACATCTTTTACCGTGAGTTTTTTGGTACTAAATTTACCAAATGGCATATCAAGCGCCCAGTCTAAATAGCTACTAGTCATACTAGATTCTGCACTATCAGTATGCATTTTGCTTAGTTTTGAGATATTTTTTTCTATCTCTTTATAAGCATCATCACTCATAAATTTACGCCCAGCCTCAAGCTTATTTCTATACTGTGTTATTTGAGCCTCTTTATCTAAATCCATTCCTAGCTCACGCTGAATTTCTTTTAATTGCTCTTTTAAGAAATACTCTTTATTTGCCCTATCTAGCTTGGAGCTTACCTTGCTTTTTATCTCTTTTTGAAGTTTATTTGTTTCAATTTGCGCATTTAAATATTCTATGATATCTAGTATTTTTTGTTCTAAATTTAGCTGGGTAAAAAACCCATATGCTATATCCTTTTTAAGATGCAATGCACTACAAACCAAATCACAAACCCTACTAGCCTCATTGCTATCATCAATAGCACGAAGCAGATCAGGTGGAAAGAAGTGATTTAGCAAGCTTAAGCTTTTTACGCTCTCTTTTAACACATTTAGACCTGCTTCGATTTTACTTGATTCAAACTCTTCTAATTCAACGCTTTGGATTTGAGCAATTAGTGGATCGCTGCTTATAGGTTGTGTAATCTTGCCACGGCTTAATCCTTGAAATAAAATTTTCACTCTGCCATCAGGCATTGCCACACGACGCATTACATTGCCAATTACTCCATATTCATAAATAGATTCAAAATCTCTCTCTCCAGAATGTGCGAGCTTAGAACACACTACCATAACCGCACTACTATCATTAATTGCCATATCTAACGCTTTTATATTTTTTTCATCACTTAAAAATATTGGCGTAATCATAAATGGGTATAAAAATAGCTCATCTTCAACTATAATAGGTAAATTTGCCAAACTCATACTCTCTCCTACTCAAATGGCGTCATATACCAAGGCAATTTGGCTTTAGTTGAATTAATATCATTTAGTGGTGAAATATCAATTCTATCTTGATAAATTGCTGCTGAATCATCTTTATCTAATCTATTGTATAGTTCATAAATATCAATATTTAAATAGTATTCAGCCAGTCTAAATTTAATCAACATAGTCTCTAATAGTGGCTTATATTGAGTATTTGGATAGTTTGTTAAGAATTCATTAATCTGCGAAATACTATCTTGAACCAACTTTTGATTGCGATTTGGCTTGCTAAATGAATCAAAATTTGCTTTTATCTTTAGATATTGGATATATTCTATGCTATCTTTTGTACCATATTTTTTGATATATTCATCTAGGTAGAAGTTAGCCATCTTATACTCTCCTTCATCTACATGAGCATTTGCCATAATTACTAAAACTTGCTCTAAATACGGGCTTGCTACATGCTCACTAGCAAATGATATATAGTGCTTATCTGCTGATTCTAGGTCTGCATCTTTGATATCATTTAAAATTTGATTATACCATTGATCTGGAGTGAGATTATATAGTTCATTATCTTTTTTTGCACCACAACCTGCTAACAAAGCCAAAGACAAAGCTAAAATAGCAGATTTGAATTTTATATTCATTAATTTTCCTTCATCTGATTAAAATCTAGTGATTATAGCAATATTTTGGTAAATTTATGCGTTATAAGAAAAAATTTTATAAATTACGCTCAAACCCTATGAATTTGGAACAAAAAATGCTACAATACGACAAACCCAATTTTTAAGGAGAGTAAAGTGAAATTTTCTGTTAAAAACCCTATTCCTGGATTTGAAAACATCAAAGAGGTTGAGATAACTAAAATTGATGATTTCTTTGTTAAAATGCAAGATGTAGATGGCAAGACATCTTTTACTATGATTAATCCATATGCGCTTCGCCCTGATTATGAGTTTGATATCCCAACTCCATACAAAAATCTACTTCAAATAGATGATAACTCTAAATTAGAGCTTTATGCTATTGTCGCTATCAGCAGTCCTATTGAAGAATCTACTGTGAATTTCTTAGCACCAGTACTTTGCAACACAACTGCTGCTACGCTAGCACAAATTGTCTTAGACAATCGCTACTATCCAAATTTCGGTCAAGCAGAAAAAATCAGCGCTTATGTCCAAAAACAATAAATCCTTGTAGTGGCTCACACGAGCCACGATATCTATGCGTTACGCCTTTTCATCTTTGGAGCTTATTTTATCAATTATTATTGTAGCTATTGCACTATCGTCGCTTCCATCAATTTTGCAAATTTCAGTTAAAAGTACAAATGATGCTATATTATCTGAGGCGGTTACAGCTAGCTATACTAAACTATCAAATATTATTGCCCATCCATGGAATGATGCTATTAGCCCTAGTTTAGCTCAGCCGATTTATTATAGTAGTGAGTTACCATTAAATTCTCTTACTAGTAGAGTAATATCTAAAATTACGCCAAATAAAATCAACACTGCCAAAAATAGCATTAATGGCTTTAATGGTGATAGTGGGCTATTAAAACCTGGAGTAGATTCAAAAAATTTATTAAATTTAGAGTATGCTATTAGTGTTGGATTTATAAATAATTTTAAATTTACTACAAATACTACAAATAATTCAACTGATGCTATTGCTATAAAGCTTACAACCAAAGCAAATACTAAGCCTATTATATTTTATAGTTATAGCTATAATATTGGCGAACCGCTAATAAGAAGCTTAATAATCCCATCGCCATGAAATTTAGCTTTATTAAATTTAACCATAAAAAACCTAATTACGCCAAGTCAAATACTATTACATTTAAAAGCGCATTTAGCCTACTTGAGATGAGCTTTGTTATTGTTATTGGCGGGATTTTAGCTGGAATTATGATACAAATCTATAGCTCTTTACATACTAATTATCTACAAATATCAGCCACAAATCGACTAGAATCTACTGCTACAAATACTATGCTAATCATAAATAATTATCTTCAACAAAGCATAAAAGAGTCCATTTCCACTAGAAATGGCTCTGAAATTCAGCCACTCTATAAAAGTGCGAGCGCTAGCGAATTTATCTGGTTTAGTAAAAGCTTTGAGACGCTACAAAATAGCTCTAGCTATCATCAATGGAGTGGATTTATTGATATCTTAAATATACAAACAACAAATGACACAATCACTCTGCACTCGCCACTAAGTAAATTTGATACAAGTAAAAATGATAAAGTGTTAAACAATTTAAAACTTAACGATATTAGAATTATATTTAAAGGAAGTGATGAAATATACTCAAATACGCATAAAATCATAAGTGCCAAAGATGAACTAATAACCATCAAACGACCAAATCGCCCTATTTTTATCAGTGAAATTTACTATCTAACTCACGCTCTAATCTCGTTAAATTTGCAAAATAACACATTATATTTAAATGAATTTAAACTAAATAATTTAAATAAAACTATTCGTTCCAATCCAATTGCTCGCAATGTAAGTTCATTTAATATCAAACAAAGTGGCGCAAATATTATCTTTCAACTTTGCTTAAAAGAGTCAAACGGTATAGAACTTTGCAAAAGTAGTAGCCTATGAAAAAACAAACAATAAATCATTTAAAAAGTGGTTTTAGCTTGATTTTAGCAGTAGCGTTTATCATTGCTATAAGTGCCTTAGCACTAAATACCATCACGCTTAGTTCTACTGCCACTATTAGTATTAATCATCTCTACCTTCACTCTCAAGCTAAACTAATAGCCATTTCAGCTACCCAAAACGCCATTGCTCAAATTCAGCGAAATGATTTTAACCAAAATTGTCCAAATAAATTTAGTCTATTTTATCCAAATAGTAGTGATTATATTTTAAAATCTGAAGTTGTGATTATGCACTATATAGGCGGTAAAATACCTCCAGCATGTAATGATAAAATTTGGAAAGAAATTAATGCTACCACTCCAAATATAGACGCAGCTATAATGCATACCATAGTCCAAACCAATCCAAATCTAGCTATAACTCCTATAAAAATAAGCAAAATAACCACCCAAAAGCCCTAAATAAGGATATTTATGC
Organism: Campylobacter sp. P091; assembly: GCF_002138935.1. Lineage (NCBI taxonomy): Bacteria > Pseudomonadati > Campylobacterota > Epsilonproteobacteria > Campylobacterales > Campylobacteraceae > Campylobacter > Campylobacter sp. P091. Next base: position 184,257 of record NZ_MJKZ01000002.1, read on the forward strand.
TAAAATAACACAAATTTTTAAAGGAGAATGCTATGAATACAAGTATAGTAGGCAGACAGTTTGAATTAACTGAATCTATCAAAAGTTATTGTGATAGCGCATTTGATGCACTTAGCAAGTACAATCTAGATATAATCTCAGCTAAAGCCATAATCTCAGCTGATGAAAGAAATGGCAAAAAAGGCTTTGATGTAGAGTTTGCTATTAACTTGGCTAAAAAAGATACAATAGTAATCCGTCAAAAAGATAAAGATTTATACGCTGCAATCGATTTAGCGCTTGATAGAGCTAGCAAAGTACTTCGCAGACATCATGATAAACTAGTAACTCACAAAAATAGCGATGAACTAAAAGAGTCTAGAATCATAGTAGATGAAGTATCAATCGAAGGTGCTGATGAGATTGTACCAACTGAACTTGAATTATACAAACCAATGGAAGTTGAAGAAGCTTTAACTAAATTAAAAGATAGCGGTGCGCAATTTTATGTATTTAATGATATGGATGCTAAAATGCGTGTTTTATACAAAAGAAATGATGGCAAATTCGGCCTATATTAATTATATAAAACTTTCTAAAAAAGGGAGGTAGTCCATCTGCCCCCCCCCTTTTTTTTTATTTTAATTTAATTTTATAGAGGTATATAATGGAATATTGCAGCAGATGCCTGCAGACAAATACTCGCCCGGGGGTAGTTTTTAAAAATGGAGTTTGCGGTGCGTGTTTATGGGAAGAAGAGTCTAAAATAATCAACTGGAGTGCTAGAGAGAATGAACTAAAATCAATTGCTGAGAATGCTAAGACTAAATCCAAAGGGGCATATGATTGCGTTATTGGTGTTAGTGGCGGCAAGGATTCTACATTTCAAGCATTTTATGCTAGAGATATTTTAGGGCTTAGAGTTTTACTAGTTAATTGCGAGCCTATGGATATCACGCCAATTGGAAGAGCAAATTTTGAAAATTTAAAGCGTCATGGTTTTGAGACAATATCTATAAATCCAAATAGAACTTTAGCAAAAAAGCTGATGAAAAAAGCATTTTGGGAGTATCTAAATCCCGTAAAACCTCTTGAATACACGCTTTATGCCTCAGCATATATAATTGCTGATATGTTTAATATCCCTATGATATTACAAGGTGAGAATGCTGCTCTTACCCTAGGTGCTAAAAATAACCTACAAGATAGTAGTGGAAACGCTCTAAATATCGTAAATTCAAATACTCTTAAAGACAATCCAATAGAAATCTATATGGATGAAGAGACTGAACTAAAAGATCTATTTTTATACAAAGTTCCAGTAGATGAACTCACCAAAAAGGGCGTAACTGCTGTATGGCTAAATTATTATACAAACAAATGGAGTATGCAACATAATGCAAAATTTGCTATTGAGCGAGGTCTTAGCATATATCCTAAAGATGTCAATCCATATGACCTAGGTACATATCGCAGATGTTTTCAATTAGATACATATATGACCATTGTTAATCAATATTTTAAATATATTAAATTTGGCTTTGGACAGTGCAGCGATCATGTAGCATATGATTTAAGAAGCAAAAACATCACTAAAGATGAAGGTAAATATCTACTTCGTGAGCTTGATGGCAAATATGGTGAATTTTATATGCAAAAGATGGCCTCTTATCTAGACTTAACACCAAGCCAAGTGTTAGAGTATTGTGAAAAATTTAGAGGCGATATGTTTGAGCAATGCGAAAATGGTTGGAAGCTTAAAAACCCAATTTGGGAGCTAGAACCAATCCAAAACAAACACAATATCAAAGATATAATGAATAGACTTGGATTTTAATATAGTTTTATATTAGCTTTATTGTGGCTGTATTGTTTTATCTTTTTATTAATTTTTGATTGGCTTAGATAATTTATTTATAATTAAATCTAATTTATAATCACGATGAACTAGTTTTTTAATGGCGTAGAAATCTGCGCCTAAGAATCCAAGCATCAAAATTTTTACATAAAATACAATGTAGATATTATTTTAATAACAATTAAATTTTATTTAATTGTTATATTTTACTCAGAATATATTTTAATATTTGTAAATAAATTATTGAACATCTCATAATCTAAGCCAAAAATAATTCTTATCTATATTACTTATACTTTAAATTATTAAATAGGAATTATGCTCATAGGGTTAGCTTCCCTATGGCAAATTTGTCTCCATAAAAAGGTAGGATATATATAAAAATTGCATTTACTGTAATTATATTGCTTTTATATAATTCTTATCAAAGCTTATTAGCTTTTTCTAATAAAAGCATAAGCGCAATCCCTCTAAGCTACATAATTATTTACTTTTGATAATATGCTACTATTTTTTCTACCACTTTAGCTATTTTTTCTAGTGAGTCAATCTCTAAGTGTTCATTTATACTATGTGGAGAGTAGATATTTGGCCCTATTGATGCAGCTTCTAATCCATTTTGCTTAGCGACAAATACGCCGCATTCAAGCCCAGCATGAACAGCTTGAAATTTAACCTTAGGATTATTTTCTTGCATAAATTTCAAAACAACATTAGCAAATTCACCAATTTTTGGTGTCCAAGCCCCACTTCTCTCAAAAAAGCTTACCTCAAACCCTGCTAATTTTGCTAAGCTTGTAGTCTCAAATTTAAGCCTCTCTAGCCCATCTTCACTCATCGAACGAGCAAAAAACTCCAACTCTATAACGCCATCATTACTCTTAATCCTTGATAAGTTTATACTATCACGCACTATTTTTAGATTCTCATCATAGCTTCGTACTCCTTGAGAAAAGCTATTAATTAATGCTAAGATATTATCTCCAAATTCTAATACCTCCTCTCCAACGCCAAGCTCACGCACCACTACCCTATCATCACTATGTATTATCTCATCACAAATTACTATCCCTTTAGCATTTACAGGAATTGAGTTGCTACGCTCACCGCCATTAATATCTACAATTTTGCCATTATTTTTAGCAATAAATTCAGCTAATATTTTAATTGAATTTGGAATATCCTTAATAATCTCTAGTCCGCTATGACCGCCTGGTAAATTTAAGACACTTAGTTCATAAAGTCTATTATTAGTAGGCACTTTACTAGCTTTAATCCTAGCATGTATTAGCTCACCAGCAGCACAACCTATAAATACACCATCTTCATGTTCGCTATCAAGATTTAAAAGCCTACCACTTATAATGCGCCCATTAAAGCCATTTGCACCAATCAAGCCAACCTCTTCATTAGCACTAAATAACACTTCAAGATTTTCAAATTTCTCCATCATATCCATCATAATTGCTACGCCAATTCCATTATCAGCGCCCAAGCTAGAATTTTTAGCTCGTAAAATTTTTCCATCATCTATTAACTCAATATTTGGCGCATCTCCTACACAAACCATATCATAGTGTGACTGCAAGCAAATTTTTGGCTTACCTTTAATAGCATAGATATTATCAAATTCATCAATCCTAACGCTAAATCCACTCTTTTTAGCAAAATCAACTAGGTAATCTCTAAGCTGTAAAGTATCAAAACTACAATGTGGAATAGTGCAAATTTCTTTAAATTTATCCAAGATTTCCATATTTTACTCCAAATTTTTATAAAATTATATCAAAATTAAACAAAATAATGGTAACATTATCACTATGAAAAATTTGATTATATTTGTGATTTTGGCACTATTTTTACAAGGGTGCCTTTGGGTAAATAAACGAGGAATTTCAGACAAATACTACAACAGTTGTAAAGAGTATTATGATGCAGCTGGTATATATCACAAAAAGTGTGATGAGAATTTAGTAGATTGGAAAGAGATATATGAATAATAAAGCTTACGATGAGCTTTTAAAGCAAATTTTGCAGCTGCCTAGCGATAAGTGTGAACTTACATTAGATGAAAGTGTGCGGATTCATATCCCAAATTTCACTAAAGAGGTTAAAGAAATTGCAGTTGCACTTAAGCCGTGGCGAAAAGGACCATTTAATCTAAATGAGCTTTTTATAGATAGCGAATGGAGAAGCTTTGTTAAGTTTAATATTTTAAAACCATATCTAAATTTAAAAGGTAAAAGTATCGCAGATGTGGGGTGTAATAACGGCTATTATATGTTTAAAATGCTCGAATTTGATCCAAAAAGTATAACTGGGTTTGACCCTAGTGAGCTAGCATTTTTGCAATTTAGTTTTATTAATCACTTTATTAAAAGCGATATTGAGTTTAAAATTGCTGGTGTAGAGAGCTTGCCTGAATGCGGAAGTAAATTTGATACAATATTTTGCCTTGGAGTTTTATATCACAGAAACGACCCAATAAAGTGCCTAAAAGAGCTAAAATCAGCAATGAATCCAGGCGGTGAGGTATTTATAGATACAATGTACATCGAGCGTGATGATGAAATGGTACTAAGCCCTAATGGTAGCTACTCTAAAATTCCAAATATTAGCTTTATTCCAAGTGTTAAAGCTCTTAAAAACTGGTGTCAAAGGGCTAAATTTAAAAGTTTTGAAATTTTAGCTACTAAGGAAACTGACTTGTTTGAACAGCGCAAAACAGAGTGGATAGATGGGCAAAGTCTTGGTGACTTTTTAGACCCAAATGATGACTCTAAGACAATAGAAGGTTATCCAGCACCAAAAAGAATTTATATAAGATTAACTTAAGGGTATATTATGAATGAGTATGATGAGAGTTTGCAAGATATTGGATTAATTGATAGTGCTGAGATTTTTCAAGGGCTTTTAAATATACCAGCTACTATAAACTCCACTTTATGCGGCGGGATAGTAGATATGAAACCAAACTATGCTAAAACTACGCTAATGACTAGCAATGAAATGGTTTTTGATGATGAAAAGCTAGTTCATGGTGGATTTATATTTGGTGCGGCTGAGTGGGCTGCGCATGTAGCTATAAATACGCCCCACTCTGTAACTATAGGCGCAAAAGTAAATCTATACGCACCAGCCAAAGTTGGCGATATGGTAGAATTTGAGGCGCACGCCTACTACGAAGAGTCTAAAAAGCGTGAGGTTAAGGTCATAGGCACAATCAAAGAGATTAAAATCTTTGAAGGCACCTATCAGATAGTTGTACTAGAAGAGCATATATTTAGACTTCAGCAACGTAAAATGACAAGCGATGAATCGCAACAATAAGGCTAGTATTAACAAATCTTGATTTGTTAATAAATTTATCCATCTTATATAGGCGCAAAAGGCTAAATTGCCTGCGCCCATCTAATTAGCGAATTTCTCTCAGCATCTAAGCTTGTTGGTTCACCATGCCCTGGGTAAATTTTATAATTTTTTAACTCTACAGCACGTTTTAGACTCTGCCTCATTAATTTACCATCACTAAAAGGAAAATCATACCGACCAATTGAATTTTTAAATATAAAATCTCCGCTAAACATCACATCACCAGCCGTTATTACACTACATCCTGGAGTATGCCCTGGGAAATGGCAAAAGGCAAATTTAACTCCACTAAAATCAAACTCTTCTCCATCGCTTACTAAAATATCAGGGTTAAATTTAGCCTGCAAAAGTCCAAACGGGTCATTTTGACACAAAAATGCATCATCTTTAGGTATATAAATATCCACACCAAATTTTGCTTTAATAGCATCACAATCATAAACATGGTCAAAATGTCCATGCGTACAAAATACCGCTAATGGATTTTTGCACACACGCTCAATCCACTCTAGCGCACCATCGCCTGGATCGATTATAATCTCTCCATCACTTAAAACTACTACATAACAATTGGTTCCATAAATCCCAAAAGCTCTTGAAATAATCTGCATTTTTACTACCTTTTTTAAGTTTTTTTTCTAATATTCTAAGATAGATTTTACCATAATCTAGATATAATTTTGTATTATTTTTAATGGATGATATTAGTGGAAAATTTTAAATTATTAGAAAATAACCTTCTAAATTTTCTTGATTCTTACCTAAAAAGCTCTGGTGCTAAGGGTTTTGTCCTTGGACTAAGTGGCGGCTTAGACTCTGCGGTTGTGGCTACACTTTGTACCAAAGTCGCTCCTACAAAAGCACTCATAATGCCAACTTCTAGCTCAAATAAAGCAAATTTAAACGATGCTTTAGAGCTATCTAGTAAGCTAAATTTGGATTACCAAATTATTGATATTAGTGATATTTTGGCTAGTTTTTTACCTTTTAGCGATACAAATGATAAGCTAAGAGTTGGAAATATTGCTGCTAGAATCCGCATGATTTTACTCTACGATCACTCTAGTTTGCTTAATGCACTTGTTGCTGGTACAACAAATAAAAGCGAGAAAATACTAGGATATGGTACGATTTATGGCGATATGGCGTGCGCACTAAATCCGCTAGCAAATATCTATAAAAGCGATCTCTTTGAATTTGCGAGCTACCTTGGTGTTAATCACAAAATCATAGCCAAAGCCCCAAGTGCCGATCTATGGCAAAATCAAAGCGATGAAAGTGATATCGGATATAGCTATAAAGAGATTGATAAACTGCTAAAAGCTATAGAAAATGGCGAAGATTTATCTAAATTTGATAGCGACTTTAAAAATAAAATAACTGCTAGAATCACCAAAAATAGCTTCAAGCAAAAACTACCAGCAACACCAAATATATAAAATTAGGAGATTTGATGAGAGATATACCATTTTTTCGCCCGTTAATTACCGATAGAGAGCATGAACTTATCAAAGAGACCTTAGAAAAAAATGCAAACTATATGGTTGAGAATTTAGAAAATAATATAAAAGATTTCTTCGGTGCCAAACACGCTATCACCACAAATAACGGCACCGCCGCTATACACCTAAGCTTATGTGCGATGGATTTAAAGCGTGGAGATAAGATTATCTGCTCTGTTAATGCCTTTCCTAGTATCGCTCAAGTCATTAGGCATTTTGACGCTGAGCCGATCTTTGTCGATATAAATGAAGATGATTTTAATATAGATCCAAATGAGCTAGAAAAAATCCTAAAAACTCAAAAACACAAAAAATTAAAAGCCGCATTTATAACCCATGTAGCTGGTCAGAGTGCTGATATGGACGCTATATACGCCCTTGCTAATGAGTATGATATAAAGATTATTGATGATGCTAGTAGAGCGATGGGCGCTACATATAAAGGCAAATTAATAGGCAATATGAGCTCATATATGTCTTGTTTTCAGATCAATCCCCAAGTCCAACACGCAGTAGCAACAACTGGTATTATAATTACAAATGATGATGAGATGGCTAGTCGTGCTAGACTAATTCGAAACCATGCTATAATCAACGATAGCTTCGATAAAGATGGAAATTTAGGCTATATGTATGATGTAATTGATATTGGGCAAAAATATGATCTAAATTCACTCTGTGCCGCATATGGAATTGCTCAGTTTGAAAAACTTGGAATGTTTATCGCACGCCGCAAGGCAATTGCAGCAATATATAATGAAGAGTTAAAAAATTGCCCACATATCACTACGCCACTAGCTAAGCGAGATCACATATATAACCAATATATTATTAAAATCGATAAAAATCGTGATAGTTTTGCTAGAGAACTAAAAGAGATGGGAATTAGCACTAGCTTGCACTACCGCCCTATGCATCTATTAAGCTACTATAAGACTAAATATCACCTACGGGTAAATGACTTTCCTAAAGCGCTTAAAACCTATCAACAAATTTTATCACTACCAATATATGCCGCACTTAGTGATGAAGAAGCGCTTTATATCTGCAATGCAGTCAAATCAGTAGCACAAAGTCGTGTTTAAACGCAAATTTCACGCTTGGCTAGAGAGATATTTTTACCAGCCAAGCGTTTTTGATATTATTGTTAGCGCCCTACTTTTACCGCTATCAGCAATTTATTATTGTATAGTTTGGATTAAATTCAAACTATCTAAGGCGCAAAAATTTCCAATCCCAATAATTAGTATTGGTAATCTAGTCCTAGGCGGAAGCGGCAAAACTCCATTAACTAAAGCAATTTTTAATGAGTTTAATCACGAATTTAAAACCTTTATAATCCTAAGAGGCTATAAAAGAGAGTCAAAAGGTATGCAAATTGTAGCACTAAATGGTGATATAAAATGTGATGTAGCAACTAGTGGTGATGAGGCAATGGAATATGCTACAAATTTAAAAAATGCCAATATAATAGTCTCAAACGATCGCAAAATCGCTATTAATGAAGCCATTAATTTAGGGGCTAAGCTTATTATTTTAGATGATGGATTTGGAAAGGCTAATATTTTTAAATTTAATATTTTACTACGTCCAGCCAAAACCCCACGACTAAATTTCACCATCCCAAGCGGAGTTTATCGCTATCCAAGTAGCTTTTATGGTCTAGCTGATTTCATCCCAAGCAGTAGCGATATAATCAAAAAAACGACTATCATAAATCCGCAGCCAAAAATGGTTTTAATGACCGCTATTGCTAACCCTTCAAGATTAGAGTTTATATTTAAAAAATGTATAGGGCATGAATTTTTTGCTGATCATCATAAATTTAGTAAATTTGAGTGTGAAAATATACTAAAAAAATATAATGCTAACTCCCTTTTAGTAACACAAAAAGACTATGTAAAAATAAAAGATTTTGGATTAAGTGTTTCAATTTTAGACTTAAAAACAACGATTTCTCCAAATTTTGCAAATAAAATCAAATTATTTATCAAAAGCTACCAAAATTCAGATAAAATATATCAAACAAATCAAGAAGGAAAGATATGTTAAAAAGCAGTAGAACGGCTGAAGTCATCCTTAGTGCTTTGCCATATATCCAAAAATTTAGAGATAAAATTTTTGTTATTAAATATGGCGGAGCAGCTCAAATAGATGAGAAGTTAAAAAACAACTTCGCTAGGGATATTGTACTTTTACAGATTGTTGGCATTAAGGTTGTTTTGGTCCATGGTGGCGGCAAAACTATTAACTCATTTTTAGATAGACTTGATATTAAGAGCGAATTCGTTGATGGGCTTAGAGTCACAGATGCTAACACTATGGAAGTTGTAGAGATGGCACTTAGCGGCCTAGTAAATAAAGAGATCACTAGTATGCTAAATAAGCATGGCGCAAGAGCCATAGGCGTTAGCGGCAAAGATGATAATATGCTAAGAGCTAAGGTAATGGATAATGGCAAATACGGCTTTGTAGGCGATATCACTAGCGTAGATGATAGGCTTATTAATTCTCTTTTAAATGATGGGTTGATACCAGTTATTGCACCAATTGCTATTGGCGATAAATACGAATCATATAATATTAATGCTGATTTGTGTGCTAGTGCGATAGCTAGTAAATTAAAAGCTAGTAAGGTTATATTTTTAAGCGATATTAGAGGCGTGTTAGATAAAGAATCAAATTTAATCGGCAAACTAGATAAAGATAGCATTGAAACACTTAAAAAAGATGGTACAATCAGCGGCGGAATGATACCTAAAATTGACGCTTGTTTAGAGTGTATTCAAAATGGCGTAGGTGCAGCCCACATAATAGATGGCAAAATTCCACACTCATTATTATTAGAAATTTTCACAGATGAAGGTATAGGGAGTATAATCAAATGAAACTTTTAAGCATAATTTTAAATCAATTCGAAGTAACAAATTTAGCCAAGGAGCTAGCAAATCATAAATGTGTAAGCCAAATTCACAATCTAAACCCAATAAATGCAAAATCGTGGGCAAATAAAGAACTAGCTGCTAATCAAGCAATGCTAGTTGTTGTCGGTAAATTTAAAAAAATCAAGGCTATTTTAGGTGAATTAGACCCAAAAATATGCGAATATCTCTCCATTGAAAAGTTAAGCGAGATAAATTCAAAACACCTAGAAACTCTCCAAGCACTAACTGCCCCAATGCTAGTAGGCACTAGACTTCAAAGTGGTGATGAATTAAACGAATCAGTAAATTTAGATACTGCATTGCTAAATCCAGCAGCCAAATATGGCGGATTATATGCACCAATAAATTTACCACTAATTAGTAAAAAAGAGTTTAAAAAATTAGCTAGATTAAATTATGAAGATTTTGCGCTAGAGATTATTAAAAAATTTAACTTTAATATTAGTTTGAATAAATTCAAAAAAGCACTTAGTAGATATGAGAAGTTTGATAAAAGCGCTGTTGAGATTAAAAGAGTTCATAAAGATCTATATATTAACGAGCTTTGGCATGGGCCAACTAGAGCCTTTAAGGATATGGCACTTCAGCCTTTTGGAGAGCTTTTAAGCTCTATTTCTCATGGTCAAAAACAGCTAATAATGTGCGCTACTAGCGGCGATACTGGGCCAGCTACTCTAAGCTCATTTGAAAATGCTAAAGATATAAAAGTTGTCTGCCTATATCCAAAGAATGGTACCAGCGAGGTTCAAAGACTTCAAATGGTAAATCAAAAAGCACCAAATTTAAAAGTAATCGGAATTGAGGGCAACTTTGATGATGCTCAGCAAGCACTTAAAGAATTATTAAATGATAATGAATTTAAAGCAGTTTTAGCTGAATTAGGCTACAATCTTAGTGCTGCAAATTCGGTCAATTTTGGCAGAATTTTATTTCAAATTATCTATCATATCTATGTCTGCATAAGTATAAACAATAATAAAAAACCAATTGATATAATTGTTCCAAGTGGTAATTTTGGTAATGCACTTGGTGCTTACTATGCTAAAAAAATGGGTGCAAATATTGGCAGAATAAAAATTGCTTCAAATCAAAATAATATCTTAACTCAACTTTTTACTACTGGTATTTATGATTTAAATAATAAAGAGTTAATTTCAACAATCAGCCCAGCAATGGATATTTTAGTTAGTTCAAATGTTGAGAGATTGTTATTTGATAAATTTGGTGCAGTTAGAACCAAAGAGCTGATGGATAGCCTAGCAACAAATAAAAAATACGAACTAACAAACGATGAGTTAAATGCACTAAAAGCTGACTTTGATGCGGCATTTTGCACTGATGATGAGTGTATAGAAAATATCTCTAAAATGGCAAAATCAGGTATATTAATTGACCCGCATACTGCGACTTGTCTAAATTTAGTTAATGATGAAAATATAACCGTGATAACTTCAACTGCTCAATGGGTTAAATTTACTCCAAGTATGATCAAAGCGCTAAAAAATAGAACCAGCACTGATGAACTTGCTGATATGCAATTACTAGCTAGTAAATATCATGTAAAGCTTCCAAAAAGTATAATCAAACTATTTAAAGAAGAGGCTATTCATACTGATATAGTCAAAAAAAATCAGATAAAATCAAATATTATAGAGTGGATAAAACAATGATAGTAATACCTGCACGACTAGCCTCTACTAGATTTGCCAATAAGATCCTTGCTGATATCGGCGGGGTTCCTATGTTTATTAAAACCGCCCAATTAGCTAGTAAATGCGATGATGTTGTTGTCGCTTGTGATGATGAAGATATACTGCAAATTGCACAAAAATTTGGAATAAAAGCGATAATGACTAGTAAAGCTCATGATAGTGGCACTGATAGAATTAATGAAGCGGTCAAAAAGCTTGGACTAAAAGATGATGAGATTGTAATAAATTTACAAGCAGATGAGCCATTCTTTGAGGAGAAAAATCTAAGCAAATTTAAAGATTTTACCTCTCAAAGAATAAATGATGGTGCATTTATGACGAGTTGCTTAAAATTTGCTAGCTCAGAAGAGGCTCAAAATCCAAATTTAGTCAAGGTAATCACAGATATAAATGATTATGCTATATACTTTTCACGCTCATTAATTCCATATCCAAGAAGTCGCTGTGATCTATATAAAGCGCATATTGGAATCTATGGTTATAGCGTTAGCACATTAGCACAGTTTTGCGCACTTACAACTAAAGAACTAGAAAACATAGAAAAGCTCGAACAGCTTCGTGCTATCTCAAGTGCTAAAAAAATTGCAATGCTAGAGATAAATAGCCAAAGCATCGGCATAGATACTATTGATGATTTACGAGTCGCTGCTAATAAATTTGGATTTAAATCTACCCTGCTATGAGTGTAATTGCCAAAGAGCTAAGATCATATCCTAAGATCTATCATAAGCTACTATTATTATACATTATCATCTTAGCCGTATATGGCTCAATGTTTGCATACTCAGGAATATTTTTTTTATTTATAAATTTTGCCATATGTTTCTTTGTATCAATGGCGCTTTATATAGATTTTAACGAACCTAAATTTGAAAAAATTATAAAATTATGGATACAGCTTAGTGCTACGTATATCATGGTATCATCTATTTTGGTTTTAGGGTGGGGTTATGGATTTGAGCTATTTTTACTTGAGCTTATAGCTATTAACTACGCCTCGCCTCTTAAGAATTTAATCTTAAAAATTACGCTTCCACTATTGCAGCTTACGCTATTTATTATTTTATATTTTACCTTTAGCGGACTTGATGTAAACTATGGCTCTGAGACTATTAAACATATTAGTTTTATCTTTTGTTTTTGTATGATTGCGGTGAAATTTTTTGTATTACAAGATAACACTAACACCATCTCGACTCTTGATATAATTGCTACACAAAAGCAAAATATCAGCTATAAAAACATTGCTGAGATTGACTATCTAACTGGTCTTTATAATAGAGCACCAATGAATGAAATTATCTCTAAGCATTTTAAAATGCTCTCAAATCATCAAATTCATTCTTTAGCTATCATTTTATGTGATATAGACAACTTTAAAAATGTAAATGATACTTATGGACATATCTTTGGAGATATTGTTTTATCAAAAGTTGCTGAGATTTTAAATATTAAAATATCTAAATTTGGTAAAATTTGCCGCTGGGGTGGTGAGGAGTTTTTAGCTATTATTCCAGCACAAAACTTCAAAAAGTGTATCCAAATCGCAGAATCAGCCAGAATCGCTATCCATAGTGCTAACCCTGATAAGGTTCCTATCAGCGCAACATTTGGACTACTATATATAGAAGACCCAATAGAGATAAACCAAGCAATTAGCATAGCTGATAACCTACTCTATCGTGGTAAAAATCAAGGCAAAAACCAAGTTGTATCGGAAAAATATGAACCTAATCAAAGATAACCTAACCTTTAATTTTAAATTTATAATAACTCTATTTTTAGTTGTAACACTTCTATATTCTATAGTATTTTATCTAATTGGTATGAGTGAACTATCAGTTATATCATTTCTTGGAATTTTTATCTATTTTATCTCACTTAAGGCCATAGATGATAATAATTATGATAGAGCATTTTTCTTAGCACATCTTCATATAGTAATCTCATCGATGCTTGCTACTACTATACTTGGATGGGATTATGGATTTTACCTTATTATTATTGCAATTGCTTCGACTACATATCTAAATATTTTTAGAAAACGTATCATAAACTATCTATTAGCTGGATTTGATTTTATTGGTTTTATAATTGTCTATATGATCTCAAATGTATATTTTCCAAAAGAGCCAGGCGACTTTTCGCAAATATTTTATCTTAGTAATCTTACTTTTTTATTGTTTTTGTTTATGATAATTTTTAAAATTTACAATACTGTAAATCAGATAAATATCAAAGAACTTCACAAGCACAAAAATGAATTACGAACTGCTTCACAAACAGATCATCTAACTGGTCTAATTAATAAACGAGCCTTACACTCTATTTTAACTAAAAAAAATAATAAAACAATTACAATTGCTATGTGTGATATTGATAATTTTAAAAGTATAAATGATAAATTTGGTCATAACATCGGCGATGAGGTTCTAAAAACTTTAGCTAAAATATTTACAGATAACGCTAATAAATCTGATATCGTGTGTCGCTGGGGTGGCGAAGAATTTGTCATTGTAGCTACAAATACTAGTAGAGTAAACTTTATTACTCAAATTCAAAATATCAGATTTATCATAAATAAAACACCAGTTAAAGTCTCTACCGATCGCTCAATTCACTTTACTGTGACATTTGGGATTTCTGATAGTGGAACTGACCCAGACAAGCTCACTGACCAAGCTGATAAACGCCTATATAAAGGCAAACGTAGCGTCAAAAACTGTATAATTACAAAATAACCATACATTTTAATTCTATTTTACGATCGTATGTAAGTTATAAAACATTGTAGCCAATTTATAAATGTATAAATTTAAAACTTTTATTATTTGATTGATAACTATTTTTTATTAATTTTATAAGAAAATTTAGTATAAATTTGAACTTATCTTTGTAAAATTATCTATATTTATAGTAATTTTACATTCTAGATAAGTTCAAAAATATTATTCCAAAGCTAAGCTTTATAAGGTTATTTTTTCATGCTACCTGTTTTGTTAAATCTATCATGCCAACTTAAAGCTTCGCTTAATATATGTGGCGTGTGGCCTGGTTTTGGCTGAGCGCACGCTCTATCGAAGTAGTCTTGTAGCATATCTCTATAATCTGGATGAGCTATAGCTATCATTTTTTGCGCTCTTTCTCTTGGGCTACAACCTCTTAAATCAGCATATCCATACTCTGTTACTACCACCATAGTATCATGCTCAGTGTGATCTATATGGCTCACAAAAGGCACAATAGCTGATATCGCCCCACCCTTTGCTACTGAAGGAGTTAAAAACAGAGATAGATAGCCATTTCTAGCAAAATCCCCGCTACCGCCGATTCCGTTCATCATCTGCGTACCCATAACATTAGTTGAGTTTATATTGCCATAGATATCGGCTTCTAACATACCATTCATAGCTACAACCCCAAGGCGTCTTACTAATTCTGGGCTATTTGATATCTCTTGTGGGCGAAGAATTATATGCTCTTTATAAAAATCAACATTTTTTCTAAATTCCTCCACAGCAGTTGGACTAAGTGATAGAGCTGAAGCCGAAGCTAGATCGACGGTGCCATCTTTGACAAGGTCTAGCATACCATCTTGGATAACTTCTGAGTAGCACTCAAGTCCTTTATATCCAGCCTTACTAAGAGCGGCTAAAACAGCGTTAGCCACATTACCAATACCACTTTGAAGCGGTAGCAATTTACCCTTTGGTAACCTACCAGCAGCCTCTTCAGCAGCGAAAAATTTAGCCACATTATCACCAATGGCTATTGAAACCTCATCAAGTGGAGTAAAGCTATTTAGCCTATCTTCAGTAGAGCTTAATACCACACCTACAACCTTATCAAAATCCACGCTCATATATGGAGTTCCTATACGATCTCTAGCAGTTTTAAGTGGGATTGGCTCACGAAATGGCGGTTTGGCTTGGACATATATATCATGAAATCCCTCTAGCTCTTTTGGTTGATGGATATTTAACTCCAAAATCACCTTTTTAGCAGCATTTAACCAAGCTTGGTTATTGCCTACTGAGGTGGTAGGGATTAATTTACCATCTTCTGTGATACCTGAAATTTCAATCACAGCAAAATCCATATCACCAAAATATCCACACTCTACTTGCCACGCAAGAGATGAGAGATGGACATCTAAATATCTAGTTTCACCAGCATTAATACGGCCTCTCATACTTGGGTCTGTATTAAATGGAGTTCTAAACTCAACACAATTAGCCTTAGCCAAAACACCATCTAAATCCACATCAGTACTAGCACCAGAATATATACTAATCTTATACTCTTGACCAGCTTCATGTAGCTTTTGAGCTCTATTGGCAATTGCAATTGGGATATATAGAGGGCTTCCAGCGCCGACAAATCCACTAAATCCTATTTGAGCCTTATGCGGAATGAGGGCCGCTGCTTCATCTGCTTTGATAACCTTAGCTAGATATCTAGCGTCTTTGATACGACTAGTATCATTTATAGTATTGTCAATCATTTTTATCCTTTAATTAAAATTTAGCTTGATTATAAGCAAAATTTCTATAATTTCTCTTATAATATTAATAGTAGAAATTTATTTTAAGCAAAATTTAAATTAAAGGCTTTACCATACCAGCTTCAGCTAAAAAACAGCTTGGCTGATACTCGACTTTTCTTATCTTATCATATTTGGCATAGCTTAGCACCAATTCATCCTTTGCCCTTGTGACAGCGACATAAAATAGCCTTCTTTCTTCTTCTATATCACTCATTAATCTTGAATTTGGAAATCTACCTTGAGCTAGATCCACTACAAAAACAAGGCTAAACTCAAGCCCCTTACTAGCATGGATTGTGAGCAAATTCACCCCTTCGCCCTCGCTCATTTCGCTCTTGCCAAGGGTTAAAAAGTTGTAAAAATTATCAATATTATTATGTCTTTTACTAATCTCTAAAAGCACCTTAGCCTTAGATATTATCCGCTCTATTGCGTTGCTTTTAAGCTCGTTATCTATATTGCCATTTTTTAGGGTTGCTCTTTTGGTTGCTAAGATATCAACTATAATATTATAAATTTGAGATTTTATCACCTTATCTATAATTTGATATGGTGAGCTATTTTTATCTAAATTCAATATCAAATTCCTAAGCTCATACAAAAATATCGCACCATTTTGATTTAAATTTGAGTAGTTTAAAACAGGAGATTTCATAAACTCATCATCAAATCCAAGCTCACAAAATCTATTTGATGGCATAAATTCGCTAAAATCATCAAATAAGCCAAGCTGATGATTATGCCTTTTGGGGGCTAATTTAGCGCTATTTTTATCCGGATTTATAAGACCTTTTATGATGCTACCATCTCCAGATGAGATTAAAATTTCAAAAATCTCCTTAGCATGAGCGTTACCAACTCCTTTAGCATACTCTAAAATATGTATAAATGACATAATATCTTTAGGATTTACCAAAATCGATATCAAATCTATAAGCGCCTTAATCTCACGAGACTCAAAAAAGCTCACTCCGCCTTTTCTTTTACAGCTTATGCCATACTCTTTTAAGGCTATCTCTAGTCCATCAGCACTTGAGTTATTACGAAAGATTATAGCGATATCAGTTTTATTATATCTGCTATTTGAGATTAACTCTGCTACTGCGTTATACTGGATAAAAAGCTCATCATAAACAAGCAAAATAGGCGATTTAAACTCTCCCTCACGGCTTACTTCAAGCGATTTAGGATATAATCTAGGATTATTAGATATAACTTTATTTGCCAAGGCTAGGATTTTAGCACTTGAGCGGTAATTTGTATTTAATGAAAATATATTAGCATCCAAATATCTATCTTTAAAGCTACCAATTATCCCTATATTTGCCCCATTAAAGGCATAAATACTCTGGTCAAAATCCCCTACGCAAAATAGACTTTTGGTATTAAAAGCATCTATGAGTGAGCCTTGAAGTGAATTTGTATCTTGATACTCATCAACCAAAATTTCATCAAAATAAATTCTAGCACCCTTTTTAAGCTCATTTCTCATCTTAATTAATAGATCATTGAAATCAGCATAGTTAAAATTACTCTTAGTCTCTTCAAACTCACGCAAGATATCATCGTAAATTTCAGCAAATTCCACCTGATCTGGATAATTAACACTAAACCAATCTACAAAGCTCTCACCACCTACGCAACTATTACAAAATAAAGAGTATATATCATACAAATACGCCCCGCTATATCCCTTAATATCGCTAATTCTATGAAATTGCCTTCTATCTGTGATACTCTTTAATAGTGTTTTTAATTCGCTAGGTTGCTTTAAAATCACCCCTTTATCAAGGGATTTTAGAAGTGAATTTGATACAGAGTGAAATGTCCCAGCTGTGATTTGAGATACTATATCACTATCAAAGTAACGCCCCAATCTCTCTATCATCTCACTAGCGGCTTTATTGGTAAATGTTAATAACAAAATTTTATTAGCCTTTATCCCTGAGTTTAGAAGATGAGCTATCCTAGCTACAATTGTGCTTGTTTTGCCTGTTCCAGCACTTGCTATGATGAGATTATGCCCCATAGACGCTGTGGCTGCTCTATACTGCTCTTTATTTAGCTTTGAAAGTGGCATTATTTAGCCTTATTAGAGCGATCAATTGCTTTTGTATGCGCTTCATAAGTAGAGCTAAATATATGAGCACCTGTGCTTTTATCTCTTACAAAATATAGATAGTTTGTCTTTTTAGGAAAAATTGCTGCTTTTATCGCATCAAAACTAACATTACAAACAGCATTTGGTGGTAGGCCTGCGTATTTATATGTGTTATACCTAGTGTTGTCTTTGGCTATTCTTTGTGGGGTGATCTTTTCATGAGAGTATAGATCATAATTTAGCGTACCATCCATTTGTAGCTTCATACCGATTTTTAACCTATTGTATATAACAGAAGCTACTAAAGCCATCTCATCTTTGTTAGCAGCCTCTTTTTGCACTATAGAAGCTACAGTGATAAACTCATACCATCGTCTCTCATCCCATTCGCCAAAAATCTTTCTACTTAGGCTCTCATGCTGTTTTTTAGATGTGTTAATTAGATAATAAACTAAATGTGCCTCCCCAATTCCAACTGGAACTTTATATGTCTCAGGGATTAAAAACCCCTCTTTTATAGGTGCATTTTCTAAGTAGCTTTTCATTAATTCATTATAATTTAGCCCTAATTTTTTAGAAATTTCATAGAAAAAATATGCTGTAGTTTCACCAGGAATGAGTGTAATATCTCTCATTGCAGCTTTAGCAGTTGTAAGCTTGTACAAAAAATCAAATTTACTAAGGCTAGTCTGCCCAATTTCAATCCATCCAGATTGTGGAAATCCCATCAAAACTAAAATATATTTATCAAATTCATCAACCTTAAAATTTAGCTTAGCTAAATAAGATATAATTTCGCCTACACTTCCCTTTGGTAAATATACCACCTTGCTGGTATTCATCGTTTGAGATAGTGAAGCAAAAATCGATAGGAAAAATATGAGTACAATTTCACAAATGATAAACAAAAACCGCTTTTTAGCTCTGTTTTTAATGCTATTTATTTCCATTTTTGTTGCCCTTTTTATATGGTTAAAAATTGGTATCAAGATAGAAAGTTTAAATTTTAGCCAATTTAAAATTTCGCAATTATATATAAAATTAGATAACAAAATTACACTAAGAGTAAAAAATATCGATATTTTACCATTGACTAATGAAAAAAATAACACTAAACCATCCTTAGAACTTTTACATTATCTAAGCTGGATTGATATGCTTTTTGAGACAATTGAACTTACAAATATTACAAATGGTGAGTATAAATCATACTTTATCTATGCTGATAATAAATTTAATCTAAATAATAAAGATTTATATATAAATGCAAATTTTGCTAGACAAAATCACAATCTAAATGTTGCCGTAAATGAGATTAAATTAAAAGATTTTAACACTACAATTAATGGATATTTAGAGCTAAATTTCTATAATGATAGACATAAATTTAGTGGAAAATTTAACTCCTATGAGCTTAGCGGAAATCTAGGACTAAACATAGAAAATGATATTTTAACCTATGAACTTAGCGATGTGAGTGCTAGTACTATTGAGCAGTTTATGAACGCTTTAGCTAATATTACTGGGCTTAATAATGAGATTAAAAACTGGATTTATGGGTATATAAAAGCTAAAGATTATAGGGTTGAGATTTTACGTGGTAAATTTGATTTAAACTCCAATGATCCGCTAATCTCAAAGCTCTATGGTAAAGCTACAGCAGTATCGCCAGTAGTAAAATTTCACCCAAATCTCCCAGCAGCCACTGCTAGTAGCGTAGATGTGATATTTGAGAATTCTGGACTTAAATTTGATATAAAAGATCCAAAATATCAAGGTTCTAGCGCTATAATAAATTTAAGCATAAATGAGTTAATTAATAAACCAAATTTAATACTAGATATTTATACTAAAACATTATATAGTAATGATATAAATAATATACTAAAAGCCTACAATATAAATATCCCAATCACGCAAAATAGTGGCAATATGAACGCAAAGCTTCGCTTAGTCATAGACCTAAGCAATATAATTGTACAAGCCAATGGGGAGTTTATACTTGATGGCGATATTGATATCTCTGGGGCAAAATTTAATACCAATCATGCTAAAATAATTTTAAAAAACGATAAACTCACTATAGAAAATAGCCATGTAAAAAATAGTATTTTTGATGCAAATTTTAGTGCTTTTATTGATGCAAATACACAACAAGCATGGTTTGATACTAAATTTAACTCTATTGCTATTCCAAATCTACTTGATATTAAAAATCTAGATGATAATATCACACTCGAATTTAGCAAAGCCCCAAAAATCAACTCCAAAACTTTAGGATATGAACTAAATATTACCAATCCAATTACGCTAAATATACCTAGCATAGAACCGCTTAAGCCCTACTCTACGCTTATAAATGATTTAAATATCACTAAAGCTGCAATTAACATCACAACTAATAATTTTATAGATATCAATGCAAGAGTTAATGATGCTAAATTTAATATTCCAATGTTAGCTAAAAAGGATGGAAATTACACCGATGATAACTTTACCATTAATGCTAGCAATATTATTAATGTAAAAAGCGATAGTGGCATAGTAGAGGCTAGCATAATTAATGATGAGGTAAATATATTTTTAAATTCAGCCAAAATTACTATAAATTCTAATGCTGCCAAAGGTGATTTTGATAAAAATCTAAACTTTATAGCCAATGATACTATATTAAATATAGCCGATGTTAATAAAAGTGTATTGTTTGATCATTTTAGCGGAAATAAAACTAGCGATACTATTAAATTTGATGGGGAATTTGATGGAGGATATATATCTATTACCGAAGGTAAAGATATATTAAAGATCAAAGGAAATGGTATATCAGCTACAGCTGTCAATGATATTTTAGATTTAAATACATTTAGCGAGGGGGTTTTTGGATTAAAAGTTATGGGAAAAAATAGCAAAAATTTCAAAGCTGACCTAGAATTAAAAGATACATATCTAAAAGATTATAAAATTTACAATCAACTTCTAGCATTTTTAGACTCTATTCCAAGCTTGCTTATTTTTAAGGTACCTGATTTTAACAATAAAGGCTTTAGTGTTAAAGATGGAATTATAAGGATTGGACGAATCGATGATAATCTAACAATTCATGCTATTGATATCGAAGGTGCAACCGCTGATATAATTGGCAATGGAACGATAAATCTAGCCACAAATCTCATTGATATAACTTTGGAATTAAAATTATTAAAAGATGCTAGCTCAATCATTGATAAAATTCCATTAGTCAACCACATACTATTAGGCAAAGATAAAAGCATATCTACAATTATAAAAATTAGCGGAACAATTGATGAGCCAATTATTACAACACAAGTAGTGACTGATGTATTAAAAACACCATTTAATATAATTAAAAATACTCTAACCTTACCATTTGTGATTTTTGAATGATGATTAAATTTAGTTAGTTATAATATCAAGACAAAGGAGAAAATATGCAAAAACATCAATTTCAAACACAAGTGAGCGATCTTTTAAATTTAATGATCCACTCACTCTACTCTAATAAAGAGATATTCTTAAGAGAGTTAATCTCAAACGCAAGCGACGCACTAGATAAGCTAAATTATCTATGCTTAACTAATGATGATTATAAATCACTTCAATACACCCCTAGAATTGATATCAAACTAGATAAAGAGGCCAAAACATTAGTAATCACAGATAATGGAATAGGCATGGATGAAGATGATCTAATCAACAATCTAGGCACCATCGCAAGAAGCGGAACAAAAGGCTTTATAGAATCTATGAGCGGAGATGCGAAAAAAGATAGCTCATTAATAGGTCAATTTGGGGTTGGATTTTACTCAGCATTTATGGTAGCTAACAAAATAGAAGTTATCAGTCGCAAAGCCCTAAGTAGCGATGCATATAAATGGAGTAGCGATACAAATGGATATGAAATTTCAAAATCCACGCTAGATAGCCACGGCACACAGATCACTCTATACCTCAATGATGATGAATTTACAGATAGTTTTAGAATAGAAAATATCATTACAAAATACTCAAATCACATTCCATATCCTATTTATATGGATAGAGATGAGTGGGTAGCCCCACAAGATGAGAACAAAGAGGGGCATTATGAGAGCAAAAACTCTCAAATCAACAAAGCAAGTGCCCTATGGAGAATGAGTAAATCTACTTTAAAAGATAGCGATTACAATGACTTTTATAAGCAAATCAGCCACGATAGTAGCGATCCACTACTGCATATCCATACAAAAGCAGAGGGCAAAATAGAGTATTCTACCCTATTTTATATCCCATCAACTCAACCATTTGATCTATTTAGAGTAGATTATCAAAGTGGTGTAAAACTATATGTTAAGCGTGTATTTATCACTGATGACGCCAAAGAGCTTCTACCACCATATCTTAGATTTGTGCGTGGGGTTATGGATGTAGAAGATATCCCATTAAATATAAGCCGTGAAATTTTACAAGAGAATAAAATTCTAACCGCAGTCAAAGACCAAAGCGTCAAAAAAATCCTAAGCGAATTAGAAAAACTACTAAATAACGATAAAGAAAAATACTCCAAGCTCTACTCTCTTTTTGGTAATGTTATCAAAGAGGGCCTATATGGATTTAATGCCAATAAAGATAATATCTTAAATTTATGCCTATTTAAATCCACTCTAAACGACAAACCAATCACGCTAAAAGAGTATAAAGCCGCAATGAAAGAAGATCAAAAATCGATATATTATATCAGCGGCCAAAATGAGAGTATGCTACGAAACTCACCACTTTTAGAAGGGTTTAAATCCAAAGGGATAAATGTCCTAATCTGTGATGAAGAGATAGATACAATAGTCTTGCCTATGGTAAATGAGTATGACTCCACGCCATTTAAGAGCATAAATAGCTCCGATATAGATAGCGAGATAACTGGTAGTGAAATTTCAACTAGTGATGAAACAAACGCCCTAATAAGCAAAATCAAAGAGATCTTAAAAGATGAAGTCAAAGATGTCAAAATATCAAATCGCCTAAGCGACTCCGTAGCGTGCCTAATCTATGACAAAAACGACCCAGATTATGCTATGCAAACTCTATTAAAACAGATGGGTCAAGAAGCACCAAAAATCAAGCCAATCTTAGAGATCAATCCAAATCACGAAATCATCACCAAATTAGCTAATAACGAATTGATGATAAACGATGTTGCTATACTAATCCTAAATATGGCTAAAATCAGCGAAGGTATGAGTATAGAAAATCCAAGCGAATTTAGCTCTAAACTCGCTAAAATTATATCCAAAGCTCTATAAATTTACTCTGCCCTACTCTGGGCGGAGATACTCTATCAAACTGAAATTTATAAATAAATTTAATTATAATGTTACGATTATACACACTCAAACGATTTTTTAAACAATTTTTATAATTTATCTTAAATTTAATAATAATTTACGCTAAAATGAAGTTTCACAAAATTTTTATCGATAGGAGTCTGTATGCAATGGACACAGATATATGATCCACTTGGCAATATATGGCTAAGTGCGTTGGTGGCGTTTTTGCCAATTTTATGTTTTTTGGTTTCGCTTTTAGTTTTTAAGCTAAAAGGCTATATGGCTGCTTTTTTAACAGTTATTTTGGCTTCTGTTTTGGCGTTATTTGTATATGATATGCCTTTTTCTCTCATCGGTGCTAGCTTCGTTCAAGGCTTCGCTCAAGGTATGTGGCCTATCGCTTGGATTATCATCGCTGCGATATTTTTATACAAACTTTCAGTTAAATCAGGCTCATTTGAAGTTATCAAACAAAGCGTTATTAGCATCACTCCAGACCACAGAATTCAAGTTATCTTAATTGGATTTTGTTTTGGCTCATTCTTAGAAGGTGCTATCGGTTTTGGTGGTCCAGTTGCTATCACTGCTGCGCTTTTAGTTGGTCTTGGACTTAAGCCTTTATATGCTGCTGGATTGTGTCTGATAGCTAATACTGCTCCTGTTGCCTTTGGTGCTGTGGGTATTCCTATTATTGCGATGGCGAATTTAGTTGGTGTAGAACAATATGAAGTCTCAGCGATGGTTGGTAGAATGCTAGTTCCACTTAGCCTTACTGTTCCATTTTTCATTGTATTTTTAATGGATGGATTTAAAGGTGTTAAAGAGACATTTCCTGCAATTTTAGTAGCTGCAATTAGCTTTACTGCTACACAATTTATCAGCTCAAACTACCTTGGTGCCGAGCTTCCTGATATTGTTTCTGCTGTTGTATCTCTTATTTGTACTACTGCATTTTTGAAAATTTGGAAACCATCTAATATATTTAGACTTGATGACCAAACAGACTTTACAAGCAAAACCGAACTTAGTAATGGCCAAATATTCAAAGCTTGGCTACCATTTATCCTATTAATCGCTTGTATAATTCTATGGACTCAACCATGGTTTAAAGCACTATTTGCTAAAGGTGGAATATTTGATTACACAGTTGTAACTCTAGCTGCCAACAATGTAGGCACAAGCATAGTTGATGCTACTGGTAAGGCTATTGGGTTAAATTTAAATATCAGCTTTGTAGGCCTTCAAGCTGGCACCGCTATACTGCTAGCTGCTTTCTTATCAATTTGGTTTTTAAAAATCAAAGCCAACGATGCCGCAGATTGCTTCTGGGATACACTAAAAGAGATGGCGATTCCTTGTATTACAATCGGTCTTGTTGTATCATTTGCCTTTATCGCTAAAAACGCTGCTATGAGTACAACTCTAGGTCTTGCCTTTGCTCAAACTGGCGATGCTTTTGCCTTCTTTAGCCCTGTGATTGGTTGGATAGGCGTATTCTTAACAGGTTCGGATACAAGCTCAAATCTTCTATTTGGCCCACTTCAACAAGTTAGCGCTAGAGAGCTTGGTGTTGGTGAAGCGCTATTTTTAGCAGCCAACTCAGTTGGTGGTGTCGTAGGTAAGATGATAAGCCCACAAAGTATCGCTATAGCGTGCGCTGCTGTTGGTTTAGTAGGTCGTGAGAGTGAGCTATTTAAATTCACACTTAAATACTCAGTTGCTTTCATTATCTTAATTGGTATTTGGACTTTAATCATCGCATTCTTTATGCAAGGAATTATCCCAGATATCGTACTTAAGGGTTAATATCTATGAGAAAAGTATATTTTTTCGCTACTTGCCTTGGTAGTGCTGCTATGCAAGATAGCGTTTTAAATGCTATTAAACTTCTACGCCGCCAGGGCGTGGAAGTGATTTTCAAAAAAAATCAAACCTGTTGCTCTCAACCATCTTTTAATAGCGGATATTTTGATGAGAGTAGAGCTGTAGCTATGCATAATATAAATTTATTTGATGAAGATATCCCGATTATCGTCCCTAGTGGCTCTTGCGCTGGTATGATGGGGCATGATTATTTAGAGCTTTTTGAAGGCAGTAGCGAATTTGACAAGGTTCAAAAATTCGCCGCTAGAGTATATGATCTAAGTCAATACTTAGATGAAATTCTAAAAGTAGATTACCAAGATAAAGGCGATAAAATCAAAGTCGCATGGCACTCTAATTGCCACGCTTTAAGAGTAGCTAAAAGCGTAGAATCTAGCAAAAATTTAATCCGCAAACTATCAAATGTAGAGTTAATTGAGCTTGAACATGAAGAGGAGTGCTGCGGTTTTGGTGGGACATTCTCAATCAAAGAGAGCGATATCTCAAACGCAATGGCACTAGCCAAAATAGAAGATATCAAAAATACAGGTGCTAGCTACTTAATAAGTGGCGATGGTGGTTGCTTATTAAACATTGCAGGCACAATGAAACGAAATGGCGTAGATATCAAATGTCTTCATCTATATGATTTCTTGATTAAACGCTTAGAAGGAGTATCCCTATGAGTAAAAAAATGCCACACGAACAAATCGTAAAAATCAAACTTGGCGATACTCAATTAAGACAAAATCTCACAATCGCTATGCACACCTTACAAAAAAACCGCCTAAATGTGATAAATGCGAAATTCAATAATTGGCAAGGATTAAGAGATAAGGCTAAAAAAGCTAAAAATAACGCCCTAATGTCTCTTAGCGATAGACTAATTGAATTCGAAAAAAACGCCACAAAAAATGGCATTAAAGTCCATTGGGCTAGCTCAGCTACTGATGCTTGTGAGATAATATATGAGTTAATGCGCCAAAATAATATCAAAAAGATATTAAAAGGCAAATCTATGGCTAGTGAAGAGGTAGGCCTTAATCACTATCTAGCTAATAAGGGATTAAATGCTGTTGAGACTGACCTTGGTGAGCTAATAATACAATTAAACGATGAAGCACCAGTCCATATAGTCGTCCCAGCAATCCATAAAAATCGCAATGAAATAGGCAAAATTTTTCAAGAAAAATTAGACTCAAATTTAGAAAGCGAGCCAGAAAAGCTAAATCAAATAGCTAGAAAACATTTAAGAGATCAGTTTGAAGGCTTAGAGATGGGGCTTAGTGGTGTAAATTTCGCTATGTCTAAAGAGGGCGCATTTTGGTTAATTGAAAATGAAGGAAATGGTAGAATGTGTACTACCGCTCCTAAAATTCATGTTGCACTTTGTGGGATTGAGAAGGTTATGGAGAGCTTTGAAGATGCTGCTACTATGGTTCATCTACTCACACCATCAGCCACAGGACAATTCATCCCTACATATAACAACATAATCACAGCCCCAAGAAATGATGAATTTGATGGGCCAAAAGAGGTTCATTTGATACTATTTGATCATCACAGAAGTGATATGCTAGCTCATCATGACTACTATGAGGCTCTTAGATGTATTAGATGTGGGGCGTGTATGAATTTCTGCCCTGTATATGACAAAATCGGCGGCCATAGCTACCAAACTATCTATCCTGGGCCTATTGGCGAGGTTATTAGTCCAAATATATTTGGTATGGAAGCAACCGGTGATATACTTACATTTTGTTCGCTTTGTGGTAGATGTAGCGAGGTTTGCCCTGTTAGAATCCCACTAGCTGATCTAATTAGAAAGCTAAGAGCAAATAAAGTTGGCCAAGGCAAAAATCCACCACTTAGCACGCAAAATAGCCATAAAAATAGAGCCGAATCATTTGCGATGAAGCAGTTTGCTAAGATCGCTACAAATGGTGCTTTATGGAGATTTAGCCTTAGTAAAACTCATCTATTTAACTCAGTTTTACATAAGTTCCAAAACTCAATCCCAGTTATAAAAAGCTGGAGCCAATACAAAGAGCTACCACAGATTAAAAAAGATCTATATAAAGAGCTTGAAAATATGGAAGGAGTTCGCTATGAATAGAATAGATGAAATTTCAGCTAAATCCAAAGAGATGATTCTTTCTCGCTTAAAAGATAGCTACAAAATCACAGGCCATGAATCCACTCCTAGCATAGATCCAGTAGAACATATCCAAACTACTGATAATGCTCTTGCTGAAATGAAGCAAAAAATGAGCGATAACAAATATATCGTCCATGAATGCGAGCCATCAGCTCTAGAAGATACGATAAATGAGATTGTAGCTAGCTATGGATACAAAAAAATGATCTATGGAAGTGGGTTGAATTTAAATTTAGATAAGATTAAAGCTGATCAAAAAATCTGCTTCGATAAGCCTATAGAAGAGCTAAGAAGCGATGTATTTCATAGTGAGTTCTCTATAGTTCATGCCGAATATGGCGTCAGCTCTCATGGTGTAGCATTGCTAAAATCTAGCCAAGCTCAACCTAGAATGCTAAGCCTAGCGCCAAATCTTTGTATAGTTTTACTTAAAAAAGATAGAGTCAAAAACTCACTAGTAAGTGCTCTAAACGCCCTAAAAGTCGATCAAAACGGCAAATTACCAAGTAATATTTTATTTATCGCTGGGCCATCTAGGACAGCTGATATAGAGCTTATAACCGTTTTTGGCGTTCATGGCTCACAAAAAGCACATTTAATTTTATATTAAAATCGCATGGAGAGACTCTCCATGCCAATTATCTATCTTTAAAATCTCTTAAAATAACTCTAAATTTAGTTTGATTATCACCGCTTTCACACTCGATACTAAGACCAAGCTCATCACAATATCGCTTAACCAAGCTAAGCCCAATCCCAAAGCCGCCATTTTGCGTATCAAAACGGCTGAATTTATCATAGATTTTGTCTATATTCTCCTTAGAGATAGTAGCTCCAAAGTTGATTATCTCAAAGCTATTTTGGTCTAAATTGATAATAATTTTAGAATTTTTACTACTATATTTTATCGCATTTGATATGAGATTATCTAATATTTTACCAACTTTTTGTATATCGCTAGATAGCTCAAAAGAGTTAGAATTAATCTCAAATTTAAGCCCCTTTGAATTAGCTGAA
Organism: Campylobacter sp. P091; assembly: GCF_002138935.1. Classification (NCBI taxonomy): domain Bacteria; kingdom Pseudomonadati; phylum Campylobacterota; class Epsilonproteobacteria; order Campylobacterales; family Campylobacteraceae; genus Campylobacter; species Campylobacter sp. P091. The sequence goes on from NZ_MJKZ01000002.1 coordinate 212,631, forward strand.
AGCTCAAATAGCTTAATGCGACTCTCAAGCAGAGTTTGGATATTAAATTTACTAATAACATTTGGATTATTCTTTAAATTCAAAGCCAAATCATTATAAATTCCACTTAGAGTTTTGGCTGCTATTTTGATATTTTCTAAATATTTTGGCGGATTTTTATCAAACATCTCACTACTCATAAGTATCACGCTCAAAGGAGTATTAATCTCATGCGTAGTATCTGTGATAAAGTTATTAAGCGCTCTAATCTGAGCCAAAAGTGGCAAATACGCAAGCTTAACCAAAACAAAAGCAATAAGCCCAACTAAAATAAAAACCGCCCCAGCTATAAGCCACACACGCCAAAAAAGCTGATTTATATCCTTAATAGTATCTTCGCTTTTTAACTCTACAAATAGCTCTATTGCTCGCCTTTTTGAGTGGATATTCTCTCTCATATACAAAGCATCTAAACCTTCATAAAATTTGCCTTTAAATTTCGGTGTATCAAAGCTTTTATAGATATATTTACCTGTTTTGATATTGTAAAAATTAATTGGATAAAAAGATTTTAATTTCATAATATTATCTATATTATTATTTAAGCGAAGTATATACTCAAGCTCTTTAGCAAATGCCTCTAAGCGGATCTTATCTCGTTTGATTATATCGAATTTCGCCTCTTTATAATACATAGTGGCAAATCCGATTAAAAATATCATACTAGAAAGAGTATATAGCAAAAATATTGGCAAAATATACTTTTTGCTATACATATTCATAGCCTATTTTTGGATGTGAGATTATCTTTTCTTCGCCAATTATTTTACGCAAATTTCTGATATATACTCTTAGACTTAGCTCACTTGGCACCTGACCATAATCCCATAAATTCATATATATCTCATCTCTGCTTAAAATTTTGCCACGATTTTTTAAAAACAAAACCAACAAATCAGCCTCTTTTTTGGCTATTTGGACTATAGCATTATCTTTGATTAATCTCTTTTGTATTATATCAAACTTTATATTTGGAGAGATTTCTACATAGTTATCACTACTTAAGTGACTAAATTTGCGTTTTAGGATATTATCTACTCTTAGATGTAATTCAGCTAACTCAAAAGGCTTTTTGATATAGTCATCACAACCACTCTTAAAGCCCTTAACTAGATCATTTATATCATTTAATGAGGTGATATAGATACAAGGAGTATTGATCCCAGAGCCTCTAAGCTCATTAAGTAGATCAAAGCCATTACCGCCTATAATCTTAACATCAAAGATAAAAATATCAAATTTACCCTCATATGCTAAACTCAAGCCATCTTCATAGCTATCACTACTTACAACTTCAAAGCCCTGCTCCATAAGATAATCACTAACCATCTCACAAAGCATAGGCTCATCTTCTATTAGAAGTATTTTGCTACTCATCTCATTGGACAATCTGGATTTATGCCATTTGGACAATTAGGCGCAAATTTACCTGGGCGATCAGGGCGATTATTTGCTTTTAAACCTCTTATATGCGGACCACAAATTCCATTATAAAACTGCTCATCTTTACCTAGTTTGGCCATATTTTGACGCATTTGATATCTAAATTCTTTATAGAATTCCTCTTTTTGTTTAGAATCCATATTTTGAGTTGCTTTAGCTATTTTATCATGAATTTGCTCGCAACCTTTTTGAATTTTATAATACTCCTTACTAGCCTCTTTTTTAAACTCAAACATCTCTTTGCTTAAACTAGTCGCACTATCAGCACCAAATGCCACACTACTACTTACCATAGCCGCTAAAGCTATACTTAAAATCTTTTTCATTTTAAATCCTTTCTATATAAAATATAGTGAAATTATATATAGCTTTTGTTTAAAAAATGTGAATTTAAAAAATTGAGTTGAATTTTTCTATAAAAATCAATGGATCAACTTGAGTATTTCGCACTATAATCCCAAAGTGCAAATGTGGTCCACTCACCCTACCGCTCGCACCGCTTAAGCCGATTTTCTCACCTTTAACAACCTTTTGGCCAACTTTGACATCTATCCTATCCAAGTGATAATATTGTGTATAAATACCACCACCATGGTCAATTACAACACTCTTTCCAGCATAATATCTATCTTTAGCGATTCTTACTATCCCATCATTAGCACTCACCACCTTTTGCCCTATCGCCGCCCTATAATCAACGCCACCATGATAGCTTTTAATACTACCATTAAATACTCTAGCATTTCCATATTCACTAGTGATAAAGCTACTCATAGGCGATACAAATTCGCTATTAACTAGCAAATTTGGGCTAGAAGTCTTATATATCTCAATTGCCTCTTTTCTCTCTTTTTCTATGCGATTCGTCACACTTTTTGGTGGATTAGCCTTTGCGGGGGCTACTGTGATACTCTCTTTTTTATAGTTTTTTTGCTTAACTTTTAATATTGTTAAATTACTTTGGTTATTTAGACTATTTGTGATATTAATATCATTTTTAGCATAGTATCCAATAGGGATAATGGCTATCTTTACCCCATCTTGCGTAGGATGATCTAGCCAAGCTATGGTTTTATCATTAATTTTTAGCTCACCAGCGTAATTAGAATCAATGCTAAAAATCTCCACACTACCATTAAAAGCATCCTCAGCCCAGCTAAAAATAGCAAATATCAAAAGAGCTAAAACTACTCGCATAATCAAACAGAGTATAGAGATAAGAATCTTTTTCTACTAATTGGTGAATACCCATTTAGCTGCTCATAAGCCTCTTCGGTATCGCCATCTGTTAATTCTTTGATCTTTTCAATAAGCTCATAAAGCTCCTCATCATCTAAATTCTCAAACTCTCCACACTCTTCTAAAACCTCTTGTATAATAGCTTCTAGCTCTAATTCATCAAAACTCACTATATCTCCTTGAAAAAATTTTCGCAATAATACCTAAAATTCCTTAATTTAACTTTGAAATTTATATTTAAATAATGCATTTTATGATAAAATCTAGGATAATTTTTTGGAGTTTGTATGAGAATTTTATATCTACTTTTGCCATGCTTATTATCGCTTGGTAGCTATGCACAAAAAAATAGTGAGCCTACTGGACTAAATATACCTCTATCTACATATAGTATAGATGTTGATTTTATGGGAGCTGATGAGCATAATCAAAAAGATATTATGCTTGGATATAACGATATTTTACATAGTGTAAAAATAGATTCTAATAGCAATAATTTTAAATTAATTATGAGTGGAAAAAAAGAGATTAATAGAGTTAAATTTGATGAAATTTCAAACAAAATAGCCAATTATTTGAAAAATTATAGAGGCGAAAATAAGATAGCAATCGAGTATCACCTAGACTCCAAACTGCTCTTCGCTGGTATCTTTTAACCCTTCTTAATCCAATTTTTCAATCCAAGAGTGCCTTTAAAGCACTCTAATGATTATATAGTTATCTCTTTTATATCAGCGACTTTTAAAAATGCTTGATAAATTTGCCCAATTATGGATATGCGATTAGATTTGATCTTTGGATCATCGCTATTTATCATTACATTATCAAAATAGCTATCAATATAAGGTTTTAGATCAAATAACGATAGCAAATATCCCTTTGTATCATTGATATCTAATTTTAATGAGTTAAATTTATTATACAATGCTCTTTCGCTCTCATGCTCCATTAAGCTCTCATCTACACTATCAATCTTGCTATCTTTGATTATATTTGCTAGGCGTTTGAATGTGGAGAAATTCTCTTTAAATTCGCTATCTTTGCTTATCTCATCTAAGGCAATTATAGCTAGATTTAGCCTTTTGATATCCCTTACACCACTATCTAGACACGCTTTTATCACAGATGGATTGGCATTATACATAGTGTATAATCTATCAGTTATAAATATCTCCAAACTACCCAAATCGAATTTAGCATAATTTTGAGCTATTAGAGATAGAATTTTTTTGATATCAAACTCTATATTTAAATTCAAAACAATCCGTATAACCCCAGCTGCAGCTCGCCTTAGAGCGTATGGGTCTTTATTGCCTGTTGGGATTTTATTTATACTAAATAACCCCATTAGCGTATCAAGCTTAGATGATAGTGCCACCACGCTAGAAAAGTAGCTTTTCGGACACTCGCTACCCTCTTTATTAGGCAGGTATTGCTCTTTGATCGCTTCAATTACAAAGTGATTTTCTTTTCTATGTTTAGCGTAATAACTCCCCATAATCCCTTGTAAATCTGTAAATTCATATACCATCGAGGTAGCAAGATCAGCCTTGCTAAGCATAACAGCCCTATCAAGCTCATCTATAAACTCACCACCAAATTCATCTTTTAGCTCTTTTTCATAGATTTTAGCTAGCTCCCTAGCAATCTGGCGCTCCCTAATCTCTTTATCATACATTGAGCCAAGACCGGCTAAATAGGTGATATTTTTTAATTTCGCTGAGCTAAACTCACTAGCTAGATCGCTCTCCCAAAAGAACTTAGCATCACTTAGCCTGGCTCTTAGCACCTTTTCATTGCCTTTGATTATCAAATTCGAATCACTACTAATAGCATTGCTAACTACCACAAAATGATTGCTTAATTTGCCATTTTGATCTCTTAGTGGGAAGTATCGTTGATTTTCTTTCATTGAAGTTACTATAACCTCACTAGGCACTTCTAAAAACTCTTTTTCAAAGCCACCCATAAGCGCAGTAGGCATCTCAGTAATAGCCACAACTTCATCTAATAAATCCTCATCTAACTCGATTTTCAAACCACTATTTTGCTCAATTTGCTTAAATTCATTTAGGATTTTTTCTCGCCTTTTATTAGCATCAAGGATAATCCCATTACGCTCTAAAGCACTATAATACTCATCTATAGTAGCGAATTTCACCATCTCATAGCCGTAATTTCTATGTGGATAAAAGGCCATTTGCGACTTCACACCATAAATCTCCATATCCACTAATTCATCATCCAAAACCGCTACAATAGATCTAATCGGACGGATAAACTCATACTTGCCATCTCCCCATCTCATAGATTTACCGAAATTTAAAGATGATATAAACTTATTTATAACCTTATCAAGCAGATTTTTACTCAAATCCCCCTTAATCACGCTCTTATGATACAAAACCTCTTTGCCATTGATATTTTCAAATTTCAGCTCATCTAAGCTTATGCCACACTTTTTGGCAAATCCTATCGCCGCTGCAGACCAATTATGATCACTACCTAGCGCCACATGCTTTGGTGCGCCGATACTCTCAACCACCTTATCACCAGCGAATTCATCCATATCACCATGCAATACAACTCTTCTAGGGGTATAATCAAGCCTAAAATCACACTTAATATTATACTCATCTAATGCAGATTTAAATTTTGGCTCAATATTATTAAGCTCTTTTAAAAAAGGTATCGCAGGAAGCTCTTCTACTCCAATCTCAATTAACATTTTCATTGCTATCTCCACCTATATCTATTTTTTGCTTTTTATCCTTAGCGGCTTTTCTAGCAGCTGTTATCTCATCTCTAATTCTATTTTTCTCCATCATTTGACGATTAAACCCAACGACAAGGACAAAAATAATAAACACAACAACAACCCAACCCATAAAAGTCAAAAATTCACTCAATTATCAACTCCTTTTGTCCCTTATAACTCCACACAATAGCCTTTTTAATGGAGATTTTACCATCTTTTATCGCCCTATTTGGTGAGTAAATTTTAAATTTAGTATTAGAAATATTAGCAAATCCACCCTTAATATCTAAGACAATATCCCCAATCACATCGCCGCTTGTAGCCATATCTATATCATTTATATCCATCATATAGCTACTCTCATCGCCCTTAAAATCGCTATCTAAGCTTACATAAGAGATACTACTAATTTGCATATTACCCTTATAATCTTCAATCTTATTTGCCACCGCATTAACTCTCATACCAATACCAAGAGATGGATTTTTCTCGTAGATATAAATTCCACGCCGACTCTCATCAGCTAATATATATCCATTTTTATCCTTATATATCACCACGCCTGATATCTTGGCTCTTTGATTAGATGATTTAAGTTCATTAATTGATAGAGTTGGCAACTCTTTAGAGCTATTTTGCGTAGTTATCGTAGCATATATAGGGTAGTGATCAGAGTAACTATCATCCATAAAATTTGCTTTGAAAATACCAAAACTTCCATCTTTATAACTCAAATTTCCACTCATCAAATCCCTACTTAATATTATATGATCAATTGCGCTTTTACCATTTTTATAGCTACTTCTTTGACTAGTAGGGATAAACTCCCATAAATTCGTCCATCCATCAAGATCATTAAGCAAAAATTTATATCCATAATTGCTATTTAAATCGCCTAAAATCACCCCATTTTGGCTATTTTTAATAGCTCTTTTCATTGTATCAGCGGCGGCGATTCTGCTTTTAAGTGGATTTTTAGCCGCTGGGAAGTGAGCTACAAAAAACTCAATATCATAACCATCAAATTCCACCCTACTCATCAAAATCGGCCTAGTTTTGACATTTGGCACAAGATAGACTCTACTATCACTAATCTTATATCTACTAAGCAGCCCAAGCCCAACTGGCGCACCCTTTGTAGTAGCAAATTTATAATATCTATATCCGCTCAAATCGGCTAGCGCCTTCATTACATTTTGATTTTCAATCTCATTTAATGCCACCACATCGGCATCTAAATGCTTTAAAACTCTAGCGATTTTTTGTAGTTTTTGCTGATATTTTGCCTCGTTCCATCTATTAGATTTAAAATCGCTATATTCACTACCACTAATCCTATCATCAAAGAGATTTTCGACATTATATGTAGCGATCTTTAATTCTGATGAAAAAAGCACCCCAAAAAACAAAATAATAGAGATTAAAATTCGCATACCATATCCCTAAAATCAAATTTATCTATATTTTGGCGGATAGCCTCATAGGTAATAATCCCAACGCTAGTGGCTAAATTCAAGCTCCTACCTTGACTAGTCATAGGTATAGTGATACAATTATCTCTATTTAATCGCATTAAATCAAGTGGCAATCCACAATCCTCACCACCAAAAAATAGATAATCCCCCGGCTTAAACTCAGCTTCAAAATATAGCTTATTACACTTAGTAGTTGCAAAGAAAAATCTATCTTTAAATTCCAAATTTGCTTCTAAAAAACTATCCAAACTCTCCCAAATCACAGGATTTAATCTCGCCCAATAATCTAGCCCCGCACGCCTTAAATACTTATCATCAATCTCAAATCCCAAAGGCTTAACTAAGTGTAATTTAGCTCCACAATTAACACACATTCTACCGATACTTCCAGTATTTGTGTGAATTTTAGGATTTACAAGCACGATATTAAACATTAAAATATCACCGTTTTATTATCATAAACAAAAACTCTCTCATCAAAAACTAGATCCAAAGCATTGCTAAGCACCACTTTTTCGACATCTCGACCAGCTTTTTGCATATCTTTCCAATTCATCTCGTGATTTACTCTTATTACATCTTGCGTGATGATTGGCCCTTCATCCAAATCATCAGTAACAAAATGCGCTGTAGCTCCAATAATCTTCACACCACGCTCATAAGCTTGTTTATACGGATTTGCCCCTATAAAAGCTGGCAAAAATGAGTGATGGATATTGATAATCTTTTTTGGATATCGCTTGACAAAATCAGGGCTTAAAATTCTCATATATTTTGCCAAAACCATATAATCAAATTTATATTTTTCTAACTCTTTTAAGACCAATTTTTCATGCTCAACCCTATCTAATCCATCAGCACTAATACAGGTAAATGGAATATCAAATTTATCACTCAATGGACGCAAGGTATCGTGATTGGCTATGATAGCTAAGATATTTGCGTTTAGATCCTTGCTACTATGTTTAATAAGCAGATCTCCCAAGCAGTGATTCTCTTTTGTTGCTAGAATCACTATATCTTTTTTCTTTATGGATTCAAAAAATATTACACTATCACTTGGCAAATAGGCACTTAGAGTGTTTTGAAACTCAATTGTATTTACCTGCCCTACAACCACCGCACGCATATAGAATCTACTATTTTCATGATCTACAAACTCACTAGTGCTAACATAGTTTAATCCATGCTTAAATACAATCTCGCTAACTCTTAATATAAGCCCTTTTTCATCATTACAATCAATCTTTAAAATATAATCCACTCTATCTCCAAAAATTTTAGAAAAATTCTGCCAATTATACAATTTTGTTGCTAAAAATTAGCCAAATTCGCTACTTTGGTTATATTAAAAAATTTAATTATTTTTCACAATTTTAGCTAAGAAAAATGCGTCCATATCACAATCTGGCAAAATCCTAAGCCCAAATTCACTCACAATCTCGCTTTTTAAACCAAAGCTAATAGGCTGGATACTAATATCAAATTTAGATCCCAAAGCATTTTGAATCACCTCTTCATTCTCGCACTCAAAGAGTGTACAAGTGCTATAAACCACGCACCCGCCTGGCTTTAAAGCACTTAACGCTGAGTTTAAAAGCTGTTTTTGTAGCTTTGAGAGAGATTTTATCTCTTTGGCTGTTTTTTCTACAAATTCATCACCAAAATGAGAGTAGCTAGAGCATGGCGCATCAAGCAAAATCTTATCAAATCTACCCACACAGCTCCTTGAAATACTCCTTGCGTCTTTATTGTAGGTTCTCACCCACTCACAACCATATTTATTTAAATTTGCTTTTAAGGTATAAAATCTCTTGCTATCACTCTCCATCACCGCCAAATCCGCCCCATATCCCATCATATTTGCTAGCGCAATGCTCTTTCCACCTGGACTAGCGCACATATCTAAAACGATATCATTTTTAGCTGGATTTAGAGCTAAAACTGCTAGATAGCTACTTGGATTTTGGATATATATCGCTCCTTTATTAAATAACTCAGAGTGAGTCAAAATCTCTTTAAATTCAGCCCTACATAGATAAAAATTTGGCAAAATCTCCCTAAATTCAACCCCTAAATCATCTAAATTTGAGATAATATAATCCCTATCAAATTTCAATAAATTTAGATAAAACCCAACGCTTTTAGGCTCAAAAAAGCTATCCCAAACCCTTTGAAAATCAGCCTTATTTAAACTAGATTTTAGATAATCTTTGAAATTCATCTTTTTAAAAATCTCTCCAAAATTATCATCGCCGCTACGCTATCGAATTTGCCATCTCGCCTATCTCTTACTAGCTCGCTAGCTTCAACGCTACTATAAGATTCATCTTGATAATGTATCTCTCCATCGAAATTTAAAAGAGATATAAAGTGAGTAATCCTACGCTCCATCTCATCTTGGCAGCTACCACCCTTTGGCAAGCCTACAACCAAAATTTTGGCTCCATTATCCCTTAGCATATTACTAAGATCTCTTGCGGCTTGATTGCGATTTTTACGCAAGATTGGTGTGGTTGGGATAGTGATTTTGCCATCTGGGCTTATAGCTATGCCAATTCTTTTAAGTCCTATATCAACCCCAACTATCATAAAATTCTCACATAAATTCCATCAATAGCAATTTTGCCATCTAGCTCATAATCATAGATAATATCTCCAAATTTAGAATAACACTCATCAAAATTTGGATTTTGTTTGATAAACTCAATGATCTCATCGCTATTTTGATCATAATTTCTCAGCCCAAATTTCATAGCAAATTTATCAAAATCAGTAATAATCTGCGCTTTGCCACTTGCTAATAACTCATTAGTCCCACTACTCTCACCAAGTCTTTGAGGCAATACATAGAGCGGAATTCCAAATTTAATAGCCGCCTTAGCACTACTCATAGAGCCACTTTTAATATCGGCTTGAGCTACTACAACTGCGTCGCTTATGGCTACTGTGATTAAATTTCGCTCCAAAAATTGCCACCCCTTTGCTACGATGCCTGGCTCATATGAGCTTAATGCTAATGAGTTTTGATAGATATCTTTTATCATTTTGGCATTTTGTAATGGATAAATTTGATCTAATCCATTACCAAAAACCGCAATTGTATGCGGATACGCACCAGTGTGAGCATGGATATCTACGCCAATTGCCGCACCGCTAACTACACAAACTCCATATTTTTTGAGCGTTGAAGCAAGATTTAGGGTCATATTTTTGGTATAAGATGAGCATTTTCTTGAGCCGACAATTGCTACTTTTGGCGAATTTAATAACTCTAAATTTCCTTTATAATATAGCTTTTGTGGTGGGTTTTTGAAATTTGAGTTTAGATTAAAGTCAGTTATAAATTTCATACAAATCTCTTAAAAATATTATATCAACTTGGCTCTCTAACTCACTTTTAAAGCTCTTTAAAGCCTTAAAAGTCTGCTCATATGGATGTCCAATCGCTATAGCAAAGCCACTTTTTTGAGCTATTTTTATAGCCTCTTTTAGCTTATTTATTATAGCTTTTTCATCTTTGGTATTATCTATAAAAACATCTCTTTTTAAATATTTATTCCCAAACTCACTGCTTAAAATCTTAGCCTTAGAATCTTTAGTCGTGTAGCTATCTATAAATATCATATTGTGTTTTTTAAAGGCTATAAAGAGCTTTTTTAAAGAGTCATAATCGCTTGTAAATTTGCTTCCTGTGTGGTTATTTATATATATTGCCTTTGGAAAATTTGATCTAATTTTACTAATTTCAGACTCTATTTTAGCACTGCTATCGCCTACTTTTAGAGTATTTTTCTCTTGCGCTTGATAATTCATAGCTTCAAGTGGCAAATGTATCATATAAAACTCAAATTCCCTAGCTACTCTTGCGCTATTTGGATAGTTATCATTCGGTGGAAAAATTGATGGTGTGATATTTAAATTTAGTGATTTAATCTTTTTAGCATGATAAAATGTAGAGATATCATCAATTATTATAGCCAATTTTGGTTTATTAGATTTTGGTTTATTAGTTGGCTTTGGTTTTATGTTCGTATTTTCACTAGAATTTATGGCTAATTTTTGACTTGGATTTGCTTTTAAATTTAGAGTAGAATTTAGATCTTTACTATTATTTATTGTTGAATTAGTATCATTATTAATTACTTCATCAACTCTTTTAATCTCAACAAATTCACCATCAAATTCATCGCCATCTAACTTAGTAAAATTTGGAGTTGGCAACATTTGTATTTTAACTTCATCAGTGATATTTAGCTCTAAATTTCTAGGTACATCAAATATGGTAAAATCCTGTCTTCTACTCTCAAAATATCTATCTATATTCTCTATTATATGTGTTTGATTATGAGCTTTAGAAGGATTTTTATAGTTACTAGCAATTGTATAAATAGCCATAGCAACTACTAAAATGCAGAGCAAAATACCAACATATAAAAGCGCCCTACTTCTTTGGGCGCTATTTTTTTTATCTTGTTCCAATTAATTTTTATCTTTATTTACTAATTTACCTTTATTGATCCAAGGCATCATAGCTCTTAATTTTTCGCCAGTTTTATTTAGTAAGCTTTCATCGCTTAATTTGCGTTCAGCATTCATCTTAGTATAACCAGCTTTTCTTTCTAAGATAAAGTTTTTAGCGAATGTACCATCTTGGATCTCTTTTAAGATCTCTTTCATAGCTGCTTTTGATCTCTCATCTACTACTCGTCTGCCGCTTACATAATCCCCAAATTCAGCAGTATTAGAGATAGAATATCTCATATCAGCCATACCACCTTGGTAGATTAGATCTACGATTAATTTCATCTCATGTAAGCACTCAAAATATGCCATTTCAGGCTCATATCCAGCCTCTACTAAGGTCTCAAATCCAGCATTTATAAGCGCACAAAGTCCGCCACACAATACAGCTTGCTCTCCAAATAGATCGGTTTCAGTCTCAGCTTTAAAAGTAGTTTCTATAATACCAGTTCTACCACCACCAATAGCGCTAGCATAGCTTAATGCTATATCCTTAGCCTTGCCTGATGCGTCTTGCGCTACTGCTATTAGATCTGGGATACCGCCGCCATTTACAAATTCATTTCTCACAGTGTGGCCTGGGGCTTTTGGTGCTATCATGATACAATCAATTCCCTTTGGTGGGACGATTTGACCATAATGGATATTAAATCCATGGCCAAAAGCGATTGCGCTACCGCTTTTTAAATTTGGCTCAATCTCAGCTTTAAATATATCAGCTTGTAATTCATCAGGAGTCAGTATCATCACAACATCAGCTGCTTTTGTCGCTTCACTTACGCTCATAACTTTAAAGCCCTTAGCCTCGGCCTTTGCCCAACTTTTGCCATTTGGATTTAATCCTATGATAACCTCTACGCCACTATCTCTTAAATTTTCAGCATGGGCGTGACCTTGAGAACCAAAGCCTATCATTGCGACTTTTTTAGATCTAATTAGGCTTAAATCACAATCTTTATCGTAATAAACTGTTATTGCCATAATCTTCTTCCTTTTAGTAAAAAATAAAGGGCAATTATACATTATTAAAATTTAAATTTGATAAAATTTTCAAAAAATTATCAAAAATTTAACTTCAATGTAGTAAAATTACTCAAATCAATCAAAAACACGAGAAATATAATGAACGATGCAATCTATAAGAGTATAAAATCTCTACCACCACTTGATGAGACAATTATGAAAATTCAGCAAATTTGCAGCAGCGAAGATAGTGATATTGCTGAGTTAATTAGCGTAATCCACCAAGATCCAATGTTAACAGCAAATATTTTACGCTCAGCAAATAGTCCATTATATGGGTTTAGCAGGGAAATTGCTGATATAAATAGAGCTGTAGCACTATTTGGAATGGCAACTATTAGAGGTTTTGCTCTAGCTGGCACAATTAGTAAAAGCTTTAAGATAAATCTAGAACCATATGGAATATCTAGTGCTAAATTTATGGATTTGGCAATATTGCAAAACGCTTTAGCATTTCACTGGTGTAGCAAGATAAATCGTGAACTTTTAAACATTATTTCACCAGCTAGTTTTATGATGGATATAGGCAAGATTATAATTGCTAAAGAGTTAATTGATTCTAAAAAATCTACCAAATTTAAAGATAAATTACAAAACATCTCTACAACAAACGAACTATCTAAACTTGAGATAGATATGGTAGGTATCTCAAGTCAGATGGTTACAGCTCAAATCTTTAAAAACTGGAATCTAGAACCTGAGATTGCAGAAGTTATAAAATACTCTTTAAACCCAATTGATGCCCCAGAAAATCTTAAAAAGCACTGCTATATCTTAAGCGTGATAAGTAATAGCATAAATGTATTTGGCACACTCTTACCAGACCAGATAAATAGTACTATTGAGCTTTTAAAACTCTATAATTTAGATGCTCAACTATTTTTCAGTGCCATTGAAAAAGTACAACATTGAAAGCATTTTTAAACTCTTTAACTACTGGATTAGAGAGTAAATATATCAAGTCAAGCGAACTTGAAATTTTAAGAGTATTAGAACAGATAAAAGCCGTTACAAAATATAAAAATCGATATTATCTCAATGACGGCTTTGTCTGCGGAAAACTAGATATATCTAGTAATGGGACTGGATTTTTATATCCATACGATAGCAAATTTAAGCAAGATTTAATGATAGAAAATCGTGATTTAGGCGGAGCTCACTTTGGTGATATCGTTCTTGCTAAACTAACTAAATTTAAAAAACCACGCCAAAAAGCAGCCGTGGTGGCTGTATTGCTTATGGCAAATGAAACAAGTGTAGTATATACCAAAAAAATTGGCTCCGTTATAATGGGCGTAACTATCCCAAACTCCATCACAATCGCCCTAAAAGCTAGTCAAAAATCCCTAAAAGAGCTTCCATTAGGCACTGTTTTAAAGATCAATAATTTAGATAATGATATTGTAGAAGTCTTAGGCGTATTAAGCGATGCTAATGTAGATCAAAAAATCTCAATGGCACTATATAATAAGCGTGAAATTTTCCCAAAAATAGCCATAAATGAAGCCATTAGCTTTGGCAATGAGGTGGATAAAAGTATGTATCCTAATAGAGTTGATCTAACTCATTTGCCATTTTGTACCATTGATCCTATTGATGCTAAGGATTTTGATGATGCGATATATTTTGATAAGCATAAAAATGAAATTTACATAGCTATCGCCGATGTCAGCGAATATGTAAGCCCATATAGCGGTATTGATAAAGAGGCTAGGCTTAGGGGTTTTTCTATATATTTTCCACACATTGCTGTGCCGATGCTACCTCGTGAGCTTAGCGAAAATATCTGCTCTTTAAAGCCAAATTGTGATAGACTCGCTTATCTTTTTAAAATTACTTTAAACTCAAATTTAGAAGCCATTAAAGAGGATTTAATAAGCTGTGTGATCCACTCTAAAAGAAGATTTAATTATGATGAAGTTGATAGCTTGCTTAGAGGCGAATTTGATTGTCAAGACGAGATAAAAGAGTGGCTAATACCGCTTTTTGATCTCACACAAAGATTAAAAGAAAAACGGCTTAAAAATGGCTTTGATTTTCATACATTAGAGCTTAGAATGAGCCTTGATGAAAATAATGAGATTAAATCAACTAAATTTGAAAGCTCAACTCCATCACACTCTTTGATAGAAGAGTGTATGCTCCTAGCCAACAAAGCCGCAGCAAAAAGAGCAAGCAAAGGGATATTTCGCAATCACGAACCAGCAGATATAAAAAAGATCAACGCACTCTTAGATGATCTTGCCACCCTTGGCATAGAAGCCGAAAATCAAGGCGATTTAATCTTTTTGATAACACAAATTCAAGCCAAAGCAAGTGAGCTAAATATCAGAGAAGATGTCGATAAACTCATCATAAAAGCACAAAAAAGAGCCGAGTATTCTAGCAGCTCAAGGGGGCATTTTGGGCTTGGGTTTGAGTTTTATACGCATTTTACTAGCCCTATTCGCAGATACTCAGATCTCTTGCTTCATAGAATTTTAAAAGCTCAAAATGACCCTAAAATCAGCAACTACCTAATGCTTGGCATAGATGAGCTTTGCGCCAATTTAAATATCTTAGAAAGAGAAGCCGATAAGGTCGCTTGGGATTTTATGGATCGCAAATTTGCTCGCTGGGCAGCTAAAAATATAGGCCAAACATTTAAATGCTTTATAGAAGAGAGCACCAATCAATCAATAGCTAGATTAGATGATGAGTTAAAAGGCGCTAGAATATTTTTAAGTGATTTTTGTGAAATTCTAACCCCAGTTATGGTCAAAATCACAGATGTCGATATCCCAACAGCCAAAATAATCGGTAAAATAGTAGAGATTTTAGATGTATAAAAGAGATTTTATAACGCTTTTAAATTCTGCTAATATCCCAAATTTTTTCTTGCTTTATGGGGCTGAGAGTTATCAAGTTGAGTTTTACGCTAAAGAAATTTTAAATAAATTTAATAAAGATAATATGCTTAGCTTATACTATGATGATTATGATTTTAATCTTGCTATTTCGCATCTTAGCGAGCCTTCGCTATTTGCAAATTCAAATTTATTACATATCAAAAATGACAAAAAAATCCCCGCCAAAGATACAAAAGAGCTAATAACCCAATGCCAAAATAATCCAAATAACATATTTATCTTTGAACTACACGAAGGCGATGAAAAATCCATAAGCGATTTAAAAAAGCATTTTGGATCAAATTTTGTTAGATTCTTCCCACCTAGCACTGCTTCAGAAGTCAATCAAATCCTATCTAATCACGCCAAAATCTTAGGCCTAAATATAGATAGTCAATCTCTTTTATACATTTATAACTTGCAAAATGAGAATCTATATCTTAGCGCTAGTGAGCTAAATAAACTCGCTAATATCGCAAATAAATTTAATCTTGAAGAGATAAAAGAGCGAGTTTATGCCTTAAACGGCATTGGATTTGATGCGCTTTTTGATAAAATTATTAGCAAAAAGAGTATTAATAGCGATTATTTTGAGTTTATAAATGATAGCTCATTTAATGAAATTTCGCTTTTAAATATGCTATTTAGGGCGTTTCATAGACTTTATCTGATACATAGTTATATAAAAACTAATGGCAAATTTGATCCAAAAATTGTCTTAGGATACACGCCTCCAGCACAAATTTTAAATAAACTTGAATCCCAAGCAATATCTATAAAAATTGATCAATACACTAAAATATTTAAATTTTTAAATGAGATTGAATTTGATCTAAAGTGCAAAAACAACATAGACAAAGAGTGCTACCTACTCTCAGCCCTTTTAAATTTACAAGAAATTTTAAGTCAAAACAGCAAATTTTAAGCATATTTTTAGTAGAATGCCAACCGCATTTTGTGCGAATTTCCTTGCTCTTTTGTAGAAAAAGAGCGAAATCCATAAGGAGAATATATGAGACATTATGAGCTTTTATTCATCTTAAAACCAACACTTACAGAAGATGAAGTTAAAGTTAAGGCTGATTTCATTAAAGAGATCATTGCAAAAAATGGTGGCGAAATTGCTAGTGTAGTTGAAATGGGAACACGCAAATTAGCTTATAAAATTGATAAATATGAGCGTGGAACATACTTCGTAATCTACTTCAAAGCACCAACTCAACTAATCGCTGAATTAGTAAGAAATTTAAGAATAACCGAAGAAGTTATTAGATTCTTACCTGTAAAATATGAAAACAAAAAAGAGATCGCAGCTTGGGACAAACTAAGCAAAGGTCAAAAATTAACCCAACCTAAAAAAGAGTCAAAAACAGAAGAAAAAGTAGCTCCACAAGAGTAATTTATAAAGGCTAGATTATGTTTAATAAAGTAGTTTTGGTAGGAAATTTAACTAGAGATATCGAGCTTAGATATATCCAAAGTGGCACCGCCGTAGGTAGTGCTGGTATGGCTGTTAATCGCAAATTTAGCGTTAATGGCGAAAAGAGAGATGAAACTTGCTTTATTGACATAACCTTTTTTGGTCGCCAAGCCGAAATAGCAAATCAATATCTAAATAAAGGTAGCAAAGTCTTAATAGAAGGAAGGCTAAAATTTGATACTTGGCAAGACCAAAATGGCCAAAATCGCTCTAAGCACTCAGTAGTAGTAGAAAATATGGAGATGCTAGGCGGACAACAAAATCAAGGTGGATTTAATAGAGATAGTGAGCCAAACTACAATAGCGGATATCCTAATAACAGATCAAACTCATACCAAAGAGAAGATAATGGTGGATATGGGAGAGAATTTAACCAAAATAACAGATATCAACAAAATAGCAATTACAATCAAAAACAGCAAGTAGAAGAGCCTTATCAAGAAAAAGTCCCAGAGATAGATCTCGATGCTGATATAAAATATGATAGCAAACCAAGCAAATCAAATTTCAATGATAGTAGCGAAGATGAAATTCCATTTTAAAGGATAAACAATGGCAGAAAAAAGAAAATATAGTAAAAAATATTGCAAATTCACAGAGGCAAAAATTGATTTTATAGATTATAAAGATACGGCACTTTTAAAACAATGCCTATCTGAAAGATTCAAAATTATGCCAAGACGCTTAACAGGTACAAGCAAAAAACATCAAGAAATGGTAGAAAAAGCGATAAAAAGAGCTAGACATGTTGCTCTTATACCATACATTGTAGATAGAAAAAATGTAGTTACAAACCCATTTGAAGGTCTATAATATTAGCGCCCTACTTCGGGGCGTTAGATTTATCTATTTATTAAACTCTTTTTAACTTCATAATCTCAAATATAAATTTAATATACCAATCTCTTATCCGATCCAAACATGATCGCCAATATAAATACTTTTTGAAAAATTTAATCTATTATTGCTCTTAATATACATTATAGGATGATAATCACAAGTACCAGCCCATATACTCCATGAAAACATACAATCCCTACCGATAATAATATTTTTAGCTTCATAAATACGCAGACTAACTCCGCCAAAACTACTATCATCGTCTATAAACAACAACAATCCTTTGTAAGAGAGATTGAGCCATTTACCCTAACACAATTACCAATAAAAACCAAATTATTATCTGAGTGAAAAGTTATATTAATATTTTTGCTTCTTCCAGCAAAAAATATAATATTATTTTTACCTTTAAAATCACATTTGAAATTTATCTGTTTTGATAGATCGCCATATATAATATTGCCATTTTCACTAATATTTTCTAGCATAATTTCTCCAAATTTTCATATCAAAAATAGGATTAAATAAAAATATTTAGAATAATTTAATATAAGGTAGTTAATCTATAAAATTAACCACCTTATAACTTTATCATTTAAGAAAACCAACTTTTAATCTTATCCCAAATTCCCTTATCAGTAGCCATTTCGCCACTTTTGATACTAAAACTATTTTGAAGTTTTTTCAAAAGCTCTATTTGCTCATCATTTAGCTTTTTAGGTGCTTGGATTGAAATTTGAACGATTAAATCGCCTAATTGCTTGGTTCTAGCGTTTCTAACCCCTTCTTTAGCGATAATAAATTGTTGTTTATCCTTGGCTCCTACTGGCAAATCCAAAGTCGCCTCTCCTCTAAGCGTCGGTATCTTGATACTATCACCTAAAATAGCTTGAGTGAAGAATACTGGAATCTCCACATATACATCATCTCCATTTCTATGGAAATGCTCATCATCTTTAACAGCTATACGAACATATAGATCTCCGGTTAAATTTTCATATCTATTTCCCTTTTGGCTAACCCTAATTCTAGTACCATTATCCACCCCTTCAGGGATATTGATTTTAATGCTATCGCTTATTTCATTATAGCCACTAGCATTACACTCAGGGCATCTGTCTTTGATAGTTTGGCCTGTGCCTGAGCACTCTGGGCAAGTTTGGACAAATTGCATAAAGCCTTGTTGGATTCCTATCTTACCATTTCCACCGCATTTGCTACAAGTCTGCTTTTTGCCATCTTTTGAGCCTGTTGCGTTACAGCTTTTACATGGAATTTTATACTTATATTTTATCTCTTTTTCGCAACCAAAAACCGCCTCATTAAACTCTAACCCAATACCAACTTCTATATCTAAAGCATATTTATACTGACTTTTAGATCTGCTTTTAGTACCAAATCCGCCGCCAAAAAATGAGCTAAATATATCACCCAAATCATCAAAATCAAATCCACCGCCAAAGCCACCACCGGCCATGCCTTTTAGCCCATCTTTGCCATATCTATCATATATTTCTCTTTTCTCGGCGTTGCTTAAAACCTCATAAGCTTCATTAATCTGTTTGAATTTCTCCTCAGTCTCTTTATCGCCTTGATTTCTATCTGGATGGTATCTTAGCGCTTGTTTTCTATAGGCTTTTTTAATCGTATCGCTATCAGCATCCCTTGAAATCTCTAATATCTCATAATAATCAAATTCCAAAATATCTTCCTTGTTTATAATTTTAACTGGCGATTTTATCCAAAAGTTACTAAATTTATACATAAAAAGCAAATTTATTATTAATTTTTGGTATAATAGTGCCAAATTTTATACTAGGAGCCAAATATGATAAATGTATTAATGATAGAAGATGATCCGGAATTTGCTCAAATTTTATCTGAATATTTAATAAAATTTAATATCAAAGTTACAAATTACGAAGATCCATATTTAGGCCTTAGTGCCGGTATCAAAAATTATGATCTTTTGATATTGGATTTGACGCTGCCAGGTATGGATGGGTTAGAAGTTTGTAAAGAGATTAGAGAAAAATATGATATCCCTATCATCATTAGTTCAGCTAGAAGTGATGTAAATGATAGAGTTGTTGGCCTTCAAATTGGCGCTGATGACTACTTGCCAAAGCCATACGATCCAAAGGAGATGCACGCTAGAATTACAAGCTTAATCCGCCGTTATAAAAAGAGCAATGAGACTCAAGAAGAGGTCACAGATACGCTATTTAAAGTAGATGATAAAAGGCATGAGATATCATATAATGGAGCGCCACTTACACTAACGCCAGCCGAATATGAAATTTTAGAGTATCTAATCAAACAACACAGCTTCTCAGTATCAAGAGAGCAATTAGTATATCATTGCAAAAGCCTAAAAGATAAAGATTCTAAAAGCTTAGATGTTATAATCGGTCGCTTAAGGACTAAAATCGGCGATAACTCTAAATCACCTAAACATATCTTTTCAGTTCGTGGTATAGGGTATAAATTAGTCGGATGAGATACTCTCTAACTACCAAAATCACGATAATTTTTGCTATTGGATTTATCGTGATTTGCACTCTATTTTTTATGTTTTTTAAACTACAAAATGAGAGATTGCTAGAAAAAATTAGCGAAAATCACTATAATTCTATTAGTTGGCTACTATCACTATACCAAAAATCCAATATGCCAGAAGATTGGGAGCGATACTTTAAAAATTTTGACCTAGCTTATGTTAAAAATGCAAATTTGCAAAAGGCAATTTTTGACCACGGCACACTAGTTAGTAGAAGCGATACATTAATTGGCATAGTTGATACCATTAGCTACAAAAATAATCTTTATCTACGCATTAAAAATCAAAGCGTAACTATAATTTTAGAATCTACTTTACATAGTGGAAATGATAGCATATTAGCAAGTTTCATAATTGTTATGGCGCTATTTATCTCGCTTTATGTATCGATTTTTAGAAGTCTTGTACCATTAAAAAAACTACGTAGTGATATACGTAAATTTGCAGCTGGTAATATGGATGGAGTTTGCGTAGTCAATTTTTCTAAAGGTAACGATGAGATAAGCGAGGTTGCATATGAATTTAATAACGCAGCATGCAAAATTAAAGATCTCATTATGTCTAGACAATTATTTTTACGCACCATTATGCATGAGTTAAAAACACCAATTGGCAAAGGTAGAATCGTTAGTGAAATGATCGAAGACGACACTCAAAAAGAGCGCTTAATAGCAATTTTTGAGCGACTCAATATCCTAATAAATGAATTTGCTAAAATAGAACAACTTTTAAGTAAAAGCTATAGCTTAGATTATGCTAAATATCGTTTTAGCCTCATATTAGATCAAGCTAAAGATATGATGCTCTTAGATGATTTTAATAGTAATGTTAAAGTTAATTTAAATTCCGATCCGCTTTTAAAAGTAGATTTTCAACTATTCTCTCTTGCTATTAAAAACTTAATAGACAATGCATTAAAATATTCTGATGATAAAAAAGTTCTTATAACATGCGATAATAAGACTATTTCTATAAAAAATCATGGTAAGCCATTAGATCGCTCTATTGAACATTATAAACAAGCCTTTATAAGAGATAATAGCTCAAAAGCTAGTGGAATGGGGCTTGGACTATATATCATAGAACACATATGCTCTATGCATAAATTTAGCTTAGATTATAATTATGCTGATGGATATCATGAATTTTTGATTAAATTTGGAAAATTAGATAATGAAAAAGCTTGAGCAGTTTGATAGACTTGTAGAAGCCTTTGGTAAAATTCCTGGTGTAGGTAAAAAATCAGCGATAAAATACGCTTATTATGTAGCATTACAAGATCCATTTTTTGGGCTAAATTTAGCCCATACAATAGAAAATTCCATTCAGAATCTAAAACATTGTATAATCTGTAGCGGTATTAGCCAAAATGAAATTTGTGATATCTGCAGCGATATCAATCGAAATAGTTCCATAATATGCGTAGTTGAGAGTCCTAAAGATATTCTAACTATAGAAGATTCAAATTCATTTGACGGATTATATTTTGTCTTTAATGATATAAATAGTGTAGAAAATTTAAAAGATATGATTAGTAAATTTAACTCAAAAGAGTTAATTTTTGCTTTTAGCCCAAGTATAAATAGTGATGGTATTATGCTTTATATCGAAGATCAATTAAAGGAATTAGGAATTAGCTTTACAAAAATCGCTCAAGGTATCCCAACTGGAGTAAGTCTAGAAAATGTCGATATGCTCTCATTAACTAAAGCAATAAAAGATAGAAAAGAGCTTTAAAGCTCAAACACTCCACGCATTAACTGTGTAATCTTGTCTTGATTAAATTTATTATCAAAAAATATATTAAATGCCAAAACCGCTTGATAAAGTAACATATCTCTACCATCTTTGTTTTGTACATTCAACTCATTAGCAAGGCGTAAAAATTGAGTATTTTTATTATAAATAACATCAAAGGCAAATTTTGAATTAGAAAAAATATCATTTAGCAAATGTTTATCACATGGCAATTCATCACCACAAAGCCCTGCTGAAGTGGTATTTACTACCAAATCGTAACTACTTGGAGTAAAATTTGTATGAGTATGGAATTTATAGTTATTAAACTGTTCGCTTTTATCGCTTCGGTTTAAAATCTCAACGTCCACTCCGCTAAGATCTAAAATATATGCAAGTGCTTTAGCAGTACCACCAGCACCTAATATTAGCGCCTTATTAATTTTGCCAAATTCAGCAATTGCCATCATAAATCCAGGTGCATCGGTATTATAACCTTTAATCTTATCACCTATGCGAACTAATGTATTAATCGAGCCAATCTCCTTTGCGATACTATCAATCTCATCGCAAAGGTTGATTACTGACTCTTTAAATGGAACGGTAATATTTGCCCCTTGAAGATTATATTTTTTAAATTTATCAATTATATCACCACCTTGCTCTAGTAAAATCCTACCATATATTCCATTTATACCCAATCCGCAAAGCGCACTATTATGAAGCCTTGGCGAGATAGAATGCGATACAGGATTACCAAAAAGAGCAAAATATTTCATTATTATTTAACCCTATAAACAAAGGCGCCACTTGAGACATCTTGGCGTATTTTTTGAATATTTGATTCAATGTTAGAATCAAATGGACCAATTAGAATTTTTACTACTTTGTTACCATTTACAACAACTTCATGAGTTGTGTATTTATAGCCATTAGCTGTAATTCTTTTAATCAAAGCACTATTTCTATCGAGTTTAGATACAGATGCAACTTGAATATATGTTCCCTTAGCTAGGCCGCTTGTAGTAGCTGGCTCTTTTTTAGGTTCTACCTTTTTAACTGGTTCTGATTTTTTAACAGGTTCTTTTTTAGGTTCTGATTTTTTAACAGGTTCTACCTTTTTAGCTGGCTCTTTTTCTACCTTTTTAACTGGTTCAGATTTTTTAACTGGTTCTTTTTTATTATCTTTAACAGCTGGAGCAGTTGCACCAAATGGCTCTTCAACTTTTGGAGGTAGCACTGGCACAATCATACTAGGTGTAGTATCCATAGCAGCTTGAGCATTTTTATACTCATTTACTATATTTTCAAAACTCTCTTTAGAATTTGAATTATCACTAACAATTGGCACTTGTTCAAAAAGGTCATTTGAGCCACTATTATCTGATGTATTAGCAGGCAACTCAGCAGGTAGTAACAGACTATCAGATATATCGTTACCCTTTTTAGTCTCATTTGAATTTAAAAACTTCACAACAATCAATACTACAACAAAAATGATAACTAGCAACGCCACACCAATTAAAATTTTGCGTATACCACCAGACTTTTCCTCTTCGTTTTTATCTAGCAAGATATCTTGTAAATTATTATTTTCTTCCATAATTTATCCTTTACATATGTTTTGACCAGCTAGCACCACGCTCTTTTTGATAGAGCTCATATGGCAAGGCTAGAATATTATACTCTAATGGCATATCCATAGTAGGAAACATTCTCCACTCTTGAGGTAACTTTTGTGATAGCATCACTGATAGTTTATTAGCTATTTGACACCCTTCCATAAAGGTTGTATGACCTTTATGGACGTATAGATGTAAATGACCAGGGGTTTTGGTTTCATAAGCTGTGAAATTTATAAACCCCTCTTCTCTTAGTAGTAGCTGAGCCCTATGCCAAAAACGTTCAGGCATTCTGCCATTATAGTCAAAAACAATATTTTCAACCTTATTTAACCTATTGATCAAAGAGTGTGCTACAATTATTTTACGCTCAGCATGTTCCCTTTGTATTGCTAGGCTAAGCGGTTCATCTACTCTTTCAAATTTATCAAAAAAATACCTACCCTTATGCTCAATCTTTTTTACAGTTAGATCACGCTTGATATAGTAGTGATCTGTAATCATCTTAATAAGCGATAAATCCATACGCTGCATTAGAATGTCGCTTTATTATAGATGATAAATTGATGAGCTAAATCTTTTAATTCGGCTGCGATTTTGCGTTGTTTATCAAGATTATTTATATCATCTAATACATCAGCAATTCGATTTGCTATCAACTCAAATTCACCCTCTTTCATACCTCTAGCAGTAAGCGCTGGGCTACCCACTCTAATACCGCTTGTTATAAATGGACTTCTAATTTCGCCTGGGACTGTGTTTTTATTGACTGTGATTCCGGCATTGCCAAGAGCGATATCTGCATCTTTACCGCTAAAATCTTTATTTAAGAAACTAACAAGTACAAGGTGATTATCAGTACCGCCACTTACTAGATCATATCCACGGCTAATTAAAACTTCACCAAGTTTTTTGGCATTTGCTTTGACTTGTTTAGCATATACCTTCCACTCATCGCTTAAATTATGCTTAAAGCCTACAGCCTTACCAGCTATAACATGCATTAATGGCCCGCCTTGAATTCCTGGGAATATAGAGCTATTGATCTTTTTAGCAAATTCCTCATCATTTGTCATGATGATACCGCCTCTTGGGCCTCTTAGAGTTTTATGTGTTGTGGAGCTTACTACATGGCAATGTGGAAATGGATGAGCATGCTCGCCAGCTACAACTAACCCCGCTATGTGCGCCACATCAGCAAATAGATACGCACCTACGCTATCAGCAATTTCTCTAAATCGTTTAAAATCTATCTCTCTAGTATAGGCGCTCGCACCGCAAACTATCATCTTTGGTTTAACGATATTTGCAATATCAGCTACCTTATCATAGTTGATTCTACCATCTAGCTCAACACCATAAAAGAAACTCTCATAATACTTACCAGAGCTTGAAACCTTAGCACCATGAGTTAAGTGGCCACCATGGCTTAAATCCATACCTAAAATTTTATCACCTGGCTTTAAAAATGCACCATAAACACCTTGATTTGCTTGGCTACCGCTATTTGGCTGAACATTAGCAAATTCACAACCAAAGAGTTTTTTGCATCTATCAATTGCAATCTGCTCAATTTCATCTACAAATTCACATCCACCATAGTATCTCTTACCAGGATAGCCCTCAGCATATTTATTTGTAAGAACTGAACCCATAACTTCCATAACTTCAGGATATGTAAAATTCTCACTAGCAATCATCTCCAAATGATCGCACTGACGCTCAAGCTCTTTATTTAAAAGAGCGTAAATCTCTTTATCATAACTTTCTAAATTCATATTTACTCCTTAATTTTTTGGTTTCATCGCTGGAAATAATATAACATCGCGAATTGATTTTTTATTTAATAGTAGCATTACCAACCTATCAACACCAAGACCCCAACCAACAGTTGGTGCCATACCATATCCAAGAGCTCTACAATAATCCTCATCCATCTCATGAGCTTCATCATTGCCGGCATCTTTGCTCTGTATTTGAGCCTTAAATCTCTCATATTGATCAACTGGATCATTAAGCTCATTAAATGCATTTGCTAATTCTCGACCAGCGATAAATAGCTCAAATCTCTCTGCGATTTCAGGATTTTCATCACTTCTTCTTGAAAGTGGTGAAATTGAAATAGGAAAATCTGTTATAAATGTAGGATTAATTAGCTTACTTTCAACATAATTATCAAAAAGTTCAGCTTGTAAATGACCAAGATCTAACTTATCATTTGCTTCAAATTTATCCTCTTTTAATTTAGCCAATATCTTCTCTTTGTCGCTTATAATTTCTCTATCTAACCCACCAATTTCTACAAGTGCATCAAGATATTTGATCCTTTTAAATGGCTTAGAAAAATCGATATTTTGACCATCAAATTCGATTATTTTATCCAAATTTAATTTATCAAGTAGTGTCGCAAATAATTCTTCAGTAAGATCCATAACCTCAAAATAATCATGCCAAGCCCAATAAAACTCAATACTAGTAAATTCAGGATTGTGAGTTAAATCCATTCCTTCATTTCTAAAGCAACGATTCATTTCAAATACTGCTTCCATACCACCTACGATAAGCCTTTTGAGATAAAGCTCTGGGGCGATTTTAAGATATCTATCTACGCCTAATGCGTTATGATGGGTGATAAATGGCTTGGCATTAGCCCCGCCTGCTATCGGATGCATCATAGGCGTCTCAACTTCTAAAAATCCACGCTCTTCAAAAAACCTTCTAATGGTGCTAATGATGATTGAACGCTTAAGAAAATCATCTCTAACATCTCTATTCATAATCATATCTAGGTATCTTTGGCGATATCTTGTCTCTATATCAGTTAATCCATGAAATTTCTCAGGTAGTGGTGATATGGCCTTAGTAGCAAGAGTGATATGGCTTGCATGTAGGCTAAATTCGCCTGTTTGGGTGATAAAAGCATAGCCTTTAACAAGGATTATATCACCAACTTCAAGATTTTTTTTGAATTTAGTATAATCCTCCTCACCGATACTAGCTAATGAGTAATAAATTTGGATATTATCGCTCTCATCTTCTATATTGGCAAATGTTGATTTCCCAGCTACTCTTTTTAGTTTTATTCTACCAGATATAACTACCTCTTCTTGGGCTTTTCTCTCACCTTCAGGAAGTTCTTTTATATATCCAAATTTGCTCTTAAACTCAGAAATATTCATCTCTCTTTTTAAGAAATGCGGATAAGGGCTAACTCCCATTTGTCGTAGCTCATCAGCCTTAGCTAGACGAGTTAATTCTAATTCAGTGTCAAAAATCAATTAAATTCCTTTTATCTTTTGTTTATTGCATTCACTACAAACACCATATAGTTGCATAATATGGCCAGTAAGCTTAAAGCCATGCTCTTTAGCAATTGCTAGCTGGCGCTTTTCTATAATCTGGTCTTCAAACTCAACTATCACACCACACTGCCTACAGATCATATGGTCGTGATGAGGCTTATTGGCTAGTTCAAATTTCTTACCCTGGACACCAAAACTAATTGATGTTACCATACCTGATTCTTCAAGTAAATTTAGACTTCTATAAACTGTAGCAATACCAACATTTAGCCCTGGATGGCGTTCTTTGATATATAAATATAACTGCTCTGGGGTAAAATGCTCACTATTATTATATAATGTTTGTAAAAGTACTTCACGCTGTTTGGTATATTTTAAACCATTATCTCGTAATACCCTCTTAAATCTCTCTAGCAACGCATCATATTCAATATTTTCTATCATTGCTCCACCTTAGTTAAATTTTCTTCTACTCCCTCAGCGCTATCTAAAAGCTCAGGAACGACAATCTGACCACTCTCTACACTCTCTTTAACTTTACTAACATCCATTGCCATAATAAATTGACCAGCACTTAATAATATTGGATAAACCTTACTGCCTTCAAAAAATGGAGATATTTTTTGATTTAATACTGAAATTTTTGATACAATCGCAGCTAAAATAGCAAGAACTAAAAATATCTTTGCTGCTCCAACAAAAAATCCCAATAATCTATCCACAAATCCCAATCCGCTCATTTTTAACATCTTTGATAGTAGATTACCAAGCATCAAACATACAAACCAAAATACTAATAAAGCAAGCAAAAATCCAAAGAAAAATTCTGCCGAATCACTGAGTTGATATATATAAAGACTTATTAAATCTCCAACTAAATTTGCATTTCTACTAGCGATAATCACACCACCAATAATACCTATAAGGCCAAAAACTTCCTTAATAAGGCCATTTATAATACCCTTAATTCCTAAAATAATCACTACAGCGATAATAATAATATCAAACCAAGTAATAAAATCCATCAATTTTTCTCCATTAATTTAAATTTGTCGCATTAAATTGCATCGCAATATCTTTTGTTATTATATTTTCATCTAGTGCTTTTTGTATCTCGCTTGCCATAATTCTCATACCACTTTGCGAGCTACCAAGTTGCATTTGAGAGAGGATTTGATGAATTTTCCCCTCTCTTATTAAATTTGAAATTGCGATATTGTTTAGCATAATCTCAAAAAGCGCAACCCTACCTCCACCAATTTTTGGAAGTAAATTTTGAGAAATTACAGCTATTAATGACGAGGCTAAAGAGCTTTTGATATATGCTTGATCACTTGTAGCAAAACTATCTATTATTCTATTTATAGAGCTTACAGCTGAGTTTGTATGTAGTGTTGCAAAGACCAAATGCCCTGTTTGAGCCGCTTCAATAGTCATTGCCATAGTCTCTTTATCACGCATCTCTCCAACTAAAATTACATCTGGATCCTCTCTAAGAGCATATTTTAACGCTCGTGAAAATGAGCTTGTATCGCTTCCAACATTTCTATGCGAAAATAGTGAGTTTTTGCTAGTATGAATAAATTCTACTGGATCTTCAATAGTAATGATGTGTTTATTTTGACTTTGATTTATCTCATTTAAAATTGCTGCTAGCGTAGTACTTTTGCCACTTCCTGTAGCTCCAGTTATTAGAATTAGTCCCTTTTGTTTCTTAGCTAAATCAAATAATATATCGGGTGCGCAAATATCATCGAGTGTTGGTATCTCTAGCGGTATAGTACGAAATGCAGCTGAAAGCTCACCATTCATAGTATAATAATAATTTACTCTAAATCTACTATTGCCAAGATCAATAGAAAAATCAAGCTCTTTAAATTTTTTTAATTCAGCTTTTTGCTCTTCATCTATAAGTGGTAGGCAAATTTCTTCTATATCATTTGGTGTTAGAACTACATTTCCTGTAGAAACTAGCTCTCCATCAATTCTAATCTTTGGCATACTTCTAGCTACTAGGTGTAAATCACTAGCTTTCTTATCTATTACCAAATCAAGCAAAGATCTTATAGCCATATTCTACTCGATAATTTTTGGAACTTCAAAACTTTTGCCCTGTTTTTGTGGAGCATTTTGTAAAATTATATCTATTACATCACTCTTGCGTGGTTCATCATCTCTAAGTGGAGTTCCACCGCTTACAGTACTTACTGCAGCTTCTATGCCATCTAAATTTAACTCATTTAAAACATCAACAAAATCGACAATCTTGCTAAGTTGACCCTTAAACTCTTCACGCTTATCATCCGGAATCTTTAGTGCGCTTAATTTCTCTAATTTTTCAAGCATTTTATCATCAATTTGCACAGTTTCACCCCAAATTTAAAATTTTTGAGCGATTATATCATAAGTTTTCTTAGATAGAAATTATCAATATTAGGAACTTTTTAATAATTACCTTTTTATTTGTTAGATTTAAGATAATTTATGATAAAATTAGCAAATTTTTTATTTTTAAAGGATATTACTTTGGCAGTTAAAGAGAATATTGACTATATTAAAAATGAGATTAGCTCTCAAGAACAACTATTAGAAAGCGCTATAAAAAGTGAGAGATTTTTTAAACGCAATAAAAAGAGCTTTATCGCTGCAGGAATTGTTATAGTTATTGCGCTTGTTGGTTATAGCATATCAAATGCTTTACAAGAAGCTAGTAAAGCAGAAGTTAATAAAGCCTATAATACCTTAATAAATCACCCAGACGATAGTAATGCAAAACAAATTTTAATATCTAAAAACCCATCTTTATATGCTCTTTTTGTAATTAAAACAGCTGATTTAAACTCAACTACAATTATAGATGAGGCGATCAATTTAGAGATCGATCCGCTTTTAAAAGAAATTTTAGTAAATTTAAAAGGCCAAGAATCGGCTAAAATTTTATCAAATTATAATGCTTTAATCGATGGTTATGAACTATTAAAAGATGGCAAAACCGATGCTGCAAAGGCTGAATTTGCAAAAATTCCTCTTAATTCACCACTTCAACAAATTGCTAAAAATTTAGAGCATTATCAAGGAAAATAGTATGAATTACAAAGCTTATATTCTATTATCTTTAATACTTTTTATACTTGTTGGTTGTTATACTAAAAGAGAGTATTATAAACCTGAGAGTGTATCTAGTAATATAGAATTTACTGGCTCATTAAGCTCAGCCATTCAACAAACTAGCAAATATGGTGCTGTATTAAAAAATGGTAGTGTGCTGCTAAAAAGTGGAAAGATTATAGAGCTAAATTTGCTTAAAGACGATAACTTTTTAGGAGAGTATCAAGATAAGCTTTTAGTTGCTAATATTGATGGCTCATTTAAAGTATTAGTTGATAAAGATGAGTATTATACAAATAAATTTAACACTCGCATAGTCTCAGCCTCTATAAATGATAATCATCTAGCTGCTCTAAGTGCTGATAATACTATATACCTTATTGATATGATTAGTGATACAATTCTTTTGGAGTATAATATCGGTATAGCCTATGCAATCGATGCAAAGATGGCAAATCCAATATTTCTAAACTCAATTATAGTATACCCAACACTTGATGGTAAAATTATGATTGTTGATAGAGCTAATGGAAGAATTTTACGTGATGCAGTTGTTAGTAGTGAGCCGTTTTTTAATAATATTATATTTCTTGATTTGCTAGGCGATAAAATGTTTGCAGCGAGCGCTACAAAATTTATGGCAATTGACCCTAATGGTGTTAAATATTATGATGGCCAAATAAAAGATGTTTTAATTTACTCTGGTAAAATTTATATTTTCTTAAAAGATGGAGTGGTAGAGATTTTGGATTTGGAGCTAAACAAAATTGGCAGTCAAAACTTTAAATTTGCCATATTTGCAGGTGCAATTCCACAAGATGATAAGCTATATATCTTTGAAAAAACCGGATATATGTTTATAACGGATCTAAATTTACAAAATATTCAAGTAATTGAGCTAGACTCAGAAATTAGCAAAAAAAGCTTCACAGGTGCGGACGCTTTCTACTATGATAATGAGATATTAAAATTAAAATAATGGATAATAGAATTTGTAATATTTTTAACCAGCGTAAAATTTTACTTAAAAATTTACGCACTCTTGATATTAAAGAATTTAGTAAAAAGCGTAATTATCAGCTATTTTTAGGAATAGATAAAAGCGGATTTTATAATCTTATCTTTTTTAGGGATTCAAAAAGTAGATTTGTGAGTAAAGAACTTGAGGAGCTAAGAGAAATTAGCGAACTTGTTAAGAGGAAATTTGATACAAACATAGTTAAATTTGTACTTTTTTACAGCTCGCCGATCTGTTCAAAGGTTCTAAAATCAAATTCAGATTGGAAATTTTATGATTTTATGTGATATTGGAAATACAAATGCCTCATTTTTTGATGGTAGAAGAGTTTGGAATTTAACCATTGATGAATTTATGGCTTATGAGCCAACAGAAAAAATTTACTACATTAATGTAAATGATAAAGCTGAACAAAAACTTTTAAACCATTTATTTATCGATATTTCATCATATATTAAGTTAAATAGCACATATATTGGTTTAGGCATTGATAGGGCTGCTGTATGCTATGCTATAAATAATGGCCTAATTGTAGATGCTGGAAGCGCTATAACTCTTGATTTAATGGCAAATGGTTGTCATATTGGTGGTTTTATAATTCCTGGGATATCTACAACGCTTAAAAGTTTGCAAAATATCTCATCACGACTAAATTTGCCACTAAATACAAATATAGATCTAGATTGCCTACCACAACGCACACAAGATGCTATCAGCTATGGAATAATCAAACCAATTGTAAGTTTAATTAGCGATTTTTCAAGCCAAAAAACTATATATTTTACTGGCGGAGATGGGGAGTTTTTGTCTAAGTTTTTCTCTCAAGCTATCTATGATAGAATGCTAATATTTCGTGGTATGCAAAGAGCGATAAATGAAAATAAGGAGATTTTATGCTAAGTGTAGCATTACCAAAGGGTAGAATTGCTGAGCAGACTTTAGAAATTTTTAGCAAAATTTTTGGAAGTGAGTTTAAATTTGAAGATAGAAAACTCATTATGACAAAGGGTGAATTTAAATTTCTAATGGTGCGAAACCAAGATATCCCAACTTATATCACCGAAGGTGCTGCTGATATCGGTGTAGTCGGACTTGATGTATTAGAAGAGCATAGATGCGATGTGCTTAGATTGCTTGATCTTGGACTTGGGCGATGCAAGGTTTGCATTGGTATTAAAGAAAACCAAAGACTAGACTATAGCAAACCAGAGCTAAAAATTGCTACAAAAATGCCAAATATTACCAAAAATTATTTTGACCAAAAAGCGATTGCAGTTAAGATTATTAAACTTTATGGTTCTATTGAGCTAGCTCCACTTGTTGGACTTAGCGATGCTATTGTGGATATTGTTGAAACTGGCACTACAATGAGACAAAATGGCCTAAAAGTAGCCGAAGAAATAATGACTAGTAGCGCTCATTTGATTGCTAATAAAAATAGTTTTATAACTAAACGTGATGAAATTTTATCACTTTATCATCAGATAAATAGTATAATCCAAAACTAAATTTAAGGCAAAATATGAATCCATATATTTTTATTCCACTATCTACGCTAATTTTTTTGGGAATAAATTTATATACTTATAAACGTCTTAAACAAAACTTGATATTGGTCAAATTTAAATGGAGTTTACGAGTAATTTTTGGGTTAATATTTTTATTTGAAGTAGCCTATTTTATATCTATTAAAAGCTCTCCACTACCATCGCTAATCTATCAGATTTCTATCATCTGTATTGGCGTGAGCTTTATGCTTTTTTGTACCATTTTACCATTTCATATTGCACTACTTTTTATTAGTAAACTTAGTAAAAATTCTCAAAAAATTGCCAAATTTATAATAGATATCTGTGTAATTTTTGGCTTTTTTATATATATTATAGTAGGTGCTTATAATGCTAATTTTAACACTATTATTACTACCAAAGAAATAAAGATTAAAAATCTTAAAACTCCGCTAAATTTAGCCATAATTACTGATGTGCATATCGGACAATTTTATCAAAAAGATTTTATGGCCAGCCTTGTTGATAGGATAAATTTACTCCGTCCAGATGCTTTGCTAATCGTAGGCGATTTGGTTGATTTAAAAAGCGATGAGTTAAAAGACTTTCTTGAACCACTCAAAGGTGTTCAGAGCAAATTTGGTACTTTTATGGTTGTTGGAAATCACGAATATTATCATGGCCTTAGTGGGTTATTGGATAAATTTAAAGAGCTTGGAATTAAGGTTTTAGAAAATGAAAATCTTAATATTGGTGGAGTAAATTTAGCTGGTGTTTATGATATTACAGGCTTTAAAATGGGTGAGTTTGTTCCTGATTTTGTCAATGTATTTAATGGCATTAATCCAAATTTACCTACAATTTTGCTTACTCATCAGCCTCGTTCACTCAAATATTTAAAACGTGATGTAGATCTAGTTATTTGCGGACATACGCATGGTGGGCAGATTTTTCCATTTTCGCTCCTAGTATGGCTAAATCAAAAATATGTCTATGGATTATATAATATCAATAATAATATGCAATTATATGTTAGCAGTGGTGCTGGGCTTTGGGGGCCACCTTTTAGAGTTGGATCAAATAGTGAAATAGTATATTTAAAGCTTTTAGGAGATTAATATGGATTATAATAAATTTTCAAACTACTTTGGCCTGATAGCGCACTATAAATTTCCAAAATTACTTCAAAATGCTATAAATAACTGGTATGTTAAAAAATTTCAAATAGATATGAGTGAGTTTAATCCCATTAGTAGCTATGATAGCTTAAACGCCCTATTTACAAGAGGGTTAAACTCTCCAAGAGTGCTTGGTGATGGATTTGTTTCACCAAGCGATGGATTGTGCTTGGAGTGCCAAAAAGGTGATAATCTAAAAGCTTATAGCATCAAATCCAAAAGCTATAGTGTAGATGAGTTACTAGGTAAATCTCTTGAAAAAGGCGAGTTAGATGGTG
Organism: Campylobacter sp. P091; assembly: GCF_002138935.1. Taxonomy (NCBI): domain Bacteria; kingdom Pseudomonadati; phylum Campylobacterota; class Epsilonproteobacteria; order Campylobacterales; family Campylobacteraceae; genus Campylobacter; species Campylobacter sp. P091. The sequence continues at coordinate 246,651 of NZ_MJKZ01000002.1, forward strand.
AGTTTGACTATCTAAATATCTATCTATCACCACGAGATTACCATCACTATCACGCACCTTGCGATATGGAAATTATAAGTCTAGACTACACCCCTGGAACGCTTTTTAGCGTAGCTAGAAGCGCCCTTTTAAAGCATGATAATCTATACGCTAGAAATGAAAGAGTTGTATTAAAAGCAAGATTAGCTAATGATAAATTAATCTGGATGGTATTTGTAGGCGCTTTAAATGTAGGAAAGATGAAATTTGATTTTGAACCAAGAGTTAGCACCAATTCAAATTTATCTCCCGCTTTTTATAATTACAATAATTTAAGCTTAAAAAAAGGCGAACATATAGGCAATTTTGAGCTAGGCTCAACCATTGTTATAATCAGTCAAAATGGTGCTATAAACTACCAAATAAAAAGAGATATGACTCTAAAACAAGCCCAAAGCATAGCCCAAATAATAGGCTAAATTTTTGGCTAAATCAACTGCTAGCTTTTAGCTTAGCTGCTAGGGCTTGTAAATTTTTTATCCTATTTTCATGACTTGGGTGAGTGCTTAAAAACTCCAATCCGCCATCGCCTGAATGCTCTTGCATCTTCGTCCATAATGACGCTGCACCATCTGGATTAAATCCTGCCATATACGCAAGCTCTAGCCCTATTTCATCGCTCTCATTTTCATGCGAACGACTAAAAGGCAGAGATATCCCCACATTAGCAGCCAAATTCGCAACTCCTAAAATAGTATTATCCACCCCAAAAACCGAAGCTACATTGATTAATCCACTCTTTATCATCTCTTGGCTTTGTTGCTCTCTTACATGCTCTCTTAAGGCGTGAGCAATCTCGTGAGCTAGGATAAATGCTATCTCATCATCATTTAAATTCAACTTCTCTATAATCCCTGTATATACAGCTATCTTGCCACCAGCCATACACCACGCATTGATAGTATCACTCGTAATTACATTTATCTCCCAATTCCACTTTGTGCTATCTTGTCTAAAATATGAAGTTTTAGCAATTAATCTATTTGAGATATTTTTAACTCTATTTGTAAGTTTTGGGTCTTTATTTAGAGTATTTGACGCTTTTGCTTTTTGTATCACCTCGCCATAAGCTTTAGCAGATGCTTCATTTATCTCATCGCTAGATATCAGCATTAGCTGCGTTCTATCAACTTCTGAGCGACCTACATTTGTGGTATTTTGCATACAACCAATAAAAAATATAAGAGCAAATATCAATATAAATTTTTTCATATTTTTCCTTAAAATTTATTTTGGTGATTCTACCCAAATTTATCTAGTAAAATCCTAAATTTGCTAGAATTTAAGATTTATTTGGCTATAATCACGCATTTTATAGAAATTCAAAAGGTTAAAAATGAGTAAATGGAATAAAGATAGTTGGAGAGATTATAATATTTTACAACAACCGGTGTATCCCGATACTAGCAAGCTTAGAGAGTGCGAAGATAAGCTTAGCAAACTACCACCACTTGTATTTGCAGGTGAAGTTAGAAATCTTAAAGATGAACTAGCTAAGGTCACTCAAGGTCATGGCTTTTTACTTCAAGGTGGAGATTGCGCTGAGAGCTTTGCTAACTTTAATGCGGTAAATATTCGTGATATGTTTAAGATTATATTACAAATGGCGATTGTCCTTACCTTCGCTGGTGGCTGTCCTGTAGTCAAGGTTGGTCGTGTAGCGGGTCAATTTGCTAAACCTAGAAGTAGCGATTATGAAGAGATAAATGGGGTTAAGCTCCCTAGCTATAGAGGCGATATCATAAATGGATTTGAATTTAATGAATCAGCTAGAGTCCCAGATCCTAAAAGAATGATAGATGCCTACTATCAAAGTGCATCTACGCTAAATCTTCTAAGGGCATTTTCACGAGGTGGATTGGCTAATTTACATGAAGTCCATAGATGGAATTTAGGATTTGTAAAGCGAAGTGAATTAGATGAAAAATTTGAAAAACTCGCTTCTGAGCTTACAAATGCTCTTAAATTTATGGAGGCTTGTGGGGTTACAACTTCTAATACCCCAACACTAAGCGAAACCAAATTATACACTTCTCACGAAGCACTTTTACTTCCATACGAAGAGGCTCTTACAAGGGTTGATAGTTTAAGCGGAGATTGGTATGACTGCTCTGCTCACATGCTTTGGATAGGTGAGAGAACTAGAGGAGTTGATGATGCTCATGTCCATTTCTTAAGCGGAGTTAAAAATCCAATCGGATGCAAAATCGGCCCAAATGCCACAGCTGATGATGTGATAAAATTAGCCAACAAACTAAACCCAAATAACGAAAATGGCCGCCTAAATATCATCATCAGAATGGGAGCTGATAAGATAGAGAGTCGCTTGCCAAATATCTTAAAAGATATTAAATCCGAAGGCCTAAATATCTTATGGAGTATTGATCCTATGCATGGCAACACGGTAAAAGCGTCAAATGGATATAAGACTCGTGAATTTGATAATGTTTTAAGAGAGGTTAAGAGCTTCTTTGATATCCATCACGCTTGTGGCACCATACCTGGGGGCGTCCATTTAGAGATGACAGGTCAAGATGTTACAGAGTGTACTGGTGGAGCATTTAAGGTAACTCAAGAGGCTCTTGCTAGTCGCTATGAGACTCAATGCGACCCAAGACTAAATGCCGATCAAGCCTTGGAACTTGCCTTCTTAATCGCAGATGAAGTGAAAAAATCTCGCTCATAAGCTATGGCCTTTGCCATAGCTTTTATTGATATAATTTAAATTCCAAATAACTATATAAGCATATTTTTGGTATAATCCATCACTATTTTTTACACAAGGTGATATATATGGATTATCTACAAATCAAAAGATCAACAAATTTAAAAGGCAAAATCACAATTAGTGGCGCCAAAAATGCTGCTTTGCCGATAATCGCTATGACAATTTTAGCAAAAAATAGAGTAACAATCCAAAATACACCTCAAGTTGCTGATATAAAAACATTGATAAAACTACTACAAAATTTAGGCGCTAAGGCTGAATTTAAAAACTCAACCCTACAAATAGATACCACAGATATAAACTCCACAAAAGCGACATACGATATTGTCCGCACTATGCGTGCTTCAATTTTAGTCCTAGGGCCGCTACTTGCTAGATTTGGCCATTGTGAAGTCTCGCTTCCTGGAGGGTGCGCTATTGGGGCTAGACCAATTGACTTACATCTAAGTGCTTTAGAGAAAATGGGCGCTAAAATTGAGATAAAAGATGGCTATGTGATAGCCGATGCCAAAGATGGATTAAATGGAGCTAATATTGTTTTTGATAAGATCACAGTTACAGGCACTGAAAACATCATAATGGCTGCGGCCCTAGCAAATGGAGTTACTAAGATATTTAACGCAGCCAAAGAGCCCGAAGTCGTCCAACTATGTGAAATTTTAAACCAAAATGGCGTCAAAATCGAAGGCATTGCAACAAGTGAGCTAACAATACACGGAATAAATAGAAATCTTATAAATTTAGATGAAATCACAGTAATACCTGATAGAATAGAAGCTGGAACTTATATGTGTGCTGTGGCGATTGCTGGTGGGGATGTTACAATAGAAAATATAAATCCAGATCACCTAGTAACGATCACTTCAAAGCTTTGTGATATGGGAGTTGAGTGTAAGCTTAGCCAAAATTCAATAAGAGTAATTAGCGATGGCAATTTAAAACCATGTAATATCATTACAACCGAATTCCCCGGCTTCCCTACCGATATGCAAGCGCAGTTTATGGCTCTAGCATCTATCGCTGATGGCGTATCTAGCATTGATGAGAGACTTTTTGAAAATCGTTTTATGCATGCTAGTGAGTTATCTCGCATGGGCGCTGATATAAAACTAAATGGCCATATCGCTACCATAACCGGAGGTAGTTTAAATGGTGCTGATGTTATGGCAACTGACTTAAGAGCTAGCTCAGCACTCATCATAGCAGCCCTAAGAGCGAATGGAACTACAAGAATTCACCGAATTTACCACCTAGATAGAGGTTATGAGAATTTAGAATCCAAACTCACAGCAATCGGAGCTGATATAAAAAGATTAAAAGAGTAAGATATGAGAGTCGATGAAGTATTTGATTTAATTAGTAGTATTAATGCGCTAAATGGAAGCGAGATTGTGCCACTTTATATGGCAACTAATAGAGTTGTAGCTAGAGATATTATAGCTACTAGAACTCTTCCAGCATTTGACAACTCAGCACTTGATGGCTACGCCTTTGCCTATGCTGATATTAAAAATCCTCTAAAAATCAAAGGAACGATTCTAGCAGGCGATAAAAATATCTATCAAATCGGTTCAAATGAGTGCTATAAGATTATGACTGGAGCTATATTTCCTAATGGTGCTGATACTGTTGTAATGATAGAAAATGAAAAATTAGATAAAAATGGTAATTTAATAGTTCCACTAGATACTCCACCAAATAACGCTAGAAAAATCACTGGAGAAGAGATTAAATCTGGTGAGCTTTTACTAAGTAAAAACTCAACACTCACTCCAGCAAATATAATGCTTTTAGCTGCTCAAGGTATTAGCTATGTAAATGTTATTAAAAAGCCAAAAATTGCTATCTTTAGTAGCGGGAATGAGATTTATGAGCCGTGGGATAGCTGCGATACTCTTTCTGTATATAACGCAAATGGTTTTGGGATAATGGCTGCACTTAGCCAAAATGGCTTTGAAAGTGAATACAAAGGTGTTTTAAAAGATCAAATTTCAACTATTAAAGAGGCTCTTGAGAGTTGCGTTAACTATGATATTATTATCACAAGTGGCGGAGCAAGCAAGGGTGAAGCTGATTATATGAGTGAGGTTTTAGATTTACTTGGTTTTAAAATGCTTTTTAATTCAATTGATGCGCGCCCTGCAAAACCTACTAAATGTTATAAAAAAGGTGATAAGTTTATCTTTGTCCTGCCAGGTAATCCGATGTCATGCCTACTAGCTACATATATCACTGTTTTACCGCTAACTAAAAAACTAGCCGGATTTAGTGAATTTTTGCCTCAGATGCAAATTGCCAAATTTAAAGGTAATTTAAAATTTAAAGCCAGTAGAGCAAATATTGTAATAGGAACAGTAAAAAATGGCGAATTTAGGGCAACAAATGATAATATTTATAGCCCTTCAATGATAAAACCTATCTCTTTATCAAATTTTATATATATCTCTAGTATCGGTGAAAGCGGCATTGAGGATAATAAAGAGATAAAAATTTTTAAAATATCTTGACAAGTGAGTAAAAATATGGTATCATTCTACTTCAATTCAACAAAATGCGGGAATAGCTCAGGGGTAGAGCACAACCTTGCCAAGGTTGGGGTCGCGAGTTCGAATCTCGTTTCCCGCTCCATTTTTTTACTTCTTATTTTTTCTATTCCTCTTTTTAGTAGCTCTTTAATTGATGAACTTCATAAGGCTATTTATGATGAATTTCCATCAGCTAAGATAAATTCTATTAATATAGATAATCACAATGAACTACCAGTAAATTTTAATGAGTTAAAATTAAAAAATATTATCTTGCTTGGCTTACGTGATGATAGTGGAACATTTAGAGCAGTCTATACTACACCAAATTCTACCAGTAAAAGTATATTTTATAAATTCAAAATCGATTTTAAGCTCCCAGTATTAGTTGCTACCAAAGACATTGGGCGAGATCATATACTAAATTTAAGTGATTATAAACAAAAATTTGTAAGTCTAAAGGATTATGATAAGCAAGCTATCATAAATCCATCAAATCACCAACTTATAACTAAAAGCAAAATCAAGCGTGGCAAAATTCTAACTAATCGCCAATTTAAAACCCTAAGCGATGTCAAAAAAGGTGATAAGATCACTGCTATTATAGAAGATGGATCTTTAAAAGTAGAAATATTAGTAACCGCACTCAATGACGGCAATATCGGACAAATAATCAGTGTTAAAAACCAAAATAATCAAACCCTAAAAGCCCAAGTAGTAGGCAAAAACCAAGTCATCATAAAATAGAGGTAAAAATGAAATCATGCATATATCCAGGAACCTTTGATCCTATCACTAATGGTCATCTAGATGTTATTAGACGAGCTTGTAATGTCTTTGATAGAGTTATTGTAGCAGTAGCACTAAATGAGTCTAAAAAGCCGTATTTTAACTACGATCAACGAATCGAACTTGCCCGCTTAGCGACTAAGGAACTATCTAGTGTTGAGGTTACAGGATTTAATAATCTCTTAATCGATTTTGCTAAATCACAAAATATTAATACTGTTGTGCGAGGTCTAAGAGCTGTGAGTGATTTTGAATATGAATTACAAATTGGTTATGCAAATGCTTCGTTGTGGAGCGAATTTGAGACGATTTATTTTATGCCAAGTCTTAAAAATGCCTTTATTTCTAGTTCTATTGTCCGCTCAGTTTTACGCCACGATGGTGATATTAGTTCACTTGTCCCATCTAAAGTATATAAAAAAATAAAGGAAGAATATGCTAATTAATTTTGAAGGTGTCGATGGAGCTGGTAAATCTACTCAAATAAATCTGCTAAAAGAGATTTACAAAGATGCTATAATAACTAAAGAGCCAGGTGGCACAGAGCTTGGATTGATGATTAGAAATTATTTAATGAGTAGTGCAAGTAAAATATCACAAAGAGCAGAAATTTTTCTATTTTTAGCAGATCGTGCCGAGCATTATGAAAAAGTTTTAAAACCCAATTATGGAAATTTGATTTTAAGCGATAGAAGCTTTGTATCTGGTCTTGCATATGCTATGGCAAATGATGATAATCTAGATATAAAAACCTTAATTGAACTAAATAAATTTGCGCTTTGTTCAGATTTTGGAGATAAATTTGTATTTTTAAAAGCAAATGAGAATTTAATCCGTCAAAGGCTTTTTAGTAGAGGTCAAAATGATGATATTGAAAGTCGCGGAATTGAGTATTTAATGAGAGTTCAAGGATTTATGAGTATAATATTCGCCGATTTAAAATTTGAAGTCTTAGAGATCGATGCCTCACTAAGCCCAGAAATTATACATAATAAAATAAGGAAATTTATATGATTAATGCTCTTCGTGGTATGAAAGACCTACTTGAAAACGATGGAAAACTATATAAATTTATAATTGATACCTGTGAAGCTGTGGTTAAAAACTATGGCTATGAGTTTTGCGAAACACCAAAACTAGAAGAGACCGCACTATTTAAGCGAAGTGTTGGCCAAAGTAGCGATATAGTTGGTAAAGAGATGTATCAATTTATAGATAAAGGCGGCAATGATGTCTGTCTTCGCCCTGAAGGAACTGCTGGAGTCGTAAGAGCATTTATAGAGAATAAATTTGATAGAGCTGGTGGGGTTAAAAGATATTTTTATCACGGTAGTATGTTTAGATATGAGCGTCCTCAGCGTGGACGTCTAAGAGAATTTCATCAATTTGGCGTAGAGTGCTTTGGGGAATCAAGTGTATATGAGGATGCATCTGTAATTTTAATGTTAAATGAGATTTTAAATAGGCTTAAAATTAAAACCACACTAAAAATCAACTCGCTAGGCGATAGTCAATGTATGCCAGCATATAAAGAAAAATTAGTTAAATTTGTTGAAAATAATAAAGAAAATTTATGTGATGATTGCTTAAGAAGACTTGATACTAACCCTATTAGGATACTTGATTGCAAAAGCCAGAGTTGTCAAAATATCTTAAAAGATGCTCCGCTTATTACTCAAAATTTAAATCAAATTTGTAACGATGATTTTAATAAACTTCAAGAGATTTTAAGAGCAAATGGAGTTGAATTTCAAATCGATCCAAAACTCGTACGTGGACTTGATTACTACTGCAAAACTGCCTTTGAGTTTATCAGTGATGATATTGGCTCTCAAAGTGCCGTAGCAGGCGGCGGTAGATATGATAAACTCTGTGAATATCTAGATGGCAAACCTACTCCAGCAGTTGGCTGGGCTATGGGTATTGAGAGAATTATGGAGATTTTAAAGCAAAAAGAGTCGCAAAATATCCGTCAAGGTATCTATATCTGTACTTTAAATCCAAATTTAATTGATGAAATTTACAAAATCGCTCAAACTCTAAGAAAAAGATATATAACCGAAATTTCATATGAAGCCAAAAGCCCAAATAAACATCTAAATATAGCTGATAAAAAGGGATTTGAGATATTTTTATGTCTTGGCGATGATGAGTTTAGCCAAGGTCAAATTTGGTACAAAAATCTACAAACAAAAGATGAAAAACGAATATCTATAGCAAATTTGGAGGGTGAAATATGACACACGACTATGGACTAAGCCTGTGGGGAGATTCAAATTTTATCACTGATAGTGGCAAAGTCTGCTTAAATAGCGACTTAAAACCAGCACTTATTGATATCGTAAAAGATATTAGAAATGATGGTTATCGTGGACCACTTTTACTAAGATTTCCACACCTTATTAAAAAACAAATTGTACAGGTATACTCTAGCTTTGAAAGAGCTAAAAAAGAATTTGGCTATAGTGGCAACTTTAATGCTGTATATCCATTAAAGGTAAATCAATATCCAGGATTTGTAGAAAATCTAGTTAAAATTGGAGAAAGCTATGGATATGGATTAGAGGCTGGCTCAAAGGCTGAGTTGCTACTAGCTATGGCCTATAATAACTATGGAGCGCCAATTACCGTAAATGGATTTAAAGATAATGAGCTAATTGATATTGGTTTTATCGCTGCTGAGATGGGACATAATATCACTCTTACAATAGAGGGATTAAATGAGCTAAAATCGATAATCTCTACTGCCAAAGAGAGATTTAAACCAAAGCCAAATATCGGCCTTAGAATCAGACTTCATAGCAGTGGTACAGGCGTTTGGGCTAAAAGTGGCGGGATAAATTCCAAATTTGGCTTAACATCAACAGAGCTTATTGAAGCAGTAAATTTACTAAAAGAAAATAACCTAATTGAGCAATTTACTATGATTCATTTTCATATTGGAAGTCAAATAAATGAAATTCATCCGCTCAAAAAAGCTCTTATAGAAGCTGGAAATATATACGCAGAACTTCGTAAAATGGGAGCAAAATCTCTAAAAGCTATAAATTTAGGCGGCGGTTTGGCTATTGAATATTCACAATTTAAAGATAATCCAAGCAGAAATTACACACTTAAAGAGTATGCAAATGATGTTGTGTTTTTACTAAAAAGCATTGCTAATCAAAAAAATGAGATTGAACCTGATATATTTATAGAAAGTGGTAGATATATAGCTGCATCTCATGCTGTATTAGTAGCTCCTGTACTTGAGCTATTTAGTCAAGAATATACAGAAGAAAAACTAATATTAAAAGAGAACAATCCTCCACTAATTAGTGAATTATATGATCTATATAGAAGTATAAAGCCAAGCAATGCCATAGAGTATCTCCACGATGCAATCGATCATATGGAGAGTGTTCTTACTCTATTTGATTTAGGCTATGTAGATTTACAAGATAGATCAAATAGCGAAATTTTAGTTCATTTAATTATGAAAAAAGCAATCTCGCTTTTAGGAAATAAACAAAATTATGCAGAGCTTTTAAAAATTCAAGAAGAGGTGCAAGAGAGATATTTGGTTAATTTTTCAATGTTTCAAAGCTTGCCTGATTTTTGGGGACTTGGACAAAACTTCCCTGTAATGCCACTTGATAGATTAGATGAACGCCCTACCCTATCAGCATCTATTTGGGATATTACTTGTGATAGCGATGGCGAAATTAGCTTTGATGCGACCAAAAATCCGCTATTCTTGCATGATGTTGATTTAGAAAAAGAGGATTATTTTTTAGGATTTTTCCTTGTTGGGGCTTATCAAGAGGTTCTTGGAATGAAACACAATCTCTTTACCCACCCTACTGAAGCTACAATAATCATCAATGAAGAGGGCAATTATGAGATAAAAAATATTTTAGAATCTCAATCTGTTATGGATATATTAGAGGATTTAGACTATGATATACATGCTATTAGAGATACTTTAAATGAACGAATAGAAAATTCAACACTAGTAGATGAAAAACAAAAAAAGCACATTCTAGGCGAACTATATCTATTCTTAAACGATAATGGATATCTAAAAACCATAGGCTAATGATGGATATTTTTCAAATTATTAAAGAGGATTTATCTCAGCCTAAAGTACAAGATCCAGCATATCGTAGCTGCATAGATCTTATCTTTAATTATCCTGGAGTATGGGCAGTAGTCAATCATAGAATTATCCATATTTTATGGAATAAAAAGTGGCATAAATTAGCCAGAATACTTGCTGGAATTAGTAATTTTTTAACCAGAGTTGATCTACACCCAGCAGCAATTATTGGCAGAAGAGTATTTATTGATCATGCTACTGGAATAGTAATTGGTGAGACAACTATAGTTGGCGATGATTGCTTGATTTATCAAGGAGTTACCTTAGGTGGGGTAAGTCTAGATAAAGGCAAACGCCATCCTACATTAGAAAATGGCGTAGTTGTCGGTGCTGGAGCTAAAATTTTAGGCAATATCACCATAGGAACTGGCTCAAAAATTGGTGCAAATTCAGTTGTAGTAAAAGACGTACCACCACACTCTACGGCTGTAGGAATTCCGGCTAAATGCATTAGCAGTGATAATCGTCCATTTGAACACAATAAGTTACCAGATATCACAAAAGAATTGCTAATCTATCTAATAGATCGCATAGAAAATCTTGGATGCCAAGGAAGTGATAAAATAGTATTAGACAAAAAATATCAAGAGTATATTAAATCAATAAAGGAGTAAAAATGTTATTATCTAAAAGAATTTCAGTTCTAAGCGAGAGTCTTACAATCGCAATTAGCTCAAAAGCCAAAGAGATGAAAGCTGCTGGGCTTGATGTTATTAGCTTTAGTGCTGGAGAGCCTGATTTTGATACACCAGAAGTTATCAAAAATGCAGTAAAATTAGCTTTGGATAAAGGTTGTGGTAAATATACTGCAGTCCCTGGTACACCTGAGGTCTTAGAAGCTATTGCTACAAAGCTAAAAAGAGATAATAATCTAAACTACAAACCAAATCAAATTATTACAAATGTAGGTGCCAAACACTCTTTATTTAATCTATTTTCATGCATTATCAATCATGGAGATGAAGTTATAATTCCATCTCCATACTGGGTAAGCTATCCTGAAATAGTAAAATATTGTGGTGGTACTCCAGTTATAATTGAAACAAGTGAAGATAATAAATTTAAATTAACAGCTAGCCAAATCAAATCAGCAATCACTCCAAAAACAAGAGCAATAGTGCTAAATAGCCCAAGCAATCCATGCGGTGGCGTATATAGCAAAGCTGAACTTGAAGAGATTGGCAAAGTATTAGAAGGTAGCGATATCTTAGTAGTTAGCGATGAAATTTATGAAAAACTTACATATAGTGGTGAGTTTATAGCAGCTGCAGCAATTAGCGATGATATGTTTAAAAGAACAATTACAATAAATGGTTTAAGCAAATGTGGAGCAATGCCAGGGTGGAGATTTGGATATATGGCTAGTAATATTGATGAGTTAAATAAAGCTGTTAGAAAACTTCAAAGCCAAAGCACTAGCAATATCTCAAGCATAGTTCAAGCTGGAGCTATACCAGCGCTACTAGGAGAAGCTGATGCTGATATAGAGTATATGAAAAGTAAATTTATAGAGCGTAGAGATTATGCTGTAAAAGCTATAAATGATATAGAAAATTTAAGTGTAGTATGTCCAGATGGAGCATTTTATCTATTTATAAACTGTAAAAATGTAGAGCCTGACTCAATGAAATTTTGCCAAGAACTCCTAGAAAAAAGTCTAGTAGCTACAGTTCCTGGCGTGGGATTTGGTATGGATGGATATTTTAGAGTTAGCTTTGCATGTGATTTAGATAGTTTAAAGCGTGGTATTGAGCGTATAGCTGAGTTTGTCAAAAATTATAAAAAATAACAATAAGAGTGCTATAAAGGCACTCTTATTTATACTAAATTCATAATATTTAGCTATGATTCTAAGCTTACAAACTATAAAAAGTATCAAAATGGGAAAAGATCTAGCAAAAAATAAAAAAGCACTTCATGATTATACAATTATAGAAAGCTTTGAAGCCGGCATAGTCTTACAAGGTAGCGAAGTCAAGGCACTTCGTGCTGGTAGAGCAAATTTAAAAGATAGCTTTGTAAGAATCATCAAAGGTGAGCTATTTTTGCTAAACGCACACATAAGCCATCTACAAACTGCTCACTCACACTTTCGCCCTGATGAGAGATCGCCTAGAAAGCTCCTTATGCACCGCAAACAGATAGATAAACTCCTTGGCAAAGTTAGCACCGATGGGCTAACAATCGTAGTTTTAAGTCTATATCTAAATCACAAAAATATAGTCAAAGCAAATATCGCCCTAGCCAAAGGCAAAAATTTACACGATAAAAGAGAAGCTCTCAAAGAAAAACAAGCAAATTTAGAAGCTAGAGCCGCTCTAAAAAGATATTTATAAAGGATAAAATATGAAAAATATTAAATTTATAGCCCTATTTTTAATAGCACTTTTCGCACTTAATGGGTGTAATCAAGATAAGACAACTCAAACTCAAATAGAACAATCAAACTATTATAAAACAGGCGATGAGATAGAATTAACCAGTATAATCGGCACTAAAGCTACGATAATTCGCACTGAAAATGGCTTTAAACTAAAAGATAGCGATAAAATTCTAATGCTTGATATATTTGGAACTTACTGCGCCCCATGCCAAAAAGAGGCTCCACATTTGATGGATTTTCAGCTTAAAAACGCAGATAAATTTATGATAATTGGGTTAATTCACTTTGAAGATGTAAGTGATGAGTATGTTTTAGAAAATTTTAGTAAAAAATATAACGCCTATTACTTCATAGCAAATTCAAAAGAAAATAGCAAGATTATAGATCAAGCTCTAAATGACATAAACTACAATAGAGCGCTATCTATACCATTTAAAGTGGTCTTAAAAGATGGCATTTACCAAAGTTTAAGCGACAATATAAATGGCACAGCAGTTGGAAATAAATTCTATCTAGGTGAAGTTAGCACCAACACAATTAGCCAAGATATAGATAAGATCTTAAATGCAAACTAAAAGAAGCCTTAACACAAAAACCAAATTAAAAGAGTTTAAACCAACTCTTTTTAAGGTGATTTTATTAAATGATGATGTAACTACAATGGATTTTGTAGTGATGGTGCTTTGTGAAATTTTCAATAAAGAGCTAAAGCAAGCTATAGAATTGATGATGAAAATTCATAAAAATGGTAGCGCTGTTTGCGGAATTTACACAAAAGAGATCGCACAAACCAAGCAAAACCAAACCCTAAGCCTAGCTAAGGCAAATGGATTTCCATTAAAATGCGTTATAAAAGAGGATCAATGATAGAACAAAATCTAGCAATATCAATAAAACAAGCAAACGATCTAGCTTTAAGCGAATCGCATGAGTATATTAGTACCGAACATATTTTATATGCTCTAACATTTGATAAGGAATTTATAAAAATTCTAGAAAATATCGGTATTAATGATGTTATAGCTTTAAGAAATGATCTAATAAATATACTCAAAGAGTCTCCAAAATCTAGCGAAAAAAAGCCACCAATTCTTACTCATAAGCTTAGTGAATTATTCTCTAGCATTACTGCTGAGGAAAATTTTGGAATTGAAGATTTTTTGGATGAAATTTTGAGCGATAAAAACTCACAAGCCTATCAACTACTTGAATTTCACGGATTAAATTTAGATGATAATGAGCTACTATCTGTAGCTACAAATTTAAATGAATTAGTCAAAAATCATCAAATAGACCCTGTGATAAATAGAGATAAAGAGATTGACAAAGCTCTTCAAATTCTATGCCGACATAAGAAAAATAATCCGATTTTTGTAGGCGAAGCTGGAGTTGGTAAAACCGCAATAGTCCAAGGAATAGCCCAAAGAATAGTAGATGGAAAGGTTCCTGATAGATTAAAAGATAGCGTGATTTTTAGCTTAGATATCTTTGCTATTTTAGCTGGAGCGAAGTATAGGGGTGAGTTTGAAGAGAGATTAAAAGAGATTATAAATCGCTTAAAAGATAATAAAAATCATATAATTTTCATAGATGAAATTCACACTATCCTAAACACAGGGAGCAATGACAATGGCCAAGATGCGGCAAATATCTTAAAACCACACTTAGCAAATGGTGATATAAGGTGTATTGGCGCAACTACTTATAGCGAGTTTAGAAATTTCAATAAAGATAGAGCCTTGCTTCGTAGATTTAATAAAATAGATGTCGCCGAACCAAGCAAAGAAGAGACCTTAGAGATATTAAAAGGCTTAAGGCCAACTTATGAGAAATTTCATAATGTCAAATATAGCGATGAAATTTTAAGCCAAAGTATAGAGATGGCTAAGAGATATCTAACTGACAAATTTCTGCCTGATAGCGCTATAGATATCATTGATGAGGCTGGCGCATCGGCAAATATCGAGAATAAAAAAAGCGTAACAAAAGCCAAAATCAATGAAATTGTCTCTAAAATAGCCAATATCTCAAATATCCAAACAAGCTCTGATAACACTCAAATTTTAAAAAATCTATCCACTATATTAAACCAAAAAATATTTGGCCAAGACCTAGCTATAAAGAGCTTAAATGACGCTTTAATCACATCATACGCAGGATTAAATGAGCCAAATAGGCCAATTGGTGTATTTTTATTTACTGGAAGTAGCGGTGTGGGTAAAACTGAGTTAGCAAAAGAGCTAGCAAATGCTTTAAATATCCATTTTGAGAGATTTGATATGAGCGAATATATGGAGAAACACGCCGTAGCTAAGCTCATTGGCGCACCTCCTGGATATATAGGATTTGAAAATGGCGGAATGCTTACAAATATGGTTAAAAAGCACCCTTATAGCGTGATTTTGTTTGATGAGATTGAGAAGGCTCATCCAGAGCTATTAAATATATTTTTACAGATTTTTGATAGCGCAACTCTAAGTGATGCAAGTGGAAATAAGAGTGATTTTAAAAATACAATTATCATAATGAGCTCAAATTTGGGCACCAAAGAAGCACCGATTATGGGCTTTAATAAAGATGATAGCGATAAAACAGATAGAGCTGTGAAGGGATTTTTTGCTGCGGAGTTTAGAAATAGAATTGATAAGATTATAAATTTCAACACTCTAAGCCACGAAGTCTTAGAAAAAATAGTCCAAAAAGAGATAAAAGAGCTAGAGCTATCAGCCAAAAAAATCTCTATATCTATTAGCAAAAATGCGATTAATGAGATTATTAAACTTGGATATAGTAGCGAATTTGGCGCTAGAAATCTTAAACGAACTATTAAAGATAAAATCAATCTTAAGCTATCCAAAGAGCTGCTTTTTGGTGCTTTAAAAAATGGTGGTACTGCCAATATTGATTTTAATGGCAGTGAGTTTGAGTTTAAATTTATCCAAGCAAAATAGCTAATGAACTCTATTTTTCCAAATCCATTAACTGCTCCAAAAGACGCTCCACTAGCATATGGTGGTAACCTAAGTAGTGAAATTTTACTTGATGCGTATATGCATGGTATTTTTCCATGGCCGTGTGATGGGGTGATATTTTGGCATAGCCCCGACCCAAGGGCAATATTTTATCCACAAAATATTAAAATTCAAAAGAGTTTAAAACCATTTTTAAGGGATTATAGAGTTAAATTTGATTATAATTTTGCAAATTTTATAAATTTTTGCAAAACTCATAGAGAACAAAATGAGCCAACTTGGATAGATCAAAATGTTGTAGATAGCTATATTAAGATGCACGAATTAGGCTACGCTCACAGTGTGGAAGTCTATTATAATGATGAGCTTATTGGCGGACTTTATGGGCTGATTTTTGGTAAGATTTTTTGTGGTGAAAGTATGATTAGTAAAGGCAAAAATGCCTCCAAAGTAGCCCTAGTAACACTAGCTAAAACCTTGGCAAAATATGATTTTATCATAGATGCACAAGTAATGAATCCTCATCTTAAATTTATGGGAGCTCAGGATTTAGCTAGGGATGAATTTTTGACTCTGCTTAAGATAAAATCAAATCAATCAAGCGGATTTGAAAATTTTAAAGATTTAGAGTTAAATTTGGAATAAATATTGCTTATGTATTGCAATAAATTTAAAAAGGATATATGATGTACGCAGGTTTTAGTACTAGCAAATCAAAACAATTAGTAGATTCGGCTCTTGGTAGTAGGGTTGCTAGAAACCAATTAATAGCTAGCAATATTGCAAATATCGATACTCCTTTTTATAAAGCTAAAGATATCGATTTTGAAACCGCTTTAATAGAAAAAAAAAGAGAGGTATATAAACTAGGTGCTAGTGAGCCAAAATTAGAACTCGCTAGAACAAATGATAAACATTTTGCCGCAATCGATTTTCCATCAGTTAAGATTCCAACTATATATCTAAGAGATGGTCATATGGCTAGAAATGACGCTAATACTGTCGATCTAGATATCGAAACTAGCGAAATGAGTAAAAATGTTTTAATGATTCAAGCACTAGATTCAGCTAGCAAAAAACATGGCGATATCTTTAAAAGCGTAATAGACGCAAGTGGAAAAATATAAAGGATAAATAATGGCATACTTAAGTGATTTTGATATTAGTGGATATGGACTTAGTGCGCAACGCTTTAGAATGAATGTAATTAGCTCAAATATAGCTAATGCAAATACTACTAGAACTGCCGAAGGCGGCCCATACCGCCGTAAAGAGGTTGTATTTAAGGCAATTGAATTTGATAAAGAGCTAAATAAACAACTAAATGCTAAAAATGACTTTTTAGAAAATGAGAATCCTTTAGATGATCCAGATGCGCCAAGATTTCCAAAACCTGCGATCTCAACTGTGGTAGTCGATAAAATCGTACGTGATGATAAAGATTTTAAAATGAAATTTGATCCAACTCACCCAGATGCAAATGAAAAAGGTTATGTAATGCTACCAAACATAAATCCAGTCATTGAGATGGCGGATTTAATAGAAGCAACAAGAGCATACCAAGCAAATGTATCAGCATTTCAAAGTGCCAAAGCGATAGCGACAAGTGCTATTGATATGATGAAAGGATAATTGAATGAACATTAATAATATATCAAATTTAAATCCATTAGAGCAAAAAAGTAGTAAAAATGATAATTTACTAGACCAAAGTTTCTCTGATATTTTAACCAAAACTCTAGGCGAACTAAATGACGTCCAACAAAAAGCTGATAAAGCAGTAGCTGATCTAGCAACTGGAGAAGTAAAAGATCTACACCAAGCAGCGATTGCAATCGGCAAAGCAGAAACTAGCATGAAACTAATGCTAGAAGTAAGAAATAAAGCTATAAGCGCTTATAAAGAGATAGCAAGAACACAGCTATAATGAGCCAAAATAGTAGCCAAAGCAAAGTATATGTAGTATTTTTGCTAATTGTTCTTGGTATCTTTATATTCTTAACAGTTATATTTTACCGATCTAGTATCGAGCGTCGCCTTCCAAAACTCCAAAGTAGCGACTATACCAGTGCTATGCGTGGCTCTATATTAAGCCAAGATGGTTTTAGCCTAGCAAGCAGTCAAAAACTCTTTAAAGCGATGGTAGATACTAGAAATATTGATCCAAATAAAAAAGAGTTATTTATCAAACTATACACTTTATATAGTGGTGATGACCCTAAAAAAATTAGAAAAATCCTAGCAAAAAAAGGCTTAGTAACTCTATCATATGAGATTGATGCCAAGGGTGCTGCATATCTAAAAGAGTTAGCTAGAAAGCTATATAGAAATAAAGTATTTATCGCATATCAAGATCCAAAAACCGGTATAGTCTCTACTCAAGGAATGAGCATTATAGAAAGCGGTGAAAGACGAATATATATGGCAAGTGACGCTTTAACGCCAGCTATTGGCTACATTAAAAAGATTGAAATAGATGGTATTACAAAAGTTGAAGGAGTAAAGGGAATTGAAAAAGTATATGATAACTTGTTATCCTCTACTCAAGATGAGCTAACAAAAGGACCAAGAGATCTAGCAAATACAATAATTTTAAGTAAAGACGCTGAGCTATCTCGCCGTATTGATGGCTATAATGTCGTGCTAAATATTCCATTAAAACTACAAAAAATATTAGAAAAAATGGCTGTAGCAAAGATGAATGAACTAATTGCTAAAGAAGTTATAATAGGCGTTATGGAGGCTAAAAGTGGAGCTATAATTTCATTAGTTTCTACCTCTAGATACAATCCATCAAGTATCACTAAAAAAGATTACCAATCACTAAATTCAACAGCAAGCGAATACGCTTATGAGATGGGTTCAGTTATGAAACCATTTATCTTTGCCCTACTTTTAAAAGCTGGCAAAATCGATCCGCTTGAGATAATAAATGTCTATGGTGGTAAATATAAACTAGGTAAACGAACAATCACTGACAGTCATAAAAATGATACCCTAAGCGCCCAAGATGTAATCGTAGAATCTTCCAATGTTGGTATGATTCAAATTGTAGATAGATTAAGCGAATTTGAACTTTATAATGGTCTTTTAGAATTTGGATTTTCTCAAAAGAGCGGAATAGATCTAAGCTATGAACAAGTTGGCAATATACCATCAATCTCTAAACTAAAAAATAAGGTATATAAATCCACGCTAAGCTATGGTTATGGCGTCCAAGCTACATTTATACAGCTTCTAAGCGCCTATAATGCAATCACAAATGATGGTGTTATGGTTACACCACGCATAGCTAGTCATCTAGAAAAAGATTCTAAAACCTATAAATACAAAGAACAAGAGTTTACCCAAATTCTCTCAAAAGCTCAAGCTCAAAAGATGAAAGATATCCTAATCAAAGTTGTAGAAAGTCCTAATGGAACCGCTAAAAGAACACAAATCCCAGGCCTAATAATTGGCGGCAAAACTGGTACTGCACATATCGCTACAAGTGGCGGTTATAGCGATAAGCGCTATAATGCAAATTTCTTTGGCTTTGTCCGTGATGCTAAAGGCAAGGAATATACAATTGGCGTTTTAGTACGTGAACCAATGAAGCCATATCCATACTACTATGCTTCATGGAGCGCATTGCCAATATTTCGCTCAACTATCGAGCTAATGGTAGAAAATGGCTACCTAACTCCAGCTAAACTAGACTCAAAAGCCATTAAAGCCATTAATGCTAAAGAGGGTAAGAATATAAATGTAATATTAGACTAAATTTAACGCAAATAAAATCTTTTTAAGTCTCTTTTGCATATAATTTAAGTTTTATTTTTTAGGTAGGATTATGAATTTAATAGACAAGTTAGAAAACAATCAAAGATTGGAATTTGATGATGGTATCAAGCTTTATGATTTAGATCTATTTACTCTAGGCAAATATGCCAATAAAATCAGAGAAGCTAAAAATGGTAAAAAGGTATATTTTAATATAAATCGCCATATAAATCCGACTAATTTATGTGCTGATGTGTGTAAATTTTGCGCCTTTTCATCTCATAGACAAAGCGCTGATAAGAGTTATACAATGAGCTATGAGCAAATTATTGAAACAGTAGATAAAAGCGTATTAAACGGAGCCAAAGAGATACATATAGTCTCTGCTCACAATCCAAATGTATCATGGCAATGGTATCTAGAGATATTTAAAATGATAAAAAATAAATATCCAAATTTACACATAAAAGCACTTACTGCAGCAGAGGTTGATTACTTGCATAGAAAACATAATTTAAGCTATGAAGAAGTGATAGAAAAGATGATTGAGTATGGTGTAGATAGTATGCCTGGCGGAGGAGCTGAAATATTTGATGAGGGCATTAGAGCTGAGATCTGCAAAGGCAAAGTAAGTAGTAATAACTGGCTTAAAATTCACTCTTTATGGCATCAAAAAGGTCGCCAAAGCAACGCTACAATGCTATTTGGTCATATAGAAAACAAAGAGCATAGAATCGATCATATCCTTAGAATTCGCTCGCTACAAGATCGCTCCCTAGCTCTAAATAACGGCGGTGGATTTAATGCTTTTATCCCATTAGTCTATCAAAGAGATAATAACTATCTTAAAAATATCCCATTTTTAGGCTCAGTTGAGATATTAAAAACTATGGCTATTAGTAGAATTTTGCTTGATAATATCAATCATATCAAGGCATACTGGGCTACTTCTACTTTAAATTTAGCTCTTGTAGCACAAGAATTTGGTGCTGATGATCTAGATGGAACGATAGAAAAAGAGAGTATTCAAAGCAGTGCTGGAGCAGCAAGTAAAAATGGTAAAAGTCAAAAAGAATTTATAGAGCTAATTCAAACAAGTGGATTTATACCAGTTCAAAGAGATAGCCTATATAATGAACTTATAATATACAATTAGAAAGAAATATGGATATATTTAAGCTCAAACAAAACAATACAACTGTAAAAACCGAGCTAAATGCAGCTCTTACTACATTTTTGGCTATACTTTACATAGTTCCAATTAATGCGCTTATCTTAAGCGATGCTGGTATGCCAAAGGAAGCTTTATTGGTAGCGACAGCCCTTATCACGATTCTAGCAACTATTTTTAATGGCTTATGGGCTAACACACCAGTAGCACTAAGCACGGGAATGGGATTAAATGTTTACTTTACATATAGCATGGTAATTGGTATGCAAATTCCATGGCGAACTGCACTTGGGGCTATATTTATCAGCTCGGCGATATTTACCATTTTGAGTTTTACAAACTTTCGCCTTTGGATTATCAAAAATATCCCACTAGATCTTAGGTGTGCTATAAGTGCTGGTATTGGTGCATTTATATGTTTTATTGGTCTATCTAAAATGGGTTTAATAGTTGCTAGTCCAGATACTAAAGTTGCTATTGGCAATATTAGCGATCCTAAAGTTTTAGTTGGTGTTATAGGGATTATATTTATGATACTATTTTGGACTTTAAAACTGCGTGGAGGATTTGTTTTGGCAATTGCTGTAACATCAATTGGAGCGTGGATATTTGGAATTTATGAAACACCAAAAGAGATAATCTCGATACCTGTTAGCATCGCTCCAATTTTTGGGGAGTTAGATATTCTCTCAGCTCTTAAAATTTCTTTACTTCCAGCAGTTTTAACACTATTTGTTACTCACCTATTTGATAGTATTGGCACCCTTACTGGAGTTGGAAATAGAGCCAATCTATTTACACACGCTGATGGCGAAAAAAAATTAGCCAAAAATTTAGAAAGCGACGCAATAGCTGGCATGGGTGGAGCCATTATAGGTACAAGTACAATTATAACATGTGTAGAGAGTGCAAGCGGTGTAGAAGCTGGTGGCAGAACAGGACTTACGGCTGTATTTATAGGAGTGTTTTTTATATTTACCCTATTTTTCTTACCACTATTTGGCTCTATTCCAGCTAATGCTATCTATCCAGTACTTGTAATGGTAGGTATTTTAATGTTTAGTGAACTTGGCAAAATCAACTACAAAGATCCAGCTATTTGCGTTTCAACATTTTTAACTGTGATATTAATGCCACTTACATACTCTATTACAATAGGATTGAGCGTAGGATTTATATCATATTTTATTATTAAATTAGCACTAAGAAAATGGGAAGATCTAAATTTAGGCGTAAGTACACTAGCTATTATTAGCCTATTTGCCTTTATTGCTAGTTCAGCACCTAATCTATTTAAATCAATAATTGGAGGCTAAAAATATGACATATTATGATTTTAGCTCATTTGAACATGATGCCAAAATTTTAGCTAAAAGAGCTAGAGATGAATTTAATCCAGAGGTTATTTTAGGTATTGCTAGAGGTGGATTAACTCTAGCTCACTTTTTAGCAAATGCGCTTAATATTAGAGATTGTTTTAGTCTAAACTCTATACATTATGAAAATACTACAAAGCTAGATACTGTCAAAATCTACAATATCCCAGATCTAAGCAAATTCAAAAGAGTATTAATTACAGATGATATTATCGATAGTGGCAAATCTATGGTAGCTATCAAAAAAGAGATCAGTAGATTATATCCAAATTTAGAAATTGCTGTAGCTACTATATTTTATAAGCCAAAAGCTTTGATGTTACCTGATTTTACTATCAAAGAAGCTGATGATTGGATTGAGTTTTTTTGGGATTTAAGTTTAGAATAGATGATTATGCGAGCTGAGATTTTAATATATTATTTTTGCACAGGACTTACACTATGTATTCTTTATGCAACCCAGCCAATTGGTCCTATATTTGAAAGTGAACTTGGTATATCTAAAACTCAAGCTGCTCTATTTACTACTGCGATAATGACTCCACTAGCATTTGCTGGAATATTTTATGGCTATCTACTTGAAAAAATTGCTATTAAAAATATCTTAGTCGTAGCGTTTTTACTTCTTGGTATTAGCGAGATTATTTTTAGCTTTGCTAATTCATACTTTTTATTATTAAATATTAGAGGATTTCAAGGGTTGCTAATCCCTGCTGTGCTAACTGGAATAATGAGCTATATAAGCCAAATTTCATCAAAAGATAATGTAGCAAGTGCTATTGGTATATATATTGGAGTTACTATTATTGGTGGATTTATGGGGCGAGCATTAAGTGGATTTTTTACAGATATATTTGGCTGGAGACCATTTTTCTTTATTATTGGCTGCGTTGCTATTTTTGCTTCAATTTTACTACTTAAATTTAGCAAAAATATCAAAGCTAGCTACCTAAAACCACACTTAATAGATGTAATCCATACTCTAAAGCTTCGTCATAATCTTTATATATTTTTAATGATTTTTGGGATATTTTTTACATTTCAAGCGATGCTTAACTTTATCCCATTTGAACTAGCTAGAATTGATGAAAACTATAATTCATCAAAGGCTGGAATGCTATATATTGGCTATTTAATTGGTGTTTTAATTGCGTTTAATACTAAAAAAATTACAGCTCTATTTCGCAGTCCAATAACTGCTATAATAGCTGGAATCATAACCCTTATCATTGCTATTCAAATTTTTAGGATTGAGAGTTTTGGACTTATTTTTGTAGCAATGGTAGTCTTTTGCCTTGGAAATTTTATAGCCCACTCTATTGCTAGTGGATTTATAAATAAGATGGCTACAACACATAAAGGAATCTCAAATGGTCTTTATGTAAGCTTTTACTATTTTGGCGGAGCGCTTGGTAGCTTTATCCCTGGACTTATTTATATGCCTTTTGGCTGGAATGCCTTTTTATGGCTTCTTAGCGTTATTAGCTTTATTTCATTAATTTTTATTTTGGTGATTCGTGATATCAAGGCTTAATATATTTTGGCTTTTTATAGCCCTAGCTTTAAACTCAGCTCTTTTAATCTTTAGCATGAGCGGATTAAGCATTAGCTATTATGAAGCACAAATTTATTATAGCAACTCAAATTTAGGTTTTATATTACGCTATATTAGCTCTATTTTTGGCGATAATGAGATAGTAATCCGTGGTCTATTTTTAACACTTCATATTGCAAACTCACTACTAATCTACATCATTTCTCTAAGAATCCTAAAACGCCAAAGCGACTGCGTGATAGCTGCAATTTTATATATGTTTTTACCTGGCGTACTAGTTAGTGCATTAATAATCAATCAAGCTAGTATTGCGATATTTATTACGCTTATTGTAGTATTTTTACAGCAACGACAAATGTATATCTTAATGAGCTTAATACTGGCTTTGAGTCTATTTTTTAGCAAACCATTCATCGCACTTTATCTGGCTATTATGCTATTTGGACTTTTTAGCAGAGATAAAAAATTTGCCATAATTGGCGCATTTTTTTGCATAGTGTGGTACTATTTAAATGGTTTAGAATCTAGCGGAAAACCACGTGGATATTTCCTAGACTCAATAGCGGTATTTGCTGCGGTATTTTCACCATTGCTTTTTATATACTTTATATATACGATTTATAGGATTTGTATTAAAGAAATTAAGAGTTTTTTATGGTTTATTAGCCTAACTGCCCTTGGTGTATGCTTGCTTCTTTCTATGCGTCAACGTGTAGAATTAGAATTATTTTTACCATTTTGTGTGATTTTAGTACCAGCAATGGTAAGAACATTTTTTAGTTCATATAGATCACGCTTACCACGTTTTAGAGTACTTTATAAGTTGATTTGTATTATTGTTTTAGTTACATTAGCACTAAATAGTTTAGCTATTATTTTTCATCAATATTTATATATTTTTCTAGATAATCCTAAAAATCACTTTGCCTATAAATATGACATTGCAAAAGAGCTAGCAAAGGCTCTAAAAGATCGCCAAATTACTGCTATTTCAACCAACCCAAATCTAGCTCTAAGGCTAAAATTTTATGGAATTCCAATGGGCGGTAACTATTATTTAGATACTACTTATAAAAAATCATGCGAACAAATAAAAATATATAAATTTAATAAATCCATAGCTAAATTTTATCTATGCAAAAAATAAAAGCTTTTAGCCTATTTGAATTGGTAATTGTAATGGTTGTGATTGGTGTTTTACTCTCAATCACAACCATAAATTTCAAAAATGATGACCTAGCACGAGCAGCAAATCAAGTTGCTAGCCATATAAGATATACGCAGTTTTTAGCACTCACAGATGATAAATTTAACCCAGAAGATAAAAACTGGACTAAATCTAGATGGCAAATTTACTTCACTAAAACAGTTGCTGGTAAAAAAGTATTATATTATTCAATCTTTAGCGATAGTGGAGGATATAGCGGAAGTCCAGATGGAAAGGAAATTGCTAAAAATCCGCTAAATCCAGCTAAGGTTTTATCAGTCTCACACGCTGGAATCTCTACCATTAATCCAACTGATGAGCTAGATTTGATGGAAAAATTTAACCTAAATGATGTAGAGCTTTTAGGTGGTTGTTCTCAAAGTGGCTCAACTAGAATTAGCTTTGATAATCTTGGACGACCATTTAAAGGTAATCCAAAAAGTGCTAATAACTCCACGCATAATCTAATTACCTCTACATGCCAAATTCGCCTCACTCACCAAAATGGCAACTGCATATATATAAATCTTGAGCCAATCACTGGATTAATTAGCATTGATAAGCCACAAATCCAGTGTAAAAGCAATTAAAATAAATTTATATAAAACTTGGTGCATCATTACTAAATAAAATCAAATCTCCACTTATTGTATGTTGCGCTAAAAATTCACTCATCTTAGATTTGTCAAATAGACGCACCACTTCAGGCCTAGTTAAATCTAAAACCAGCTCAGACTCATTTAACGCACTTGTTATTACTACAATATCAAAGACTTCGTTTATTACCTTTGAAAGCTTGCGATTTACTCCGCTTCCACCCTCAACAATTCCTGGTGTTAACAAGATTTTACGCCCCTTAAATTCACTCACCAATCTATAGCTTGCTATCATTCCTTGCAAATTTCCATTAAAACTATCATCGATTATAATCTTGCCACCAGCATCAATTCTTTGAAGCCTATGTTCTACACTCTTTATGTTATCTAAGCTTAAATTTTTAACCCCAACAGAACTAGCGGCCAATAATGCAGCTCCAAGGTTATAACTATTAAATTCGCCAAGTACTTTAGCGCTAAAATGGCTCTTTTGATTATTTAATTTCATATCAAACTCAACCCCATCAAGACTACTTTTGACTCCGCTAATTAGTTCATCGTAAATTACTGCTTTGCCTTGTAAATTTGTAGAACTATGAGCTATACAAGTAGCTAGACGGTTTGAATTTAATGCTTCAAGCTTAGCAGTTCTTACTTCATCAAGCGAGCCAAAATACTCTAAATGTGCCCCACCAATCTGCCCAATCACCACAATATGAGGATTTATAAATTTAACAATCTCATCAATATCACCGCGCAACCTAGCCCCAGCCTCAACAATATAAATCTGGCAATCACTTGGTAAATTTTCATTAATATCACGAATAATTCCAAGCAATGTATTTACACTCCGTGGAGTTTTATGAGTTTTTAACTCCTTGCTAGCTATATCATAGATAAAATTTTTAATACTTGTTTTACCAAAACTTGCCGTTACTAAAATAATTTTTAAATCACTCATTGAATTTAGCTTTGTCTTAGCGATTTTTTTGTATCTAATAGCTATAATTTTTTCACTCAAACCGCTTAAAATCAATGAAAAAATAATACTAAAAATTGTATGATAAATAGCATTTTGGCTATATGGGCAAAGAGTAAATAATACAAAACCAGCAATCAAAAAAGCAAAATACCGCTTCACTCTAGCAGTCATTACAACCCTCTTATCCAATCGATACGCCCACAAAGCTAAAAGAGATATATAAATTACTGCTAAGCAAATTTGATAGACATAATGCCAGCAAAACGCCATTATAAATAGCGGTAAAACGATAAAATATATATGCCACATCGGTTTAGTATAGTGAAAAATCACTCGCTTAATTTTATAACTAAACCACTGCAAAGCGCTAATTAAATAGTATCCAAGTGCCATAGTAAAACCAAATTTAGCAATAGTTGAGATTACTAATTCTATAATCATTATCGATCCTTTTTAGTAGTTTCAGTTATGATTTTAGCAATGTATTTACTATGCTGCAAGAAAAAGAAATGATCACCATCAAGCGAATAAAATTGACTATTTTTTATTAATTTAGCTATATTCTCTCCGCTACTAAGCGGCGTAGCATCATCGCTAATCCCCCAAAAAATAAGTGCGTTACTGTTTAGACTAGCAAAAATATCGCTAAAATCTTCATCTACGACATTTTTAAGCGTCTCGTACATTATTTTACTCATTCCACTTATATCCTTTGTAGCAAAAATTCGCCAAAATCTTCCCAATCCAATACTCTTTAAAATCTTAAAAATAGCAATTTTTGCTCTCACGCTAAAGCGTTTTTGTTTAATTATTCCAGCACTACTAAGCAAAATCAAATATCTTGGATTTAACAGCGCTGCTATCTTTCCACCAAAGCTATGACCCATAACTATCTCAAACTCAATTCCTAAACTACGAATAAATTTGCTCACGATATTAGCATAATCATTAGTACAAAGTGGTGCTTCTAAAGTACTACTAAGCCCAAATCCAGGTAGATCTAAATATACACAGTTAAATTGATTCAAATATTTACTAAATGCTCTTTTCATCAGCTCTTTATTTGCTCCCCAGCCGTGCAAAATCAGTATATTTTTAACTCCATTTTGCCCTATTATTTCATAGCTTAGAGAATATTTTAATCCATTATATTCTATCTCTTTTATCGCCATTTTAGCTCTCTTTTTTTCTATTATAAATTGCTTCTAGCAGCGTTACGGCCTCGCTTAGACGCTCATACTCTTCCATATTTATCATCACCGCTTCAAAGCGGTTATTTTTGACGATGAAGGCACGCTTTTTTTTAGCCTGTGAGATATCGTTTAAAATCGAGCTAAAATTTCGCACCATCTGTGTGGCGGTATAAATTTCATCTTTGCTAAACTTTGCCATCGATGCCCCTTTATGTAGAATTATACATAAAATTATACATAAATTTAACTTTAGTAGTGATGAATTAAGCAGTTAGAGCCTTAAATCAAGGCTCTAAAATTAGGCTAATTTGCCCTTATTACTAGTAATCGAGTGAATATATTTATAATCAATTGGGATTTTTTTCTCTACTTTTATATTGCTTGCAAGTCTAGCTAAAGATGCACTAAAGTCGCTAAATAAATAGTTAGCCAAACTACCCGGATTTGGGTTAATCTCATTTAAATAAACCTCATCGCCAATAACAAAAAAATCACATCTAATAAGCGCTCCATCAAATCCACCGCCAACATAAATCTTGCTAAAGGCTTCTTTAATCTTATCTTTTAGCTCTTTACTAATATCAGCCTCATTTGAGCTTGAGCTTGCAAAGCTCATATATTTTTGCTCAAAATCTAGCATTTTGCCTTTTTTAGGCTCTTCGATAATAGATAGCTCGAGATTTTGCCCTACTCTAAATCCGGCTAAATTAAACTCCCTAACTCCATCTATAAACGGCTCAACTAAAATCTCACCATCAAATTCAAATCCAACATCTAATGCATAATCAAGCTCTTTTTCATTGCTTACAACACTTACACCTATACTACTGCCAAGATGGGAAGGTTTTAGAATGTATGGTAATGGTAAATTTGGCTTTTGTTCCCTATTAATCACCTCATATTCTAGCGTTTTAACTCCGCATTTTAGTGCTAATAACTTAGTCAAAACCTTTGAGTAGCTCATTACGCTTGCCTCAAGTCGTGGGCCAATAAATTTAAGTGAATAAAACTCAAACATTCCAGCTATTTTACCATCTTCGCCATCACAACCATGAATTAAATTTATATAACAATCTACGCTAATTTCTTTAACTCCAAATATTCCATGAGTTACAAATCCACCATGCCTTAGATAGAGTTTTTTACATTTTTTATATTTTTGAGAGCTAAAAAAATTTGCTCTCATATCGCTTGGATTGATTAGATAAAACTCTCTATTAGCATCAACAAATATAAATTGTAAATCTGCTTTTAGCGCTTTTTTGATTGCTACAGCAGAAACAATGCTAATCTCATGCTCCCAGCTTGCCCCACCAAAAACTATACCATAATTCATCACTATCCTTTAAGCCAATATTTTAAGCGCCTCTTTAATTAAAGAGGCCGTATCATTGCTAGTACATTTAGCTAGTGCAACACTTATTTTATCACGCTTAAAGCCTAAACTCTCTAGCGCCATAAAGGCCTCGCTACTACTACTGCTAGCACTACTTATCTCGACTAATTTTGCATCACTCAACTGGGCTATTAATGTTCTAGCAGTTTTTGGTCCAATCCCTGGAACTCGCTTTAGCACAGCATCATCCCCATTTATAACAGCAGCACTAAATTCATCAGGATTAAGAGATGAACAAACCGCCATCGCAGTAGAAGCACCAATACCATTAACTTTTAAAAGCAGTTCAAATATTCTTTGTTCACTCTCTTTTAAAAATCCATATAATAAATTTGCATCTTCTCTAATAATCTGTGTAATATATAACTCTATATTTTCTCCCTTTTGCAAAGCTGCACTAGTAAATAAAGATATATTTACTCCATACGTGATTCCAGCACACTTTATCCAAAGCTGAGTTGGTTCTTTTTTTGTAATTAAACCTTCGATTGCCTTTATCATATCTCATTTGACCTTTTTATCTCATATCCATTCACGCCAGCTTTGAGAGTCATTACTCTAATAATCTCATTCTCTTTAGTGCTGTATTTTATATCAATTGGCGGTTCAATAAGTTTAAATTTAATCTCATTTAACTCAGTCCAACGATCCCTATTTATAATTTTAGCATTAAAGATTATACTCTCCATACTTACTAATTCATCTTTTAGTGTTGCTAATTCTGATTGCTTAGAATTTATGCTTTTTAAAATTTGATTATACTCGGCTACCAATCCTTGAAAATCTTTTAATTTTTTCAAAAATGCAGCTGGTGGAGTAGCGCCTTCTTGTCTCATTTGCATAAGGCGCTCTTTTATCATATTGATAGAATGTTTATTACTATCGATTATATTTCTTTTAAATTCAAGCTCTTTTGGAAGTGCTTTTAATTCATCTTCTAAAACTTTCATTCTTGCGCTATGAGCGGTTATATCCCCATTTGCATTTAGTACATTCTTAACATCAACAATAAATTTATTATTATCACCTTTTAACTCTTCAAGACTAATCAATGCTGAAGCTTTTAGCGTTGAGTTTGAGTGCAAAGTCTGTATATATATCTCATCGGCTTCTATATCTCCGCCTAAAACACGATTTAGATGAACTACCTTGGCTCGCACTTTGCCACCTTCTAATCTATCTATGCGAGCCTCGTCACACTCTAAAAATCCCATATGTAACGAGATATTTGCATTTTGCGCATATATCTTTGATTGGGCGTGAGTATTGCCCTCAATTACTACGGTTTTAGCCTTTATAATTGCATCAGGGCCTACATTTCCACTGGCTCTTACTTCGGTAGTCTCAACTTTCATTCCAGCGCCAATAGCATCTTTTAAGTAATTGCTCTCCTTGACATTTATCTTTACATCAGATGCTAAATCAGTAGTAATCGAACCGGTTGATTTTAAATTTATCGCATTTACATCTAATTCTTCTTTAATATCAAATTTATTATTCTCTTCACTTACATAACCGCTTTTTAAAGCGATATATTTGATACAATCTACAACCTCATCTACTTTAATATTTGGCCCAACGGTTATTTGAACCTCTTGGGTAGTTTTTGGATCATCAACTGGAATTACTTGGCCTTTTAGATTTTTACCATGTTTACCACGTATTGGTTTTAGGTATTCCATTATTAAATCACCTTCTAAAACACTATGTAAAAATCCCCTATCTATATCTCTTCTGCCTTTGGTCTTATCATCACCAGTATCTTCTTTGCCATTATTTTTATAGTATTGAATTAGCTTATCATCTGTAGATGGTTCTGGTTCTACTCCAGTAGCAATTACTATAGTTTCAGATTTATCTATTATCTCTTTGATTCTTAAGATTGAGGTTAATTTGGATATTTTTTTTCTAAAACCATGATCTCTAATACCGATTAAAAATCCAGCCTTTAGCATCTTTTTATATATTGCATTTACTAGTTCTTTTTCAAATGTTGGTGTATACTTTGCTAATGTATCTTCTTTTATCGTGACAGCAACCTTGGTACCAGTTCGATTGGCTCCTAGACTAATTTTAGGTAGGTGAGCCCTATTCTCTTTTCTAATATCATAAAATTTAACCTTATAAGATTGAATGATAAATAACTTCTCATCGACAAAAAATGCATCATCATCAAATATACTCATATCAGTAGCTAAAGCCATATCGCTTTGTGGGTTATTTTTATAGCTGGTATAAATCTCTAAAATATCAAAATCTAAATATTCTGGCGGTACTCCCATACTTCTAGAAACGGCATTAAAATCATCAAAAGGGTTCTTGCTATCTTCTACCATCTATAAAACCTTGTGAATTACTTTTTTTAAATTTGGCAATTATAGCTAAAAAAGATAAAACGGCTTTTAAGCCTAAATATATTATACTTTTAAAATCTAATTTTTGGAGTGTGATTTGAAACAAAAGCTAATTTTAATCGGTGCATCCACTGGTGGTCCAGGTCATCTAAAAAAGCTTCTAACTGGTATTACTTTGCCATCATATGCCTCCATTATTATCGCTCAACATATGAGTAAAAATTTTGTTGGCTCTTTTGCTAATAGGCTTAGCCAAGAGCTAAACTCAGAAGTTGAGTTGCTAAATAATAAAGTAACACTAAAAAACAAAATCTATATCTGTGAGCAAAATAGCATTATTTTAAATTCTCAAATCCCAACTGCAAATATTGATCAAAGCGGAATTACTACTACATATAATCCAAATGTAAATATGTTATTTAAATCGGCTGTACCAATTTGCAAAGTAATTGATGTAATGGGAATACTGCTAACTGGCATTGGCGATGATGGTGCTAGTGGATTAAATGAACTATATAAAGCTGGTGCAAAATGTATAGCAGAAAATGAGCAATCAGCTATAGTTTATGGAATGCCTAGGCGTGCTAAAGATATAAATCCAAATTTAGAAATTGCCAATTTAGATATGATTAGAACAAATTTGCAAAGGTTTATCATATGAGCGACTTTGAATGCAGTATTAATGATCTTTTAGAATTTATCGAGCTAACTAAAAGATATAGCGGCAATGATTTAATAAGCAAAAAAGAGATTATAAAAAATAAAATAGCTCATTTTGCCAAACATAAAAAGATAGATAGTATGCATACCTTGTGTGGCAAATTTCAGCATGATAAGATCTTTAGACAAGAACTTTTAAATTTAATAACCATAAATGAGACATATTTTATGCGTGAGCTAAACCAGCTAAACTCAGCTATGCAATATGCCAATACTCTAAGCATAAGTGGTAATACAGTTAAAATTTTATGCGCTCCATGTAGTAGCGGAGAAGAGGTGTATTCGCTTGGAATTTTAGCTAAAACCATTGGAATTGATAAATACCGTCTAAAAATCACTGGAATTGATATAAACTCTGATATGATTCAAAAATGCAAAGAGGGAATTTATAACGAACGATCAGTCAAAAATATTAGGCAATCTCAAAAAGAGATATATTTTAAAAAAGTCAATTCTGATTATAAAATTAAGCAAGAACTAATGCCAATGATTGAATTTAAAACTATAAATATATTTAATGATTCACTCTTTGCACTTGGGCAGTTTGATATTATTTTATCTAGAAATATGATGATATATTTTGATGAGAATTACCGACTTTTAACTATTGAGCGATTTGCCAAAATTTTAAAGCCACATGGACGAATTTACTTTGGTAGTGCTGATTTGGTGCCATATTGCGATCTATATAGCAAAATAATAGATCTATCAGGTACATACTATAAAAAGGTATAACGCCTATATAGAATAAAATAATATAAAGCACCAAATAAAAATATAACTGCCATTAAAAAGGTAATCATCGCTAAACTTATACCACTTTCATAAAGTATCCCAATCATAAAGGATATGGTAGCAGATGCCAAATAATATACCATATCCTTATAGGCTATTACTCTACCATAAAATCTCTTATCGCAGCTATTTTGTAACATTGTAAAAGTATATGACCATAGTGTAGATGTACAAAATCCAGCCGCTACCAGTCCAATTAACCCTAAATAATAATCAAACTGCAACACAGCCCACAACCCAATACCTAAAAATTCCCCAATAAATAACCATATCAGTGTTTTATTATTTATAAATTTGCTCAAAATCATAGGCCCAACTACTAAAGAAATCGCCCTAGTCATATTCATAAAACCAATTATAAGAGAAATACTCATAATCTCCTTATACTGATACTTTGCCATTAATGCTACTAGATTATCATACGCAGTTACCCCAACAAATGAATGCAAAAATATTATATGCATTAAAACTGGATTTGCCTTTATATACCCTAGCCCATCTTTCATCATATTAAAAATATTTTGACTAGTTGTTTTAATAACTACTGGTGCTTTAAGCCTACTAATAAGCCCTAACCCCACAATATAAAGTCCAAAATCAAACAAAAATGACGCCTTTATCCCAAAATAGTGGATAAAAATCCCAGCTAACCCCATTCCAGCAGTATATGAGACTGCCCAAATAATAGAATGAATCTCATTAGCTAATTTTAAATTTTTTTTAGTCATCAAATTTGGTAGTAGACTCATCTCAGTTTGAAAATAGACAACCCCAACACCCATCCGCACAAAAATAATAATAAAAAGCAACCAAAGCAACGAAATATCATCTATAAAAATCAGCATAAAAACAGTAATAATCTCTATAAAAAGCATAAACATCATTAGTTTTTTAGGGCTAAATTTATCCACAATAACACCATTTATTGGTGCTAGTAATACATTTGGGATAAATGCCATTGCAGCAGCTAAAGTAATAGCCCACACAGGTGCATCAAGCTCAATAAGCAAAGCAAAAATCCCTGTATGAGAAAACCACATACCAAAATAACATATAAACTGCACTGAGCTTAATATTCTTAAATTTGGCTTATATCGAAGTAAAATATAATATTTTTTCAATTATCAACCTTATTTTTATTATTTAACCACTTTAATTTAAAGCGCAATAATACATATTTACAAATAAAAAAATAATAAAATACAGTAAATAGCATTAATAAGACAACAAGAGAAGTTTTGATTTTCTTTAATTACGCTCTCTTTACAATTTTAATAAGCTTGAATTTTGCCAGTTTTTGATACAATACGCTACAAAAATTTTAAGGAAATTAAGTGAGTAGATTAAGTGTTGATGAGGCTCTAGACCTTATCAAAAATGGAGATTTAAGAGAGCTTGGAGAGTTAGCCAGTGCTAAAAAATTACAGCTACACCCTGAAAAAATTACAACATTCATTGTCGATAGAAATATTAACTACACCAATACCTGCTGGGTTGATTGTAAATTTTGTGCCTTTTATAAACATGTTAATGAAGAGGATGCTTATCTACTAAGCTTTGATGAAATCGATCGCAAAATAGATGAATTAATTGCAATTGGTGGGACTCAAATTTTATTTCAAGGTGGCGTCCATCCAAAATTAAAAATACAATGGTATGAAGAGCTAGTCTCTCACATTGCTACAAAATATCCAAATATTGATATTCACGGTTTCTCAGCTGTAGAGATAGATTATATCGCAAGGGTCTCTAAAATTTCGATTCCAGAGGTTCTTTTAAGATTAAAAAATGCTGGATTATACAGTATTCCAGGAGCTGGAGCTGAAATTTTAAGCGATAGAGTTCGTGATATCATTTCACCTAAAAAATGCTCTAGCGGCACCTGGCTAGAGGTGCATAAAGAGGCTCATAAAATTGGTCTAAAAAGTACAGCAACAATGATGTTTGGTACAGTTGAGAGCGATGAAGAGATTGTAGAACATTTAGATAAAATCCGTACTCTTCAAGATGAGACTGGTGGCTTTAGAGCGTTTATTTTATGGAGTTTTCAATCAGCAAATACTAAGCTCATTGCCGAGCATCCCCACATCAAAAAGCAATCACCAAATAGGTATCTACGCCTATTAGCTGTATCACGACTATTTTTAGATAACTTTAAAAATATACAAAGTAGCTGGGTTACACAAGGCTCATATATAGGACAATTAGCCCTTAAATTTGGTGCAAATGATCTTGGTAGTACAATGATGGAAGAAAATGTTGTAAAAGCAGCAGGTGCTAGCTATAGAATGAGTCAAGCCCAAATGATAGAGCTTATCAAAGATATTGGCGAATTTCCAGCTAAACGAAATACAAATTATGATATTTTGGAGAGATTTTAATCTCTTCTTTGTTAAATTTACCAATAAATTTAAAAATTTTAAAATATTGCAACACTATAAATAAAGCTTTTATCGCTACATTTTACAATCTCTCCAAAAGCTCCCAAACTCTCATCGCTAGCCATATCAAGCGCATAAAATCCTAAATTTAAAAGCTTTACCCTAGCCTCTTTTAATGTCCAAATTTTATAAAATTCAATCAGTTGATTTTTAGAGTTAGCAACCCTTAATCTTTGTTCTTTACTAAAACAAAAATCTATATGAGCGCTAAAATTTCTATCTTTTATCAACTCTAAATCTACCCCTACCCTAGTAGTACTAATAGCTAAAATAGCACAATTATCGCTATGGCTTAATGAGGTATAAAGTGATATATTGTTAATATTTTTATAGTTTTTTTCAAAATAAATTTGTAAAGACCTAGAGATTTTAAATTTGCTATTTTGAGCCAAATTTGGACTATTTCTAAGCTTTATTTTATCGCTTAGACTCAAATCACCATAACTATAATTATCAAATTTATCACTAAAAAGTAGTAAAATTTCCCCATCTTTTAATTCAAAATTATCCAAATTTAGCAAATCAAATCGCTCAAATTTATCTAAAATAAATTTAAGATACCAAATTTTCATTACTTAATCTTGCTATTATAAGTAGCATACAAAAGAGCAAAATATGCTAATAAAAACATACACAAAGCCGTACTAACTCCAAAACTAAACACTGCATAAGTATTACTAAAACCAAGCATTCCAAAAGATATAATACTAGTTAAACTAGCCAAAATAATACCAAAATATCTCTCACGCAAAGCCAAATTTAAATTACTAGCAAACAGCACATAATCCACCCCAATAGTACTAGCTAAAATAAATCCAAAAATGGTAAAAATATTAAAACTAACCCCAACTAAAAGCATTATAACAACACCTACAAATGTCCCAAACAATATAATCCCAACCATCACGCACGCCCTAGCAAAGCTAAAGAAGAATAAAAATATCCCAAAAGCGCATACATAAGCTAGAAGTTTTAAATATATTGCATACTCTTTTGCTATGGTAAAATTATTACTAATGCTTTGTGTAAGATTAAAATAACTAGCATTATATTTTTGCAAAATCAAATCAAATTCATCACTAAATCCAACATCAGAACTAATAAAAATTAAATTCGTATCACCATCATAAATAAATGGCTCAATCGGGTTATTTTTATCAAATTGAGAATTAAACTCATCAAAACTTATGGGGCTAAATTGAGATATATTTTCTAATGAGTTTTTCACTAGATTTAAGTTAATTCCAAGCTTCTTATAAGCTTTTAAAATCTGCTCATTTTTAGCATAATTTTTCAAAGCTAGTTTTAGCTTTATTTGCTCATTTTGACTTAATAAAATCTTGCTAGCACCTTGATAATTTGCAATATTTAACTCGCTTAAAAGCTTTATTTCTTTTGCTATTTTATCATCATTTGGGCTAAAATTTAATGCTATAAAGCTACTTTGAAATGGATTTTGGCTAATTTGCAAAAACTTTTTACTTTGAGCTAATAGCTCATCATTTAGCGATGAGTAGTTTCTAATATCATCTTTAAAATCCATACTTGGTAAAATATAGATAAAAAATATAATCACACCAAAGACAAATATTGCCATAAAAAATATCAATATTCTTTTAAATTGCAAGATATAAAAGTTAAATTTTATAAACCCATCAAGCGCTAAATCAAAAATTTTATAGCTTTTAAACTTACTATTTTCTAAAATATATGGTAGTAAAAAATATGTAGCTATAAACGCACCTACAAGACTAAAAATAGATATAACAGCTATCTGTTTTAAAAAACCAATTGGAGCTAAAATAAATAGAGCATAGCCTAAAATTGTGATAAATAATCCGATTAAAAATATCTTTAAAAATCGCCTTATATCATCTTTTTTAATAGCACGACCTTGCACATATCCTAAAAAATGCATCGCAAAATCCAATATAAGCCCAATTAAACTAATACTAATAACAATACTAAAAAGAGTTATCTCATCAAATATTAAAAACCCACCACTAAGTCCACATAAAAAGCTAAAAATAATGACAATAATAAGCTTAAATATACTATAACTACCAAATGCTAAAATCAACAAAATTCCAATCATTACCAAAGAGAGACTACCCATTATAATGCTCTCTTTATTGCCCTCATCTTTAGCAAATCCAGCAAAAATCTCACTTCCAATAATGAGCAATTCATCCCCATTTTGTTTAGCATTTTCTTTAGCAGTTCTATAAAACTCCAATAGCTTAGAACTACTAAAATTATCACCTAAAACCCCATAAGCAAAGTAATAAA
This sequence comes from Campylobacter sp. P091, assembly GCF_002138935.1. Taxonomy (NCBI): domain Bacteria; kingdom Pseudomonadati; phylum Campylobacterota; class Epsilonproteobacteria; order Campylobacterales; family Campylobacteraceae; genus Campylobacter; species Campylobacter sp. P091. The sequence continues at coordinate 284,062 of NZ_MJKZ01000002.1, forward strand.
TTTGGTTGTTATAAGTAGTTTTTAGGCTTTGAGTTTTTAAATCTAATGATAAATTACTAGGCATTAAAAGCGTAGAATATGAGCTAAAATTTAAAAAATCATTATGGATAATTCGGTAGTTAAATGGATTAAATAAATTACTTGCATTAGAGGCAAAAAACTGCTCTGGCTCATATAAAATTTGATTAAAAATTTTCCTATTTATAGTAGCCAAACTAGCATTATTAAGTACTGTTAAAAATTTCTGATCAATATCATATGTAAGCTTAAATTCATTAAAAATTTCACTACTACTAAGCTCTTGTAAAAGCTTAAAATCAGAGCTTAAAAACATAATATTTTTAGCATTTTTACTTTGCATACTCTCTAAAATTGCTGACTCATTAGAATCTAAACTAATAAGAGTGTAAATATCGCTTTTAACCTTATTAAGCGAACTAAAGATAAATCCAAGCATTAAAAGACTAAAAGTCAAAAATATAATATATATAAGATGTTTTTTCATCTAGTTAAATTTAAATTCATTTATAGTCTTATCGCCATTTGCCTCATCAAAACTCATAATTTCAATATGCTCTTTGCCGCTAATGTTAATTTGATTAAATATCTTTTTTAGCCATATATTTTTTGGTTTTAAATTTAGTTGCCATTGTACTTTATTGCCACTTAGAGTTATATCAAACTGCTCTTTTATAGAGTCAAAATCAAAGCTTAATAGGCTTAAAATTAACTCTTTATCATAGTTTTGTTCTAATTTTTGCCATACATTTTGAGCATTTGCGATCCAAATTCCATCTTTTGTAATTTTAGATTTTTGTTTAATTGGCGATGTTATACTCCATATCAATTCACCATTTGTAATCTCAAACTCACCCCTGCTTTGTAAAACCTGATCAAAGTGCTTTAAATACTTGTTTTGAATAAATTCGCCTTTGGCTAAATTTGAGTGAATATGTTGTAAATATTCTAAATTAAAAGCATATAAATTTGATAAAAAAAATATAAAAAAAACAGATAAAAATCGCATAAAATACCCTAAATCATTAATGATAATTTGGGAATTCTAGCAAAAATATGTTAATATTAACAACTGTGATTTTTAAATTTAGTGATATTTTAGGAGTTTCTATGCGCTATGTGGATGTTTTAGTTATTGGCGGTGGCCCTAGCGGGAGCATTGTAAGTGCGTTATTAAACAAACAAGGAATTAAAGTTTTATGCGTTGAAAAGGAAAAATTTCCTCGTTTTGTAATAGGCGAGAGTCTATTGCCAAACTGTATGAATATCTTGCGTGAGGCTGGATTTTTAGAAGCAGTTGAAGCATATGGATTTCAGTATAAAAATGGGGCTGCATTTAGTTGGAAAGATGAATATAGATATTTTGATTTTTGTGACAAATCTAGCAATGGCGATGGTACAACATTTCAAGTTCAAAGGGCAGTTTTTGATAAAATTTTAATAGATGAAGCAATAAAGCAAGGCGTTGAAGTATGCTTTGAAACTGCTGTAGAAGATATAAATTTCTTAGATCAATACACAGAAACAACACTATCAGATGGTCAAAAAATTCAAGCAAAATATATAATAGACGCTAGTGGATATGGTAGAGTTTTACCTCGCAAGCTAAACCTAGAAGTGCCATCAACTCTATCTCCTAAAAAAGCTTATTTTACACATATTAAAGATAATATTGATGAAATTCTATACGATAGAAAAAAGATTTTAATTACAACTCATCCTGAATTTAGAGATGTTTGGTTTTGGCTAATTCCTTTTTCTAATGGTCGTTGTAGCATTGGAGTAGTAGGCGAAGAATCTAGATTAAATATAAACTCAAGTGACGAAGATACCCTAAAACACCATGTCTATCTAGCTCCAATGTTAAAAAGGCTTTTAGATAAAGCAGTTTGGGATATGCCTATTAGGACAATTAGCTCATATTCTAAAGATGTTAAGCAACTATATGGCCACAGATATGTGCTTTTAGGCAATGCAAGCGAATTTTTAGACCCAGTATTTAGTTCAGGAGTTACAATTGCTATGGTTTCAGCTAAGCTTGCAAGCCAAGTTGTAACAAAGATATTAAATGGCGATCAATTTGATATGCAAAAAGAGTATGTAGAACCGCTAATGTTTGGTATTAATACATTTAGGACATATGTTGAGGGTTGGTATAATACTAAATTCCAAGATGTAATCTACGCAAAAGATGAAAATCATAAAGTGAAAAGGCAAATTTGCTCTATTTTAGCAGGATATGCGTGGGATCATACTAATCCATATGCAACCAGATCCAATGAAGCATTAGAAGTATTGGCTCAAATTTGCAAAAGATAATTTTAATTATATTAGCCTCTATATTTTTAGGCTGCGCTAAGTATCAAGCTCCAAATCTAAATATAACTCAAAAGCGCTTTAGTGTAGATATTGATGGGGCTATTTATTTGCTATATATTTCTAAAAATGATGGGTATTATTTTGCCCTTTTTGACCCTTTTGGTGCACCACAATCTAGTAAAGTGCTAAAAAATGGAACCTTTAAATCTACTAAATTTCTACCTAAAAATAGCTTTTATGATCAGCTATTTATTGAAAGTTTAGATATTTTACAAAAAAATTTAAAGGTCAAAGAATTTATTTTAGATAATAAAAAAATTAGGATGGCAGAAATTTGAGTATATATATTAACGCATATGATGGTATTTGTAGCCTTGGTAGCAATAAAAATGAGATAATGCAAAATATTTTTAAATGCAAACCATCGGTTACTAAAAACCAAATTCAATCAAAAGATTTTATGATTGGTAAAATAGAAAATTTGCAAGATTTTAGTAAAGATGTAAAAGAGGTATATAAAACACGAACCAATTTAATTCTTCACCATCTGCTACTTAATATGCAAGAGCCTTTAAATGAGCTTTTAACCAAATTTAGCAAAGAAAGAATTGCTGTAATTATAGGAACTACAACTGCTGGGGTAGAAGAAAACTATAAATCAATGCAAAAGATAGAACCTCAACTATTTTTTACTAGAAATTCACTAAGCAATGCAAGTGAGTTTGTCAAAGACTATTTAGGACTTAAATCATTAGCTTTTAGCGTCTCATGCGCTTGTACATCTGGAGCAAAGGTCTTTATAGAGGCCGCTAGATTGCTTGAGTCAAATTTATGCGATGCAGTGATATGTGGTGGCGTAGATAGCTTAAATACTCTTACAATATATGGTTTTGATAGTCTAGAAATTCTAAGTCAAAATAATGCATTGCCATTTTCAAATAATAGAGATGGAATCAATATCTCTGAGGGTGCAGCGCTTTTTATACTTAGTAAAGATATAGCAGATATAAAGCTTAAAGGTTTTGCTGCTAATAATGATGCCTTTCATATTACTAAACCAAATGAAAACTTCACCGCACAAAAAGATGCTATTATAAGCGCATTAAATATGGCTAATTTAAATACTAGCGATATTGATTATATAAACCTTCATGGCACTGGCACTAACGCTAATGATAAGATGGAGGCAAATTTAATCAATGATATATTTCCTAATACTTCATGTAGCAGCACAAAGGGACTAATGGGGCATACGCTTGGTGCTGCTGGTGCATTAGAAGCTCTAATCTGTGCTAATATTATAAATCAAAGCCTACAAAACAGTCAAAGCCAGCTACCACCACACTATTATGATGGAATATATGATAAAGAGTTGCCCAAAATTAATCTAACTAGGCTAAATACAAATTCAAAAATCAAAAACTGCCTATCAATCTCATTTGCCTTTGGCGGGGACAATAGTGCTATTATTTTAGGAGTATAAATGTATATTCAAGAGCTAATTCCTCATAGTGGAGCAATGGTATTAGTAGATGATATCGTAGAGAAAAAAGATGATTTTATCAGCGTTAAAACGCTTATTAAGTATGATAATCCATTTTTACAAAATGGCAAATTTCCTACATTTAACACTCTAGAAATTATGGCACAAAGCTTAGTTGTATATCGTGGCTTAAATGATAAAGGCTCAAATACTAGGCTTGGATTTTTGCTTGGGGCTAGGAGATTTGAGATTATAAAGCCAAATTTAAACATAGGTGATGAACTAATTACCAAAACTCATATTTCAGAGGATTTTGATGGGATGGGGGTCTATGAAAGTAGCGTATATGTAGATGATAAATTAGTAGCTAGTGCTAGCATTAGCGTATTTAACCCATCTCAAGAACAACTAGATCAAATTTTAAAGGCAAGTAATGAGTAAAACAGTATTAATAACAGGCTCAAGCCGTGGTATAGGCCTTGGCGTAGCAAGAAGATTAAAACAAAATGGATATGAGATTATTTTACATGGCAAAAGCCAAAGCGATGCACTAAAAAAGGCTCAAGATGAACTTAATGCAAAGGCTTTAATATTTGATGTAGCAAATACAGATGAGTGCAAAGCAGTACTTGAGGATTATACTAATACCAATCCAGCCTTATGGGGTATAGTTTTAAATGCTGGTATCACTTGCGATAATACTTTTGTAGCTCTTGAAGATGATGAATGGAAGAGAGTGATTGATGTAAATTTAAATAGCTTTTATAATGTTTTAAAGCCACTTTTAATGCCAATTATAAGACAAAAAGCTGGTAGAATCATAGTAATGAGTTCAGTCTCAGGTATAATTGGCAATAGAGGCCAAAGCAATTATAGTGCTTCAAAAGCTGGATTAATAGGTGCTTCAAAAGCCCTAGCTGTTGAATTAGCAAGCCGTAATATTACAGTTAATGTAGTAGCCCCAGGGCTTATTGATACTGAACTTACAAATGATAAAAATCTCCCTATTGAAGAGATTTTAAAAGCTATACCAGCTAGACGCAGTGGAAGCATAGATGAAGTTGGCGGGCTAGTAAATTTTTTATTAAGCAATGAGGCTAGTTATATTACAAGACAAGTTATTGGAGTTAATGGAGGTTTGTGTTGAGAGTATTTATAACAGGATATGGAATTGTAAGTGCCTTTGGTAAGAGTTGGGCTGAGTTTAGGTCTGCTTTATTAAAAAAACAAAATGCGGTTAAATATATGAAAGATTGGGAACAATATAAGGAGCTAACTACATATCTTGGTGCACCAATTTTGGACTATCATTATCCAAAAGATTGGAACAGAAAGCAGCTAAGAAGCCTAGGTAGAGTCTCGCAATATAGTGTTGAAGCAGCTGGGCTGGCTTTACAAATGGCTGGACTTTATAAAGATGAGAGAATTCAAGATGGCAGAATGGGTGTAGCTAGTGGTTCTAGCACTGGAAGTACAGATGCAGTTATGCAACTTGCAAAGCTTTTATTTATGGGAGAGAGTGATTGTAATGCAAACTCATATATAAAATCAATGCCGCACACTACAGCGGCAAATATAGCTATATTTTATGGCTTAAAAGGTAGAATGATTCCTACATCATCAGCTTGTACTTCAGCTTCACACGCTATAGGCTACTCATATGAGGCTATTAAATATGGCCAAATTCCAATGATGCTAGCTGGCGGAGCTGAGGAGTTATGTCCTAGTGAATGCTATGTATTTAATTCTTTATATGCTACTAGCCAAAAAAATAGCACTCCAAATTTAACACCTAGCCCATTTGATGCAAATCGTGATGGTCTTGTTATAGGAGAAGGAGCTTGTATGCTTTTACTTGAATCTGAAGAGAGTATGCTATCAAGAGGCGCAACACCAATTGCTGAGATTGTAGGATTTGGCTCTACTTGTGATGGCGTACATATTACCAAACCAGAGGCCAAAACTATGCAAAGCGCTATGGAGTTAGCCTTAAAAGATGCTCAAATTTTACCTAGCGATATTGGCTACCTAAATGCTCACGCCACAGCAACTAAATGGGGCGATATAGTAGAATCTCACGCTACGCATAAGGTTTTTGGCGAACAAATTGCAATCAGCTCACTAAAAAGCTACATCGGTCATACTCTTGGAGCATGTGGAGCTATAGAGAGTATAGCTAGTATTGAGATGATGAATGAAGGCCTCTTTGCTCCTACAATAAATTTAAAAGATATCGATAAAGAGTGTGCCAAGCTTGATTATTTACAAGATTTTAGAGAGATTAAAACTAATTATGTGATGAATAATAACTTTGCCTTTGGCGGAGTAAATACATCATTAATCTTTAAAAAAGTTTAAAATATAGCTAGAAACATAAGTAAAAAATTAGGTAAATTTAGCTAAAATTAAAACATTTTTAATTTATTTCAAGGGGTTATTTATGAAAAAAATATTAGTTTCTATTAGCTGCATTAGCGCTCTTAGTCTAAGTGCAGTTGCTGCAGATGATATAATATATCTACCTATTAAACCAGCTATTGATGAGGCTATAAAACAAGGCTATATCGATAATAGTGTTAAGTTTAAATTTGGTAGCCAAAGCGGTGCAAAAGATCAAATTTTTATGAAACAACTAACTACAAATAAAAAAGCAAATAAAGTAGGTAAATCTGCTGAAGAATCTTGCACTAGGGCATTTCACTCAGCACTTATTCAATTTTTTCAGCGTGCCAAACAAGAAGGCGGCACTAAAGTTGTAAATCTTACTGGATGGTTTAAAAAGATTCCATATGATTCAAAAACTAATTTTCAATGCGGTGTCGGTACTTTAATGACTGGTGTAACTCTAAAAGGAGATATTGCCAAATAATGCAAATTGGGATTTTAAAAGCAGACGCTATAATATCTTCAAATTTTATACTACCTGATGAATTTAAAAGCTTAAATATATATCAAAAAGATTTTAAGCTTGATTTTTCAGCCTTAGAACAAAGAAGAATGGGTTATGCTTTAAAATCTGCATTAAGTATAGTAAATTCATTTGATCTTAGCCCACAAGAGCTAAAAACAATACCGATAATATTTAGCTCTTTTAGTGGTGAAAGCAAGCAGTGCGTAAATCTGCTTAAAACATTAAAAGATGATTTTGTATCTCCTACTGCATTTTCACTATCTGTATTAAATGCAACCCCAGCCCAAATGGCAATTCTTTACCAAAATCAAAATGAGATATCAAGTATAAGTGCTAAAAATAGTCTTGAATACGGTATTATTGATGCCTTTATAAAGCCCAATCAAAAGGTAATTTTAATCAATTACGAAGAGTTTTCTAGTGATTTATCTGATTTTTCATATTATGCCTTAGGCTTGCTTTTAGATAAAAATACTGGACGAATTTGCTCACTTGAGTTTAATCAAAATCAACCAAAAAATTTGCAAATTTACACAAGTGCATTTAGCCTATTAAAAGCGTTAAATAATAATTTATGCTCTAATTGGAATATAGATTCTACTCTTAGATGGAACTGGACTTTAAATGATAGTAATTAGAATTTTGCTTGTTGGATTTTTATTTTCTTGGTTTGGATTTATCTGTTTGATTGGAAATATTATTTTTTTACCATTAATTGCCATTAGGCTAAATAGGATTAAATTCTTTGAAAATATTGCTAGAGATTTAGTCTATTTAGCATGGAAATTTTTTATATTTTGTACAAAAATTTTAGGCTATTTAGATTATGAATTTAAAGACTGTAGTCGCCTTGGAAAACCTAGCCAAATAATTATAGCCAACCATCCATCTCTTTTAGATGTTGTCTTTATTCTCTCCAAGGTGCGTCGTATAAACTGCGTAGTAAAAAGCGACCTAGCTAAAAATATATTTCTAAGTCCTGCTATTAAAGCTGCTAACTATATCGTAAATAGCGAAGATGAAGAGCTTTTAAACAAAAGCTTAAGCGTACTAAAATCAGGCGATAGCTTGCTTATATTTCCTGAAGGTACACGCACAAAAGATAGTATAAGTTTTCATAAAGCACCATTTTATATAGCAATTCATGGAGCAAAAATACTCACACCAATATTTATTGATATGAATCCTCGTTCACTCCAAAAAGGAGTTAAATGGTATAAAACACCAAAAAGTAAGATAAAATATAAAATCAAAATATCAGATGATTTGATACTTGATAAATTCTTAATCGATAAGCCAAATACAATTCGTGTCAAAACACTACATAAGCAAATGAATGAAATTTATCAAAAGGAGATTAAATGTTAGTTGATGAAATCAAACAATTAATTATAACATCGCTAAATTTGCCAGATTTAAAACTTAGCGATATAGATGAAAATGCGCCACTTTTTAATGATGGCTTAGGTCTTGATAGCGTCGATGCTTTAGAACTTAGCTTAGCTATTAAAAAACAATACAATATAGAACTAAACGCTAAGACAATGGATTTAAAATCTATATTTTATAGTGTAAAAAGCTTAAGTGAATTTATTGCACAACAAAAGGAAAACCAATGAATAAAATGAGCAAAGAAGAGATATTTGATATGCTTAGTAAGGCTTTAGTTGAATTATTTGAGATCCCTAAAGAAAAAATCAAACTTGAAGCAAAACTATATGAAGATCTAGAGATTGATAGCATTGATGCGATTGATATGATTGATCATATCAAGAAAAAAACAGGCTATAGAATGGAGGCTGCAGCCTTTAAAGAGGTTCGCACTTTAGGAGATATTGTAAATGTTGTCTTTGAGAAATTATCACAAATTTCTTAAACTATTTAATATTATCTTAATTTGCATTGGGATTTGTTATCCCTTTGCGCTCTATTTTTTTCCAGAAAGTGAGATATTATTTGCCTCTATGGCTCTTGTTTGTTTATTGCGAATGTTAAGCGTACAAGAGAGTTATCAACAGGCTATTTGGGCAGTATTAAGCGCTATTTTTTTGATATATTTTTTTGCAAATATACAAGAGCTTGCATATTTATATCCAATCTTTATAAATGCTTTACTTGGTACTATTTTTGCCATATCCTTAAAAGATGAGGCACTAATTACTAAAATAGCCAAAAAGCAAGCCAGTCTAAAAGGTAAAATATTAGACCAAAAAGCTATTAGCTATACTAGAAATTTAACCAAAATTTGGATTATATTTTTTATTTTTAACGCACTTATATCATTTATTTTGATATTTTTAGATGATAAAATATATTGGACTTTATATTGTGGTGTAGTTAGCTATATTTTAATTGGAATATTATTTGGTGCTGAGATTTTGTATAGAAATTTTATTTTACAGGTAGAGTAATGAGAGAGATTTTTAACCCAAATTCAACTTTTATATCTCAAAATAAGATAAAAAGCTTTGATGAATTTTTAGAAGATGTATCTAAATTTGCAACATATAATAAATTCGATGAGATTGATATATTTATATATGATGGATACCTATTTTTAGTAGCATTTTTTGGCTCTATTTTATCTGGTGGCAAGCCATATCTTTTGCCATATTATTATTCTAATAATTCTAGACCATTTATTGATGATGAGGTAGTTGGTGATATTTTAACTAGAAACATCGAGTCAAAAAGTTCTAAAATCAAACTAAATTTAAATTCAACCTTTTATATTCAAACCTCAGGTAGTAGCGGAGAGCGTAAAAATATAGAAAAATCAATTGATCAAATGGTCAAAGAGGGTGAGTTGTTACGCTCATTTTTTAATATCAGCAATACTCATACATTTCTCTCAAGTGTATCTCATCAGCATCTTTTTGGCCTTACTTTTAAGGTTTTTACAGCTTTAATTAGCGGCTGTAAAGTCTATACACAAAACTTAACATATCCAGAGATTTTAGCTCAAAATATTGACCTTTGTAGTGCTGATGATGAATTAATTTTAATTAGTTCTCCAGTGCTTTTAGAATCGCTATCTAAGCAAATAAATATGAGCCAATTTAATAAAATTAAAATGATATTTACAGCTGGGTCAAAACTCAATCTAGATATATTAAAAAGCCTACAAAGCAAGTTAAGCGCTACTATAACTGAAATTTATGGCAGCAGTGAAACTGGTATAATAGCCTATGGTGATGGTGAAAATTTTAAAGCTTTTCCTAGTGTTGATATAAAATGCGATGATAAAAACCGTCTAATCATTCGCTCACCATGGCAAGATTTAGATAATGGATTTATATCTAATGATTGCGCAGAATTTAACAAAGATAGCTTTAAAATTATTGGTAGATATGATAGAATAATCAAACTTCACGACCGCAGAGTAAGCCTAGATGGTATAGAAAATCTCATCAAACAAAGCCCGATTATAAATACTGTAGTCATAGCACAAGATGATAGATACAAGCGTTTAGCAGCTATTTTAGTTTTAAGCGATGAGGGAAAAAAGCTATATAAAACTAAAGGGAAAAAAGCTATAGTAGATGAGATAAGCTCTATAGTTAAAAATAAATACGGCAATAAACTTAGATATTTTTATATACGCTCAAGCCCTCCTATAAATAATCAAGGTAAAATACCTAAAAGCGACTTTCTAGCCTCTATAAATGAGCAGATAAAACCTAAATTTAACTTAATTTCAAAAGAGTCAGATTCACTAAAAGCTAGTGCATACATAGATGAAGGGTGTTTTTATTTTAACGGTCACTTTTTAAATTTTCCCCTTGTTCCTGGATTTGTTCAATTAGGATTTGTATTTGATGTTATTAAAGAGCATTTACAAATCCATAACGAATCTATTACACAAATAGAGAGTATTAAATTTACGAATTTTCTACGCCCATGCGATATGGCGCATTTAGAGATTAAAATAACTTCAAATAAACTATATTTCACACTATTTGCTAATGATAAAGAGTGTGCAAATGGTAGGTTAAAGATCGCCCAATGAATATGAAATTTGCATTTTTAATCCCATATTACAATCATCCTGATACAATTGCTAGCTTATGCAATTATTTAAAGCGTTATAATATTGACATTATAATAGTAGATGATGGCTCAGACCAAAATGCTAAAAATGCTCTAAAAAACTTAAATGCTCAGATTTTAACACGGGCGCAAAATGGCGGTAAAGGTGCAGCTATTAAAAGCGGGCTAGCTCTAGCTAATGAACAAAATTACACCCATATATTTCAAATTGATGCTGATATGCAGCACGAACTAAGCAAGATTGATAAAATTTTAGATTTGTCAAAATCAAATCCAAACGCACTAATTTGCACAAATCCAATATATGGAACAGATGCTCCAAAATCTAGACTATACGGCAGGAAAATAACTAGCTTTTGGGTATATATCAATACCTTAGGTGGCGATATAAAAGATACAATGTGTGGAATGAGAGTCTATCCATTAAAGCTAATATATCCACTGCTTATAAAATGCAAAAGCAATAGAATGGATTTTGATATAGATATCTTACTCTTAGCATATAAGGCTAGAATTTGCTTTAAATGGTGTGATGTATTGGTCAAATATAATGGAGGAATATCGCATTTTAAAGCTCTTAGAGATAATTTGTTAATTAGCAAAATGCATGCTAAGCACTTTTTTAGTCTGCCTAAATTCGCATTCGATAAATATTTTAAAAAGAGTAAAAATGGCTAAAAACTGGTGGCAAAGAAAAGAAAAAGCTGGATATTTTTGGCTAAATTTAACTATAAATTTAGTAAATTTACTACCAAGATTTTTACTTAAAATATGTATATTTTTTGTAACTCTTATATACTTTTTAATCTCTAAAGATGAGAGAGTAAATTTAAGAGAGTTTTATGCTCAAATAGCAAAATTTGGCAATAAAAAACGTGATAATTTTATCAAAGAAAACTATAAAATATATCGTAATTTTTATGAATTTGGTATTGCAATTTGTGATAAAATCGCCGTTTGGAAGGATAAAATCAAATATAGTGACCTTGATATAGCAAATATAGATACGCTAAATAGCGAACTAAGAAGTGGATTAAGAGGTTCAATTTTGCTTGTTAGTCACTATGGAAATATCGAAATTGCTCGTGCTTTATCAAATTCATTCTCAAAACTAACAATTGTCATTTTAGCTTACAAAAGTAATTCTAGCAATTTTATGGAAATGATAAATAAAATTAGCAAAAATAAGTTAAAAATTTTATTTATTGATACGCTTGACTTTAGCGCCATTATTGAACTAGAAAAGATAATAGAAAGTGGTGGACATATAGGAATTATGGGTGATAGAGTAGCTTTAGCAAATGATAAGAATATCAAGCTTGATTTTTTAGGAAAGAGTTGTTGTTTTCCTATGGGGGCATACTTGATAGCTGGAATTTTAAAGACTAGAATTAATCTATTATGGTGCGAGCGTATAGATAATAAATACAAAATTGAGCTAGAGACTATCAGCCGCACCGATGAAAATCCAGATGGAGTAGTAAATTTAGGTAAAGATAAAATATCAAACACAACAAAGCTAATGCAATTATATATAAATTCACTCCAAAAAAGAGTTATAGAAAATCCGCAATTATGGTTTAATTTTTACGATTATTGGAATCAAGATGTTAAAACGAAGATATGAATTTAAAGCTGAATTTTTTGATACTGATCCTATGGGGATAATGTGGCATGGAAACTATGTAAAATATCTAGAGATGGCTAGATGTAAGCTACTTGATGAGATTGGTTATAACTATATTAAAATGCAAGATAATGGCTTTACTCTACCTATTGTAAAAATGGATTTAAAATATATAAATCCTATATACTTTAATGAATACTTTATAGTTGAAATCTCAGTAATAGAGTGCGATATAACTTTAAAATTTAAATATACACTATTATCTAAAGATGAACTCACAATAGCTAAAGCAAGCACAACTCAAGTAGCAGTAACGCTAAATAAAGAGACACTATATTCTATTCCAGATGATTTAAAATTTGCATTAAATCAATAAATTTATTAAAAATTAATATATATATAATTGCAGTTTTATTATAATTTTTAAGGAGTTTTGATGTTTAAGAATTTTCTTTTAGGATTAGGTTTAGCAGCAATGCTAAGTGGATATGCTACGATTTTTGGTCAAGGTGGTTATGTTCATTTTGATATCACTTCAGACCCAAATGAAGCTAAAATAATCATTACTGATTTAACTACAAATAAAGTAGTGATAGATACCAAAACCCCATTAGAGATAGACCTAAAAAAATATAATGGCTATTTTTCTGGTAAATCTTAAGTTTTAGTAAGCAAAGAGGGGTATAAAGATATTGAATTTACTATTAATAGTAGAGCAAATGGAATATACTTAGCTGGTAATTTAGTATTTGGTGGTCTTATAGGTTGGCTAGTTGTAGATCCGCTCACAGGTGCAATGTGGAAAAATCCAAATATAGAAAATAAAAGCAACAATGTATCTATCAAACTAATTAGCGATTTAACAGATGACCAAAAGCAAAATCTAAAACCGATCGCTCAATAAATTTAAATAAAGCATATCTAAATCAGATATGCTTTAATTTTTATATAAATTCAAATTTAAAAACTAAATCTCTCAATTAGATCGCTATGATACTTTTTAGCTACATCTGGATGAGATCTAATCATTCTTTTAAAATAATTTTCTGCAACATTTCTAAGTAGTGGATTTTTAGGGTCTGTATCTACTCCGGTACTCTCTTTTTTAAGGTGCTCTGGCAGTTCTAAAATCGGTATATCCTTATCAAGCTGCACACCTAAAAAATATGCAATAGAAAATCTCTCATTAGGCGTCAAATTTACTCTATGGATAGTAGCTTTTAGATAGCCATTTGTCGCAAGTTCTAAAAACTCACCGATATTTACCACCACAGAGCCTTCCATTGGCGGCACATCAATCCACTCGCCATTTAATAACCCTTGTAATCCCGACTCTTTATCTTGTAAAACAAATGTTATTAAACCGCCATCTTTATGCGATCCAACACCTTGAGTGTTGCCATCAAATGCTGGCGGATAGCGTAATAATTTAGCATGAGCGTATGAGTTTTTTCCATAAAGTTTATCAAAAGAGTCTTGTGGCAACTCAAGAGCTATAGCAAATCCTTTTAGAAGTTTTAAAGTCGCTGTGCTTGTTTGCTTAAACCACTCATTAAAAATAGTTTTAAGCTCTGGAATCTCTTTAGGAAATAAATTTGGGCCTTGAATTCTCATCCAAATAGGCGAGTTTTCATCCCAGTTTAAAGCCTCTTTATCGCTACCAGCGTCTATTTGCTCTCTATAATCCTTGCTGCCAGCTGTATATTCACCACCCTCTTTTGAATAACCACGAAATTGTGGCGATTTAAGCATCGAAATTTGCTCTTTTTGTTCTAAACTTAGAGCAAAAAACTCCTTGCTAAGCCTTTGAAGCTCTTTGCAAAGATCTAAATCGATACCATGATTTATCAAATAACAAGTCCCAAAAGTAGTAAATGCTGCCTTTAAATCTGCTATAAATTTTTCTTGATTACTATCTAACTCACTTAGGTCAAGTACTGGTATATTCATACTTTTCTCCTTAGTTTAAATTTAAAATTCTCATTTTATCATATCTTTTATAATAAAATAGAATATATTAACCAAATTTATGTAAAATTAATTCATAATTTATTAAGAAAAAATATAAAAAGGATAAAAAATGTTCAAATTCTTCACTAAAAAAGCGCTACTACCCCCCCCCATATCTTTAAACGATGAGCTTGAGCGACTACGAATACAAAACCAAGAACTCCTAAAAACCAATGAAGAACTAAAAGAACAGATAAAAGCACTCCAAGAAAACCCAAAATCTAACTACTATGAAGCATTTCATAATATTACAATGAGTATGGCAAATAGCTGTGTATCAAATTTAAATCTACTCCAAAGTGAATTTAGCGACTCTATTACACTGCTAAATGATACTCAAGAACTATCAACTAAAAATCAAAAAAATACTATAAAAATCCAAGATATGCTTCTAGATGAGTTAAGCCATATGGAGGATAGATTGCAAGATTTTCATGAGACAGTAAAGCAAGTGCAAAAAGATTTTGTATCTATCTCTGGTGTAATTTCGCTAATCATTGATATATCTGATCAGACAAATTTACTAGCCTTAAATGCTGCTATAGAAGCAGCACGTGCTGGAGAACATGGTAGAGGCTTTGCCGTAGTAGCTGACGAGGTTAGAAACTTAGCTGAGAGAACTCAAAAGGCTACAAAAGAGATTGAGATGAATATGGCAATAGTTCAACAAAATTTTGCTAAAATGCAATCTGCTACTGATGATGTAGTCGAGCATATGCGCTCTTTAGCTAGTCGTAATGAGACAATGAATGATGTTCATGAACTATCAAATACGATTAATTTCAACTCTCAAAAGGCACTTTCTACTATATTTATCAGCCTTGTTAAATTAGATCACCTATTATTTAAAGTTAAAGGTTATAAGGCGATTTTTGATGAAAACTTAAATGAAAAATTTGCCGATTACCATAGTTGTCGTCTTGGCAAATGGTATGAAACAGGACGCGGCAAAGAGCTATTTAGCAAATATCAACACTATGCTAAATTAGAACCAGTTCATAAAGATGTTCATGAAAATATCGCCAACGCACACAAAATAATGGTAGAACACGGCAAGACAAATGGGTGTTTAGATAAAATTTATAAACAACTAAATGCGGCTGAGAGTGCAAGCAAATCTGTTATAGATATTTTAAATACTCTATTAAATGAGAGAATTATGGAGTTAAAAGTTAAATTTAATAAAAAATAACTATATTAAAATAGTGTTGGCTCATCTATGCTTTGAGCCAACACAGCCTCTACATCTTCATAATTTTCAAAAACTAAAGCATATCTAAACTCATCAAGCTTTTTTATATCTTCTATATCATTATATACAAAATCAGCCATAAACGCTACACTACTACTAGCCCTAGCACAGATAATAATATCACTAAATTTCTGCCTTAAAAGCGTAGCCTCTAGCTTAAAAAGCTCTTCATCGCTTTCGCAAATTATCGCTCTATGACTTTGGCCAAATTCTTTAATCACAAAAAATTTATCAACAAAAATCGCCCTAAAATGGCCAAATTTATCAAAACTATGAACCTTAAATCCCACACCATACTCATCAAAAAACCTCATCACACAAACTAAATCTTTTATAAAAATATTAGGAAATTTAAGCTCACTATAGTAATTATTTTTAAATAAAATTGTAGTGTAAAAAAGCGATCCATTATCCATAAGCTCATAATGTAAATCGCTTAGACTATCATCGCTTAAACTTGCATGAGAAAAGCTAAGCCTATCAATCATCGCCTCATCATAGCTTAAAACTACCATATCGTTTTCTGCCTCAAGTATCTGCATAAAAGCTTTACTAATATCACAGCTAAATAGACACATCGATCTAGGTAAATATAAACACTCCAAAATCGAGCTTTGTAACTTTGTAAGATGGATGAAATTTAACTCTTTTTGTGCTGAGAGAAATCTCATCAATCTTATCATTGCCATAACCACACTATCAACTTTGATTATTGCTATTTCATCATCTTTGCTATTTAAGCTCAAATCAGTGATAATAGCATAAGCTCCACTTTTGATAGCAAGCAATGCGTCTTCTATCGTCGCATTTAAAGCAAAATACGCCATACCAACTTTAACCAAATTTGGATCTAGGCAAAATCCATTTATCATACTGATTTTTGGGCTATTTTTTAATTCGCCATTTAATAGCGTGGTTAGGTTTTCTATTCTCATCTATCCTACAATTGCTCCATTTTTTACACTTGCGTGAGTGCCTAGAAGCGTTAGGCTCCCATCTTCAGCGCTAAGAATCATGCCTTCGCTTAAATGCTTAAATATCTTAGCTGGTTTTAAATTAGCTAGGACGCAAACTTGTTTGCCTATTAGGCTTTTTGGCTCATAGTACTTAGCTATACCACTGATAATCTGTCTTGGTTTTTCTTCGCCTAGATCGATTTTAAATTTAAGTAATTTATCGCTACCTTCGATATTATCGCATTCTAAGATAGTTCCTACCTTTATAACACACTTTTTAAAATCATCAATTTTGATCTCTTCATCTTTTGATTTAATCTCATCAATCTTAGCCACCGGTGCTGGTGCCATCAGCTCGTGTTCTATCTTGGCAAATAGAGGAGTTGTGGCGTTGGCTTTGAAGTTGATTAAATTTGAGTTTATTATAAGCTCATTATAGCTATTTGTATTAATTTCAAATTCCAAAGTATCGGCTATTTTTTGAGCAGTTTGTGGCATAGCTGGACTTAGCAAAATAGCAACTCTAGCCAAAAGATTTGCCACCAATGCTACTAAGGCATTTGCTTCATCAAATTTATTATTCTTTACCAAATTCCAAGGCTCATATTTAGCGATAGTGGCATTTGCTATATTTAAAACCTTCCAAAGCTCCTCTAAATATCTATTTGGCGAGATCTCATCTAGGCTAATTAATGCTTGATTTATATGAATTTTAGCACTCTCAAGCTCATTAGAATAAAATTTATTTACATTTGTTGAGTCAATTATATTATCGCAATATTTAGAGCTCATACCAACTATTCTACTTAGTAAATTTCCTAAATCATTACTCAATTCGCTATTTATACGATCTATCAAGGCTCTTTGTGAAAAATCCCCATCTTGACCGAATGGCACCTCTCTTAATAGAAAATATCTAAACGCCTCTAATCCATAAGTATCGGCCACCTCTTTTGGATTTACCACATTGCCAAGGCTCTTACTCATCTTAACCCCGTCTCTAGTCCACCATCCATGTGCTGCTACGCTTACAGGTAAAGGCAAGTCAAGACTCATCAAAAATGCCGGCCAATAGACCGCATGAAAACGCAAAATATCCTTACCAACTATATGTAAGGTGTTATTCCAATACTCCATTCTCTCTTCATCTCTAGTGTATCCTAAGGCTGAGAGATAATTTACCAACGCATCTAGCCATACATACATCACATGTTTTGGCTCATTTAGCTCTTTTGGTAGTTTAATCCCCCACTCAAAGCTGGTTCTAGTGATAGATAGATCTTTTAGACCGCCTTTTACAAAGCTTATAACCTCATTTTTCTTGCCTTTTGGTAGGACGCATTTGTCATTTTCATACCATTTTAACAACCTATCTTGGTATTTTGAAAGGGCAAAAAAGTAACTCTCCTCTTTTACCAACCTAGTCTTTTTACCGCAATCAGGACAGCACTCATCATCTATTAGCTGATTAGCAGCAAAAAAGCTCTCACAACTCACGCAATAGCTACCCTCATACTCGCCCTTATAGATATCTCCATTTTTAAGCATTTTAGTAAAGACATTTTGGCTAGTTATCTTATGATACTCATCAGTTGTGCGTATGAAGTGATCATAGCTTATACCAAACTCATCCCATAAAGCTCTAAATTTAGCACTTATCTCATCTGCGTACTCTTTTGGGCTTTTGCCTCTAGCCTTAGCGGCCTCTTCTATCTTTTGGCCATGCTCATCAGTCCCTGTCAGAAAAAAGACATCATCGCCCCTTAAGCGATAAAATCTAGCCAAGGTATCGCAGATTATTGTAGTATAAGCGTGTCCGATATGTGGGACATCATTGACATAATATATTGGTGTGGTTATAAATTTTTTCATCATTTTCCTTTAAAATTGTTAAAAATCAAATTGACCGCCACGGCCTTCATTCATCTTTTCATATGTGGATTTGACATAATTTTCCCTTATATCGCAATCAAAAATTCTATCACAATCCATGCAACTACTTAGATTATTGGCCTTTTGACAATCTTTGAGCCTAGCTGTGGCAATATCAAATTGTAAAATTACAAACTCCTTAATCCTATCACATCCAAAGACCCGTTGGCACTTTGAACAGCTATCTCCAGATGAGTTTTGAGCGATACAATTTTTTAGAGCTATCTTTTTAGATTCTAGCTCATCAATAGCGCTAAATTCGGTTATTTCAGCCATTTTTGACTCTATCAATCTCAAATTTAGACCCAAAATAACAAGGCGTAGTTTGGTGAGTCTTTTTAATTTTAATATCTAATAAGCTATCATTTACCCCATCAGTTGTGGCGCCACCAGCTTTTTCATATATATAGGCAAATGGTAAAACCTCAAAAGCAACCCTAAGCTTGCCATTTGGTGCATCGGGCGTGGCTGGATAGCTAAATAACCCACCGCCTTTTAGCAAAACTTGATGAAGATCGCTTACCATAGCGCCACTATATCTAAGCCTATAGCCATCATCAAATAGCGATTTTATCATAGCTCTATGAGAGTCGCTCCAGCCTTTTTGTGTGCCACCTGTGGCATTTATCTTGCCTCTGTCTTTTAGCTCTAAATTTTTAATGAATTTAAACTGATTATCTCTATTTAACCTAAATAATCTCACGCTATCATCGCACACTACCATCTCAAGCCTTGGGCCATAAACTACATAAATCGCCCCTACTAAACTCCTAGAATCCAAAGAGCCTTTATAAATCCCAAATATCGATCCAACAGCGAAATTCACATCCACCAAGCTACTACCATCAAGTGGATCATAAGCTATGATATAATCTGCATTTGAGTTTATCTCTAAAATAGACTCTTTTTCTTCACTAATTATAGCCTTGATATTGCTGAGTTTTTTCAATCTATTTTCTATTATCTCATCACTTAATATATCGAGCTTTAATTGAGTATCACCTGTGGAATTTGAGCTTTGAGCATAGCTAAAATCACCATATTTTAGTAGTTCGCTAATCTCTATAGCGATATCTTCAACTGCTTTTATAATCTCTTTCATTTTACACCTTTTTTGCGTTTTTATCTATCCATTTTATAATTCCATCTATATCATCAAGACCAAATTTATCCCCACAAGCATCAAACTCAACATTACTAGCAAAAGCATCGCTAAATGGGATAAAATCATCTATAACCTCATCTCTAAATATAGTAATTCTAGGAAGTTTTAAGCTCTTTAAGCCCTCAATTATCAAATAATCAAACTCACCAAAATGAGCCACTAAAATCTCTAGCTCACTATCAAAATTATCCAAATTTGGCTCAAATTTCTCATTTTTATCTCTGTGTGATTGTGAGATTATCCTATCTTTACCACCAAATAGCCCACTTTGTAAAAAAATTGATGTTCTATTTGGGCTTACTACTGCGACATCTGCACCGATACTACTATATATATAGCTATCCTTGCCAGGATAATCAAATTTCGCCTTATCACCTGGATCGTGCTTTGTTATCACAACCTTAAATCCACGAGATATAAGCTCTTTTGCCACCTTAGATATGAGCGTTGTCTTGCCACTTCCACTAGCTCCGCTAAAAGCTACAGCCAATCTTTTAATGATATATCCTTTTTGAATTTCTCATAATTTTAGCCAAAAAAATCTTAAAAAATGAAATTATAAATTTATTTAAAATAGCGTATCAAATCGCTAAAAACCTCATAAAGCTTCGCTACTTCATCTATGCTCACTCTCTCATCAACAGCGTGAATTCTATCATTTACCACACCAAATTCCACCACAGGCACCCCAAAAGCCGCAAAATACCTAGCATCACTTGTCCCACCAGTCGTGCTAAGCTCAGGCGCAACCCCGCAAATTCTATTAATGCTATCTGTCAAATTCGTAACAACTTTAGAATTCGCATCTGTTAAAAATGGCTTTGAACCCTCCTTAAGAGTTAGCTCATAATCAAGCCCATTAAATATATGCTCACAATATTGCTTAACATCTTCATAGCTTGTTAGGTCTGAATTTCTGATATTAAACATTATTTTAAGCTCACTTGGCGTTACATTACAAACTTCCATACCACCTCTAATATCGGTAATTACTATCTTTGAAGGATCAAAATATCTACTTCCAGCATCCATATCATATCCAGCAAAATTAGCCAACACGGCACTTGCTTGATGGATTGGATTGATACATTTAGATGGATAAGCCGCATGACCTTGAATGCCCTTAACCTTGATAACACCATTGATAGAGCCACGGCGACCTATCTTTATCATATCACCAATTTTATTAGTAGATGTAGGCTCAGCCACAATAGCAAAATCAGGTAAAGAGTTATTATCTTGTAGATACTTTAACGCCTCTTTAGTTCCATAAATTCCATCACCCTCTTCATCGCTTGTCAAAATAATAGTTAAACTCCCATTAAATTCCCTAGCATCCTTACACGCTTGTAGTATCGCTGCTACTCCACTTTTCATATCTTGAGCGCCTCTAGCATAGATATATCTATCTCTCTGCTCTGGCTCAAATGGATCACTACTCCATCCATCTCCTGGTGGGACTACATCGATATGCCCAGCAAAGCATAAATTTAGCCCATCGCCAAATTTTTTACTAAGGATTAAATTCTTAACCCCATTAATATCCAAAAGCTTAGCATCAAACTCGCTCATAAGTAGTGTGATGTAATTCATAGCACCATCATCATCTGGTGTGATACTTCTAAATTTCAATAGCTCTTTTAAAAGCTCTATAACTTCCATTTTAACCCTTTAAAAATGTATTAAATATCAGCATAATAGCAAATCCCACCATTAAAATTGCCGAGATATATGCAAATGCCATTTGAGTTTTTGCCCCTATAAATTTGCGTGAGCGACTAACTATAAAAGACAAAAACACCACCTAACTCACTATACTAACAACCAACCCGCTAAATCCCATAATCACACTATCATCACCACACCGCTAACAGAGAGCCAAAAGCCAATTATATATGGATTTAAAATATTCATTAAAGCCCCTTTAATAAAACAGCTCCAAAATCCCCCAATACTATCTATCATAATTTCACCACTTTGCTACCAAATCCACCCTCGCTTGGCGCCCCATCTTTAAAGGCTTTAACACTTGGATGGGATTTTAAAAACTCTTTTACGGCATACGCTAGCTTGCCTGTGCCGATACCATGCTTTATTAAAACCTCATCAAATCCCGCTATCAAGGCATCAGAGATAAATTTATCTAATTTTTCAATCGCCTCATCGCTCCTAAGCCCATGAAGATCTATCATCACGCTAGCAGAGCTTGGGCGAGATAGGCTTATATTTATGCTTTTTTGGTTATTTAATGGGCTTTGATTAGTAGCCTTTAAAAGCGATATTGGCACTCTTAGATTAACCCCATTGCTATCTATAATCGCATCATTTTTACTAAGGCTTAAGACCACGCCTTTAATCTTATCATATTTAACTCTATCACCTACTTTTAGCTCTATTGGCTCACTTAAAATCGTAGGTTTTGGGATAGATTTTGCTATGGAATTTGCGTTATTTAGACTTCTTTGTTTCTCTTTTGTATCTTTTAGGTTTATCCCTCTTTTGGCCTCATTTATAGCTTTGTAAAATTCAGCTTCTAATGAGCTTAATCTCGCTCTTAGCGTCTCATCGGCTCTGATTTTAGCCTCTTTTAAATCCTTTAATAGCTCATCTAATTTTAGCTCTTTTTCCTCTACGCTTTTAAGCTTTAATTTTAGCTCTAATTCTAAATTTAAAGCCTTAGATATCATCTCATTTAAATTCTCTTTATCATCGCCATAAGCACTCTTAGCACTTGCTACAAGATTAGCTGGAATTCCATATCTACTAGCAGTCTCAAAGGCGTAAGATTTACCTATAATGCCTTTTAAAAACTCATATTTAGGGCGTGAGTTTTGCTCATCATATAGTGCGGCTATCAGCTCAACTTCGCTATTTTTAGCTAGTAGCATAGCAAGTCGTTTGTGGTGAGTGGTTATAACCATTTTGATATCGCTACTCATCATTGAAGTTAGCAATACGCTATATAGACTAGCTGCCTCTTCAAAGTCTGTCCCTAGCTCTATCTCATCTACACCGATTAAAATCTGCTTTTTGCCTAAAATTTTAGAAAATCCTAGCATTCTACCAGCAAAAGTGGATATATCATTTTTGGAATTTTGTGGATCTTCTATAATAGCCTCAAACTCTTTAAAGCTACCAATGCTAGATTTAGTGCTATTTATGCTCATAGGAAGTAGATATTTAGCTAGTAATGCCGCACTCAATATACTCTTTAATAGCATACTTTTACCACCGGCATTTACCCCAGTGATTAAGAGAATTTTACCACGAAAATCCACGCTAATACGCTTTGGATTTTTAAGTGCTGGATGGGCAAATTCGCTCAAAATTATATCCTTATTAGAATTAGCTAAAACAAAGTTATAATCCCTGCTCTTAGCAAAGCTCACCCTAGCAATCAAGCTATCTATATAATCAAAAGCTGAATTTATAAATTTCAAAAATGGTAAATTTTTATGAAAAATCGCACTAATTATCTTAGCATGCTCAAACAAAATCTCCTCTTTTTTATCCATTAGATCGCTCTGTTCGCTCTTTAATTTACTAACAATATCAGGCAAAACATAGAAATATCCACCGCTACTTCTAGCTATCACTGTGCCTTTTAAAGCGTGATTAAATCCGCCACGCACCAAAAGAGCTTCATTTGAGTTGATATAGTGAATTTGAGTATCGACTAGATATGGGCTTAAATGCTTGGTATAAATGAGCTTTTTTAAGCTCTCATCTATCTGCTTTTTTTTGTTTTTATAAGCTTCGTTTATAGATATTAAACGCTCATCAATGCTCTCTTTAAACTCCCCATTTTCATCAAAATAGTCACAAATTTTATCAATACTAGATGGAATTTCAATCTTATCTAGATATCCACGCATTTTATCACCGAAATTTTGCGATTTTAGGTAGTTAAAATACTCTATAATCTTGCTAAATTCATATATCTCGCTGATATGTAAAACAGCTTGTTTAGATACTCTCATCAAGGCATCATCTAAATTTGCTATCTCTTTTGGGCTTTTTAAATTTAGAGATGAAATCTCTTCTATTTTTTCATAATTTGCCCTGCTATCTCCACTTATAAAAAGCGGTTTAGGCCTAGCTAAAAATTCATTATACGCACTCAAATACTCGCTTAAATCCAACTTCTCAAACAGCTCTTCCATAAAATCTCGCAAAAAAATAATTTAAACCTCAATTATACTAATTTTGGCTTAAATCTATCCATTTTATGGGAGTTTGAATTAAATTTAACTTATCAAATTTAAATCTAAATTTAATAAATTTAAAAATATATTAAATTACTTTATATTGACAAATACCTAGTTTATTGATATAATTTCGCTATTAAAAGATTAATATATCTTTTTACTATATTTTAATAAGGAGATAAAAATGGCAAATTGTGCTATAAATTCATGTACTAGACTAGATCCAATTGACAAAGCAGGTCTAGAGGCTCTAATCAAAGCTGGAAAAGAGAATCCAGATGTTATTAAGACACTTAAATGTCGCACAGTCGCAGAGGGCAAGTTTCGCCACGCAAACTACATAAGAAATCTACCTGCATACATAGTAGATGAGCCACCAACACTACTTGGAGAAGATACCGCACCAAATCCTAGCGAAGCGGTTTTAGCTGCTCTTGGAAGTTGTATAGCAGTAGGAATCCACGCAAACGCAATCGCTCAAAATATAGTTATTACCAAACTTGAAGTTGAGCTTGAGGGAGACCTTAATATAACTGCAGTTTGGGGAACTGGCGATCTAAGCGAAAAGCAACTTGGATTTACAGATGTAAGAGTAAATGTGATATTAGAAAGCAACGCTGATAAGGCTAAACAAGACGCCCTAATAGCTCACGCTTTAAAATACTCACCAGTAGCAAATACTTTGCTTAGAAATGTAAATTTAGAAGTTAAATAAGGATAAAAAATGGCACTACAAAAATTAGCAGAATTAGCACACTCTATAGATAAAGATGGAATTTACCCAAAAGAGTTATTAAAACAGATAGCTCAAAATGGTGATTTCGCTGTTTTAAAAACTAGAAGCGATATATACAAAGCTATAGAAAATATAGCGAAAATTTCAAATATTTGTGGAACTAGTGGATTTTGCATGTGGTGCCAATTTGCGATTATCTACTACTTGATAAATAGCGATAATCAAGAGCTAAAAAACGAGCTATTACCAAAACTATATAGTGGTGAAATTCTAGGTGGAACGGCACTATCAAATCCTATGAAGGCCTTTGCTGGGATTGAGAAAAATCATCTCAAAGCACAAAAAACTGATGGCGGATATATCATAAATGGCAATCTACCATGGGTATCAAATATCACTGAAGATAGCGTATTTGGCGCTATAGCCTTAGATGAAGATGATAAGCCTGTAATGGGCGTAATAAGAGTTGGCAAAAATGCTACTTTAAAATCAAATATCAAATACGCCGCACTTGAGGGCTCAGCTACAAAAAGCGTGGCTATAAAAGATTATTTTTTAGCTAGTAGCGATATTTTAGCCACTAATATCTATGAGTATCTAATCAAAATAACCCCTGGATTTATACTCTTACAAACAGGTATAGCAGCTGGAATCATAAAAGCAGCCTTAGATGAGATAGAAAAATCAAACAAAACTCACGCTGATATAAACTCATATCTAAATATAAATTTAGATGAGTTAAAAAGCGAATTTAACAATCTTTTAAATGAGATTAAGCTTATATCAGAAAATATCGAAAACATAGAGCCAATTAGGGTTTTAACAGCTAGGTTAAATGGCTCACTACTAACTCAAAAGGTCACGAGCGCTGCGGTGTTGTTTTGTGGTACTAAGGGGTATTTTGAGAAGTCTCATGTAGCAAGACTCCAAAGAGAGGGCAATTTCGTCCTTATAGTAACTCCTAGCATAAAGCACCTTTTAAAAGAGATAGCTCAAGTAGAAGCTGGGCGTGGCTGCATAAAATCATGGCGAGAAAAATTATAAAAAGGATAAGATATGAATAGAAGATATGCACTTGGATTTTTAGCTGGTTTTTTGGCTCTTAGTGCGACTAAGAGTGTGGCAAATTCTAAATTTAAAAAAGGTATTAAGATAGGATATCTGCCGATTTGCGATCATTTAATTATAATCGCTAAAGATATCTTTAGTAGTGATGAGTTTGATATTGTTCCTATTAAATTTGCTAATTGGGCGGATTTGAGCGAGGCTCTAAGGGCTAAAGCAGTTGATGGGGCGTTTTTATTAGCTCCGCTTGGGCTTATGCTAAAAGGTAGTGGAGTAGATATCAAAGCCATTATGGCCGCACACAAAAACGGCTCATCTTTGGTGGTAAATAACAGCATTAAGACAATCAATGAATTAGAAGGCAAAAATATAGCAATTCCATCTAGATTTTCTAGCCACTACTATATCTTACACAAGCTTTTAAGCAAGAATAATATAAAAGTAAATTTAGTAGATATGGCACCTACTGAGATGCCTTTTGCCTTGTTAACAAATAGAATTGATGGATATATCGTTGCTGAGCCTTTTGGACAATTAGCCGTAAAAAGAGGTGCTGTTAATCTAATTTTAAGCAAAGATGTAGTGCCAAATCATATATGCTGTTTGCTTAATTATTCTAGCGAGTTAGCAAATTCCAAAATAGCAAATCAGCTAACTAAAGCATTTAAATTAGCAGCAAATTTTATAGAAAAAAACCATAGTGAAGCTGCTACTATGGGATCAAAAATTTTGGCTCAAGATGCAGATATTATAAATAAAATAATCGGTGAAAAAATCGTATCATATAGCGATTTAAAGATAAATAAAGAAGATTTAATAAACCTAAAAGAGTTTTTGATATCTCAAAATTTAGCAAATGATGGGCTAAAAAATTTAGATATAGATAGTTATTTAGTGGAGCAAGTATGAAATATATTTATCAAAGTATAGTTTTAGCTTTTGCTATATTAATATGGCATATATTTAGCTCTGAGCTAATTCCATCGCCTATGCAAGTTTTAGACGCATTTAGGCTAATAATAGATAATAATAGCTTACAAATTGGAATTATAGATTCGCTATATAGATATGGTATTGGGCTTATTTTGGGCGTTATTTTTGGGGTTATAATTGGTTTTATATTTGGGTTTAATCCAAAATTTGCTCAAGCCTTTGATCCGCTATTTAATATTTTGCGTCCTATCTCGCCAATTGCATGGGTGCCAATTATCTTAATAATATTTGGAATTGGAGATTTACCAACTATATTTATTATAGCATATTCAGTATTTTTCCCTATGGTATTATTATCTACAAAAGCCATAAAAGATCTACCTAGCCAACTAATAGTAGTAGCTAAAAATTTTGGTGCTTCTAAATTGCAAATTTTCACTGGAGTTATCATACCATCTAGTTTTTTATCTCTTATATCTAGCCTTAAATTAGCCGCAGCTCTTGCTTGGATAAATCTAGTCGTAGGAGAAATGTTAGGAGCTCAAACTGGACTTGGATATATGATTATCGATAGTAGAAATCAATTAAGAATAGATATATTAATAGCTACAATTATTACTATAGGTATCATTGGTATGATAATTAATACTATATTTGGATATATAGAAAAAGTAGTATCAAGGAGATATGGCTATGATAGAAATTAAAAATCTTAGAAAATCATTTGGCGATATTTGCGTTTTAGATGATATAAATTTAAAGATTAATAATGGTGAGTTTTGCGTACTTTTAGGCTCTAGCGGAAGCGGCAAAAGCACAATATTGAAAATTTTAAGCTCTCTTGAAAGCTTTGATAGTGGTGAGATTAAATTTGATAACGAGAGCTTTAAATCTCAAATTCCAAACTCCAAAGAGCGTCAGATAATAATGCAACACTACTGCTTAATGCCATGGCTTACTGCACTTGATAATATCAAATTTGCTCTAAAGTGTTCTGGCTTAAAGAATAAAAAACTAATAGATGACATAGCTAAAAAATATCTAAGCCTAGTAGGGTTAAAAGATAAAATGAATTTATATCCAAATAGCCTAAGTGGCGGCCAATGCCAAAGAGTTGCGATAGCTAGGGCTTTAGCTCTTGATCCAAAGGTGCTATTTTTAGATGAGCCTTTTAGTGCTTTAGACCCAGTTGTTAGAGCAAATTTACAAACCGAGCTTAAAGAATTAACTAAAAATAAGCAAGTGATATTTGTAACTCACGATATTGATGAGGCTATACTTTTAGGTGATAAAATTGTGATTTTACATGCTGGAAAGATAATTAAAGAGCTACAAAATCCTAAATTTACTCCAAATACTCCAAAATATTTTGAGCTAAAATCTGTAATATATAAGCTAATTAATGGCGAAATAGAAAATATAGAATATATGATTTAAGATAGCCAAATTTGGCTATCTTTATCTATCTTAGAAGTGTTGATACTTGTTGAGCTAGTAAAGTCATATTGTGAGCAGCAGCTAATGTTGTGCTATTGAGCTGTAAATTTGATCTATTTAGATCGCTTAAATTTTTTACTACATCGTTATTTTGTAGCTGTGATTCACTAGCTTTGGCTGAATTTGATGCTGTGATAGAAGAGTTGATATTGCTTAAAAGCCCTTGCTGAGTGCTACCTATATCAGCTCTCATAGCATTAACGCTATCCTTAAAAGCAGCTATGCTATCTTGAGAGCTAATATCAATTGAGCTAATATTTGGACTATTTAGCGATATTGTAGTTGCAGAACTACCAGTTTGAAAGTTCATAGTCGAACCAAATATATTTTGACCATTAAAGCTAGTTGAATTTAGCGTATCTTGCATAGATGTCTTAAGCGCTTGAGCCTCTTTTGTAATAGCAGCTCTTGAGTTACTATCCATAGCTAGACTATTTGAACGAATTGATAGTTCATTTAATCTATCAGCACTATTTGTTAAATTTTGTAATGCTCCATCAGCGATTTGTAAAACACCAATTGCGTCATTTGCATTGTTAACGCCTTGAGAGATGGCATTCGCATTGCTTAAAAGTGTATTAGCGATAACCATATTAGCACTATCACTACCGCTAATAGCACGATTTGCTGAGATATTATCCAAGGCTTTATTAGCACTATTTTGAGCATTGTTTAAATAGTAATTTTGCATACTATTTGAATAGTCATTTATCTTCATTTGATACTCCTTACTTTATTATCTTAAATTTTAACTAAATTTAGCTTAATTTTAACCTAATTTAGGGGTAAATTTAATAAGTTTAAGATATAATTTCGCCACAAAATTTAAAGGAAATTCGTGGATAAAATCCCTGTGGCTTTGCTTATTGGTGCTAGTAGTGAAAGCTTAATTGCTATAGCTTATGCTAAAAAACTTGGACTAAGAGTTGTTGCCTTTGATATTAATCCTACAGCTCCAGGACTTAAAGAAGCCGATATATCATATAACGAAGATATCTCAAATCCAAATAAAATAATAGCAATTTTAGAGCATGATGGATTAATACCAGCAATAATTTTACCCGTACCAATTGGCAGATGTCTTAATACTATTGGTGCTTTAAATGACTATTATAATCTAAATGGTTTTAGTTATAAAATGGCAGATATTTGTACTGATAAGCTCAAATTTGCTACTGCTTTAGCAGATAATGGGGGATTAGGCTCTTTAAGAGATATAAAATTTGATATATTTGATCCAAATTTAAACCACAATAAGATTAAATTTCCACTAATAATCAAGCCAAGATTTGGCAGTGGTAGCAAAGATACGATAGTTATATCTAATCTTGATGAGTTCAAAAATATCACTCAAAATATTAAATTTACTAAAATGGATTTTTTAATCGAAGAGTTTATAGATGGCTTAGAGTATGGGATTGACGCTGTTATTATCAATGGCGCATTTCATCATATTTTATTAAGACAAAAGCTATTAACCCCACTCCCATATAGACAGGCTATCGGATATATTAGTATAGATGAAATTCCATCTATAAGTAGCTATATCCAAAAGGTTATAACCAAATTAAATATAGATAATTGTTTATTACACGCTGATATAATAACCAAAGATAATAGAGCATTTATCATAGAGCTATCTACTCGCCCAAGCGGGCATTATCTAAGTAAATTTATAGAGATTACAACTGGGATAAATCCTACAAAAGAGTGGATAAATAAGTGCCTAAATCTACCATATAACTTCAAGCCAAAATTTAGAAAAAATACAGTAATACGCTATTTTGATTTTGAAGGCGACTGGATAGCGGCTGATTTTGACTTGCTTAAAGATAGCTTAGGGATTGTAGATTATAGGTGCGAAATTAATTCAACACTACCAAAAGTTATAGATGGCTCTACCATAATGGATAGAGGCTATGCGATAATACAAACCAACTCAAAGGAGCAATCACTTATAAACACGCAAAAATTAATATCAAATTTTAAAAGGAAAATAGATGGATGAGATAATAAAAGCTCAAGAGCGCTCATATAAATTATGGGAGCAACATATATCTAACTCAATGCTACTATACCCAAATGAGTATTTGACTCGCTATATCTATGCTAATAAAAGAGATTTTAATAGCATATTGGATTTTGGCTGCGGTGATGGAAGGCACTTAGAGATGATAGCTAGGGCTGGACTAGAGCATATAATTGGCGTAGATTATAACCGTTCAGTGCTAGATATAGCTCAGCAAAGATGTCAAAAATATAATATCAAATGCGAGTTATATCAAAATAATCAAAACTCAAATTTAAAAGATCTAATCCAAAGAGATAATTTAGATTGCGTGGTTTGCTGGGGGATAACCCTTACTAATGCTTATTACGCCATAAGCGATATTTTTAAGCAATTTGCTAAAATATTAAAGCCAAATGGCAAGGTGATAGCTAATTGGAGAGCGCAAGATGACTCACTATATGGCGATGGCAAAGAGATAGCTAAAGATACATTTATAATTGAGCGTGATAGCCATAAAGGAATGCTATATTATATCCCAAATTTAGATGATATAAAAGAGATTTATAGGGGTGCGAATTTAGAGATTATAAGCATAGATAGCGAGAGATTTACTACTGATAATGGCAAGATTATAAACTCATGGCATATCATAGAAGCCAAAAAAATTTAAAATAAAATTTAAAAGTAATTTAATGAAAAATAGCATAAATGATTATAAAGCGCATTTTGATTTATGGGAAGATTTGATATTAAGCGGAGATAGAATTTATCCTAGTGAGTTTGTTGTGCGATTTGCTTTTAAGAATAAATTTAAAAGTGTGCTTGATTTTGGCTGTGCTAATGGTAGGCATTTAGAGTGTTTTAGCAAGGCTGGTGCCACTAGATTAATAGGCATTGACCTAAATCAAAAGCCACTTGATCTAGCCAAAAGTAGATTAGAGCCGATTATAAATAGCCGTGGCGCCACACTAGAGCTATATAGTAATAAAAATAGAGATATTAATGAAATTTTAAAAGATATTAGAGTTGATGCGATACTTCTTTGGGAGATAGCATATTTATATACACCAAATATAGTTTTAAATCTTTTAAACTCACTCAAATCTCATCTAAATCCAAATGGCAAAATGCTTATAAATTTCATTAGTAAAGATGATAGCCTAAAAATCGACGCAAAGCCTTTAGGCGAGAATATTTATGAGATTACAGAGCCAACTCATAGGGGGTTGATTTTTACATTTTATGATTTAGATATGATTACAGAGCTTATGAAAAAGGCTGGTTTAAAAATAATATCTATAGAAAAAAACCACTATTGGCTAGATGGTGGAGCTATCAAGCATGACTATATCAATATTCAAGCCACGCATGATAGCTAAAAATTTAAACCCTAAACTCCACAGAAAGCTTATGAGCCTCTAGCCCTTCAGCATCAGCTAGAGCCATACAAGCCTTACTAAGCTCATCAATTGCTCTTTTATTCATCGAAATTATAGAGCTTTTTTTGATGAAATTACTCACGCTTAAAGGCGAGAAAAATCTAGCGCTACCGCCTGTTGGTAGCGTGTGATTTGGCCCAGCTAGATAGTCCCCTATCGCTTCAGGAGTATAATGGCCTAAAAATATCGCCCCAGCGTGCTTGATGCGTGGTAGATACTCATACGCATTATCACACGCTATCTCTAAATGCTCCACAGCCAACTCATTCATCAATTCCACACACTCATCCATATCACGAGCGACGATTATAGCAGCTTTATTATCTATACTTGCTTTGGCTATCTCATATCTTTTTAAATTTGGCAATAATCTTTGAATTTCACTATTAACCTTAGTAGCAAACTCATCACTAAAAGTAATTAAAAAGCTACTAGCTATCTCATCGTGCTCAGCTTGGCTTAATAGATCGATAGCTATGTGAGTAGGATTGGCACTCTCATCAGCTATCACGCCTATTTCACTAGGGCCTGCTATCATATCTATATTTACATCACCATAAACCATCTTTTTAGCCGTTGCGACAAAGATATTGCCAGGGCCAGTAATTACATCAACTTTTTTAATGCTCTTAGTCCCATACGCCATAGCCGCTATAGCACTAGCGCCACCTACTTTATAGGCGTTTTTGATACCTAAAAGATGCATAGCACCAAGTAATAAAGAATTGACTACACCGCCAACAGCAGGAGTACAAACCACTATATCCTTCACCCCTGCTACTATAGCTGGGACTGCATTCATAATCAATGAGCTAGGATATGCGGCTTTGCCACCTGGGATATATAGCCCTGCTCTATCTACAGGCGTTACCTTTTGACCTAAGAGCGCACCGCTAGGCTCAAAGTCTATCCATGACTTTTCTACCTGTTTTTCGTGGTAAGATTTTATCCTTTTATATGCTACTTCTAAGGCGTTTTTAAGCTCACTATCTAAAGCTTCATAAGCGCTTTTCATCTCATCAGTGCTTATAGCTAGATTATCTTCTACTTCCCACTTATCAAATTTAGCTATTTGGGCTTTTAACGCCTCATCGCCATGGGCTTTAATCTCATTTATAATACCATTTACAATTGGCATTACGCTTTGTATATCCATATTTGAGCGATTGACTAATGAGTTAAACTCATCTTTAAAATTTGCTTGATTGCTATATAAAATTTTCATAAATATCTCCTTGAATTTACAAAATTATACTCTATTTTAAACAACTTAATCTTAATCACCATTAATTTCAAAAATTAACTCAATTTTTAATTTTGTCTTTATAATATTTAATAGACTTAAATTTGGAAATTTAATCTCCATCAACTCATCAAAACTCTTAGCCCCATTTAACGCCAAACAGCGCAAAATAATCCCTCGATAATGCTTAGCAAAGTGGCTGATAGCTCTACCATTTTTTAGGAATTTCATAGTTGTATATGGGGATTTAATAGAGTAGAACTTATCATAATATCCGGCCCTAAGATCTAATATCTCATCACCACCCAATAACTCATCTAAAGCGGTATTAAGCCTAGTTTTATAATACTTCACACTATCTATATCACCTATCATTTGACCTTGCTTAAGCTTATAAAATCTAACATAATCCCCAGCCCTTAACACCCCATAAAGATTAGAAAATATCAATAAATTCTCATCAATATATCTAGCTGATTTTTCATCTAAACTTGGATAATCCAAAGCATCATACGCCACGCCATCATACAAAAGAACAGCCTTGTGATAGAGATTTTGGGCTGATAAATTCGCTATTTTATCAATCTCTTTAGACTCTTTAATCCCAAAAATCTCGCTTAAAGCTCTCTCATCTTTGCTATTTAAAATTTCATAATATCTATTTAAAATTTCATCTCTATCACAATTTATAGCCATCAAAGCCGATTTAAGCGGATTTGGCGTTGGCTTTTTACTCTCACTTGGCGAAAATAGTATTTTCACAACTTAGCCTTTGAAATTCATCTTTTAAGCTCTTAAATTGCTCCATAAATGGAACTCCATGAACTCTAGTATATCCTATGGTTGTTATGAAATTTGTATCCCTCTCCCATCTTGGGACAAGATGATAGTGTATATGCTCGGCTATCCCAGCGCCAGCTGCTGCGCCTAAATTCATACCGATATTGACTCCATTAGCATTTAAAACTCTCTTTAACACATCTACACCGATTTGGACTATTTGACTCATCTCTAACCAAATTTGAGTATCTAAGCTCTCAATATTATCTATATGCTCATATGGAATTACCATAAATTCGCCCAAGGTATATGGATATCTATTCATCAAACCAAAGCAATTTTTAGCCCTAAATAGCATAAAATTCTCACTATCTCTATTCTCATTAGCAATCTTACAAAAGACACATTCGCAATCCTTTGGTCTAGAAAAATACTCCGCTCTCCACGGCGCAAACTCATCTATCATTCAACACCCCTTATATCCATTACCGCTTGGTATATATCATCTTGACGCATAAAATGCTCACCTATCAAAAATCCCCTAATGCCATTTTGATTTAAACTCAAAATCTGATTATATGAGTATAATCCACTCTCAGCCACCACCACTCTATCTGATGGTATAAGCTCTTTTAGCTTTAAGCTAAGCTCCATATCCATATCAAAGGTTTTTAAATTTCTATGATTTATCCCTATAAGTTTAGCATTAGTTTGTAAAGCTTTTTCTAAATCTTCTTCATCGTGAATTTCCATTAATACGGTTAAATTTAACTCATTAGCGTAATTTGATAACTCTATTAAGCTCTTTGTATCCAAAGCCTTCGCAATTAGCAAAATCATATCCGCACCATAAATTCTAGCTTGAGCAATCTGATATCTATCTATGATAAAATCCTTTCTAAGCAAAGGCAAATTCACAAATCTACGCACCAATCCCAAATACTCAATACTACCTAAAAAATAGTGTGGCTCACATAAAACACTTATCGCCCACGCTCCGGCTCTTTCATACTCCAAAGCTATTTGCAGTGGATCAAAATCATCCCTTATAACTCCCTTGCTAGGACTTGCCTTTTTAACTTCAGCTATGATATTTATCCCATCTTTAAGGCTTTTAAGTGGATCAAGTGGGCTGCATGAGTAGCTTATGGCTTTTTGTAATATATTAAATGGTAGCTTCTGTTTTTGCTTCTTAAGATCAAATTTGGTTCTATCTATAATCTGATTTAATATCATTTTTTGCCTTTTATACACTTTGTAATCTTATTGTAATGAGATTTGAATTCATCTTGCTCTAAATACTCTGCGCCGATTTTTTCGATCCACTCAATAGCCATATCACACTTTTTAAGCTTATAATATCCCCAAGCTATTGAGTCTATTATATATGGCGACTTAGGATTTAGCTCATAAGCCTTTAATGCTAGTTCAAGACCTTTAGAGATGTTAATATCATGATCGATTAATATATATCCATAATAATTATAATATACTGAATTATCTAGTTCATAAACAGACTCTTCAAAAAGCTTTATAATCTGTTCTATATTTTTAGTTTTGCTAAATTCATACTTATATATCGCCATTTTGGCTTTATAATCTTTGTTATCAGTTAACTCATAGAGTTGCTCTGCTAAGGCATAGGCCTCTTTATATTCTCCTAGCTGAGCATAAATTTGTGAGAGCAAATCATCGTTAAATTCATACTTTTTAAGCACTCTTTTGGCCTCTTTAAAATTCTCTTTATATAGCAAAATCTCAAGCGCATTAACAAGATACTGACTAGCTTCATTTTCTAAATATAACTTTTCATAAATTTTTACCATATTATCAAAATCAGCCAAATTTGAGTATAAATCTAGCAAGACATAGCAAGTTCTTTGACCACAACCATTTTGATTTATCCACTCATTTGCAATCTTAGTAGCCCCAACACTATCGCCTAAGAAATCGTTAAAAATGCTAACTATACGTATCATATTATCTTCGCTTTGGTCTATCTCATATGCTCTTTTATATAGCTCCATAGCACGCTTTGTATCATCTTCAAAAGCATAGATATTAGCTAATAAAATATAATTTTGGCTACTTTTATCTTTTTTGATTAATTTTTTAGCAAGCTGCTTAGCCTCTTTGAGTTCATAAATTGACAAAGCATAACCGATTTTTAGCCTTAGCGTTTGAGCATCATCGCCCTTTAGCTCATCCATTAATTTATATAACGAATTTGATTTTGCACTTAAAGCTAGTTTAGCAGACTCTTTTAAAAAGACCTCATTTTGACTCTTTTGATATAATTGATAGAATAAATCACTAGCCTTAGCGACCTCGCCATCTTCTACCATCAAATAGGCGTTGATAATCTCTAAATCGCTATTATCTTCTACATCATAAATAGTGCTAAAATGTGGCTGACCTACTCCACAACCACACAAGAAAAAAGCTAAAGCTATAACTGCCTTACGCCAATACATTCTCTCTCCAACTCTTTATAATTTTTTTTAAAATGCTCCCAAAATGGGAAGGTTCTACACTGCTTAGGTCTATACTCATATATAGAGCAATTTTTATTTTTCTCATCAAAAAATATACACGCCCAGCCATTTTGATATGGTTTTTCTTTAATACTATACTTATTATCAAATTTCTCTAAAAATATCTCCTTAATAAGCTCTGGCTTATAGCCTAAATACTCACCCAAACTTCTAATCTCATCTTCACTAATCCATATATATCCACTCTCGCCAGTGCAGCATTTACCACCGCACTCATCGCATTTGCTAGAGTCAAACTCATAATTAAACCCATCTTGCCTTATCACTTATAAACCTTACTTATAGTATTTGCTTTTTTAAAAATCTCTTTTGTCTCTATGCTAAATTCATCCCCATCAAAAACCACCAAAGGTGGCAAAATCTCACACATAGATTTACTACTCTTTTTAGCCTCAAATAGTGCTAGTTTAGCCTTTTGACCTCTTTTAGAATGGACAAATCTAAGCTTTGTTAAATTTAGTTTAAATTTAACCAATAATGCTAAAATCCATCCAATTTGCTTTGCATCATAGCAAAAATATAGCACACCTTTTGGTTTTAGATTTCTATTAGCCCCAGCTAAAAATTGCTCAAGACTTAAAGAGTCATTATATCTTGAGTTTGCTATATGTTTATTTTGGCTTTTTGTTACTCCAAAGTGATAAAATGGCGGATTAGAGATGATAAAATCAAATTTAATCTCACTTTTAAACTCGCTAAAATCTCCTGTGATAAACTCTGCAGTAATACCATTTACACTAGCATTATACTGGCTAATTTGTACATTTATAGGGTTTATATCTATACCTTTTAAGATTACGCTGCTATCACGAGCAACCAAAAGCCCTAAAATCCCACATCCACATCCAACATCTAAAATATCACCCCTAAGCTTGCTAGCGCTGATAAAATCATATAAAAATAGAGTATCGCTATTATATCTATACCCATTTTCAAGCTGATAAAGCTCAAGCTGACTCATTATTATCTCTATTTATCTCTTGGGTTTTGATATTTTTTATTAACTCTTCATAATATTTTTTTTGATTTTCTATCTCTTTACTATGCTCTTTTTTATTCATTTCAATAGTATCTTTAGCTTTTTTTATAATAGTTGCAATTTGTGAGTTTAACTCACTATTTTTAATCTCTAAGTCTGTAATTTTTGAGTTTAATAGCTCATAATTTGCCAGCTTTTTAGTGTTATTCATATCGCTTTTTAGGCTTAAAATTTGCGATTTTAAGCGTTCTATCTCTTTATCCTTACTGGCTGTTTTTTTCTCTAGTTCATCTATTTTTTGTGCGCTTTTATTGGCGTCTCTTATGTTAAATTCAATCTTTTTTCTTAAATCAATTATTGAATCTTTATACTCTTTTTCTTTATTTTTTAACTCTTTTTTATAATTAATCTCTTGATTTACTAGTTTTGCATTTAAGCTAGCAATTGTCATATTTTGATCTTTTAGACTCTTTTCATACTGCTCTTTTATCTTTTTATCGCTTGCAGTTTGAGTCGTTTTATAGCTATTTTGTAGATCTTTTTTGAGCTCTTCTAGCTCTTTTTCTTTATTATCATTTATATTTTTTATAGTTAAATTTAGCTTTTTTATCTCTGAGTTTTTACTATTTAATTCATTAAAATATTCACTCCTTTGCCTATCGATTTGCGCTTGGAGTTCGCTTACATTTTTGGCATTTTGGTTTTGAAGATCAATAAGCGCTAGAGTTTGAGAATGCATAAGTTGATTTATCTCCTCATTTTTGCTAGTTATCTCTTTTTTTAGCGTATTTATCTCCTTTTCTTTTGCACTTAAATTACTATTAGCCTCACTATTGGCTTTTAAATTTTGCGCCTTAAGTGCTGCTATTTCATCACTTAATTTTTGATTACTATTTTGAAGATTTTGATTTTCTAACTTCTCTTTCATAGCGCTATTTTTTACCATCTCATCAGCTACGATTTTAGACTTTTGGAGTTTAGAGTTTAACTCATCAACATTACTTTCTAAATTTACAATTTTCTCTTCATATTTTTTGATACTCTCTATACTTTGAGCCTGTAATTCATTTATTCTTTTTGTTAATTCGTTGATATTTTCTTGGTGCTGAGCTTGCGTAGATTGCAAGGCTTCATTATAGTTATTTTGAGCATTTTTATCAGCATTTATTAGAGCTATTTTTTGGCTTTCAACCTCTTTTGCTAGCTCTAAATTTTGCCGAATCAACTGAACATTATCACTTAATAAAACCCTATTATCACGAATTGCAATCTCTAGGTTATGTTTGAGCAAATTTGGCTCATTTGGTATCTCTAGGACATCGCTTTGGATATTATTACCACGCACCTCAAGCCACGAAAAATAATCCCCAAGTGCCTCATATTCAGATTTTAAGACATATCTATTTTGTTCACTAGGGCTTAAATCATCAAAGCTAACTTGCTTATCATCTCCGCAGCCAACTAGCAATGCGCCAACTAGAAAATACCAAATTTTACTCACTATTACGCCTTATTTATTATATAATTAATAATTTTATGTGCATCATTTAGTGCTGATACAA
The DNA here is from genome assembly GCF_002138935.1 of Campylobacter sp. P091. Lineage (NCBI taxonomy): Bacteria > Pseudomonadati > Campylobacterota > Epsilonproteobacteria > Campylobacterales > Campylobacteraceae > Campylobacter > Campylobacter sp. P091. Next base: position 322,793 of record NZ_MJKZ01000002.1, read on the forward strand.
TGCTGGCTCCATTTTTACTAGCGATATCACCACCTACATATAGGCCTTTTACATTAGTTTGTAAATTTTCATCTACGATTGGCTTAGTATCGCTATCAAGCTCTATGCCACATTTTTGTAAAAAATCAACCGGAGTTGAACCGCCAATTGCATATATAATTCTATCATATATAACTACACTTCCATCGCTATAGCTTACTGATACTTTACCATTATCATTTTCTATACCTGTAATATCTACACCTAATTTTAAAGTTAGCTTGCCATCTCTTGCGCTATCTTCTACAGCAGCTAGATTTATATCATTTAATCTAGTAAATGTAGATCTTCTATAATTTAGCGTTACATCATTGCAACCGCTTAAATCTACAGCATATTCAGCTGCTGAGTTTCCGCCACCTACTACAATGATTTTTTCACCGCAATTACAATTATTTAGATTATAATTTACAACTTGGATTAATGAAGGTGGAATTTTATATTCTGGCTTATTTGGCTTGCCCATTCTGCCGATTCCTACCATTACATTTTTAGCTTTAAATACGCCTTTTGCTGTAGTTACAATTAGCAGATCGCCATCTTTTTTTACACTTTCAACCTCAGCATTAAAAACTGCTTCAATATCGCCATCATCAAGCAATTTATCAAAATAATTTAATGTGCTTTCTTTTGTTCCATCAAAGAACTCTACGCAGCCTCTTGTCTCGCTCTCTAAACCTTTATAAACCTTATCTACACGCTTACCATCTTTGTAGAATTTGCGAATTGTTTGAGAGTGATTATCACCTTTTTCTAAAAGAAGAACATTTTTAAATCCTGCTTTTTTAGCCTCAACTACTGAAGCAATACCAAAAGGACCGCCACCAATGACTACCACATCATATAAATTTTCCATATTTTTCTCCATATTATTATATTTTTAAAACATAAAATATTAAATATATCTAAATTCAACTTAAATTACTATTGATTTTTAAAAGTAAATTACTAGATAAATTCAAAATATATTTTAATTAAATAAATACAATACAATTTAAAGATTAAACATATAAATGGTATAATTTAGCAAAAAAGGAAAAAAATGTTAAAAAACCTCACCTTTCTTATCATTTCATTAATGTTGGCTGGTTGTTGGGGAAAAAGCTCACTTCACTCAGATGCTAATCTTAAAAACGAATTATTAGCCTATACGCAAAAACACAACTCTGCTGAAATATTACTAGTTGCTACCTACCTAAATCCAATATATCAAGGAGAATTTACGACTGATATGCAAGATTTTGATACCTTTATAGTATCAATCTATCCACAAAATTTAACTCCAAAATCTGTAACTATAAATTCACTTGATGCTACACTAACTAAACTAGAAAAAGATGATAAACTCTCTACTTTAGTTTCGATGACCATACCTTGGAGTAATTATTATAAAGCCACTATTCCAACTCAAAAATCAAATATCCTAAGCGTAAATATCACTCTAGATAACAACACTACAGCTACGCTAAATTTCCAAAAAGTCGCCCGCTCACTCTACTGGCATACTAGATAAATTTACAAATTTAAAACTAAAAACCAAACAAAGGCAAGCCTAAAAGCTTACCTTTGGCCTAAATCCATCGCTTAACTCAGGGATTAAAACATTGTCAAAAAAGTGCGATATTTTAGTACTTTTACCAAGAGCAGCAAGATATATTATATAATTAGCCAAAACCTTTTTACCATAAATCCTACTCTCAGCATACGGTACTAAATCCATAGACAAAAATGGCTCATATCTGCTATACTCGCTTTTACGATTAAATAGATCCCCACGCAGTAGCATTCGCTTAGTAAAGCCGATTCCACCATTATAAGCGTATGCTATAAATAGCGGATTATATAGATAATTTTCTAAATAATCTAAGTGGAAATTTGCAAATTTATAAGCAATTTCTGGCTTAAACATATCATCAATATCAAATTTATTCATTTCAAGTTTAGCAGCTATATCTTTAGCCAAAAACGGCATAAACTGCATCATCCCAAGAGCGTATGAAGTAGATATCGCACTAGGGACAAATCTACTCTCTTGCCTAGCAAGTGCTAAAATCAGTGCTTGCCGCCTGATATCTTTTGTACCAATGTATTCCATAAATGGCATAGGATAGAAGTGAATTTTATGATTATGCGCTCTTTCCATTATATAGCTATACTCTCCAAGGGTGCTTTGAGTATAAAATCTAGAAGCATATGAGATTAGCTCAGAGCTTGGCATTTTAGCTACTTTCTCTCTTGTGCGTTGCCATGTAAATGGGTCGGTATAATCATATTTTAATAACTCTTTTGTAGCTGGCCTTGGTACTGCTATTTTAATCTTTTCGCCGCTAGTAAATTCTCTAGCGTAAAGGCTATAGATATTGATATCAGCACTTTTAGCAATCTGTTCTAAAATATTCTCATCTTTAGTAATTAGATATATCCAAAAATTAGCATTATCTTTATTGCTAGCAAATTTGGATTTTGTAGCAGCTACTTTAAAAAACTCCACTGCCCTACTCTCATTATGCAATAAAATCGCATTTAACCCAAATATAAATGCCATATCGCTATTGAGTAGCTCAGCACTAACTCCTAATAAACTACTACGAAATTTGGCATTTTTTTTATTAATTACGGAGTCTTGAACAATTGATTTAAATTGCCAATGATTTAGGCTATTTGTGATTAATTTTACACTTGGAATGTAGGTATTTAAAAACTCTTCTTTATTTTTAGCGGCTGCGTAGTGTCTAAAATATCCAACCGGATCACCAACTGCTATATAATAAGCTAGTGGGTCTGCTGTATTAAATCCTTGAATATAATTTACAAATTTAGAACCACTAGTTTTTAAGCGTGTTACTAAATCTGCCCTTTGGCTAGGCATTAAAGAGTTTATAAATCTAGCGCTTATAACCATATTTTGACATGTCCAATTAGCAGTATGAATATTGTTAAAATTATATTTAGAACAATCAGCTACTTTCTCTTTTATAGGGCCAATTTTTTTATCAAAAAGCGCTTTAATGCTACCTTGATAGCGAAAAATCTGCCCTTGTAATTTCTTTAGTTGAGCCTTGCTAGCTTTTTTTTCATTAGCAAATCTATATATATAATAATCCTTGACTAGTCCTTTTGGTGCTGTTTTTAAATTCTCATAGCTTGGCACACTAGCCCAAAGCGGTATAACCAAAAAAGTTAAAAACAGACTAAATTTGATAAGCCAACGCACGGATATATCCTAATACAAATCTACTTATAAACTCCAAACCAAGAAGTATTATAATAGGCGCTATATCGATCCCACCAAAGATCGTTGGAATTCTAAGCTTTCTTATGAGATTATACGCTGGAGCGCTAAGGCGATAAAGTAACTGGACAATAGGATTAAACGGATCAGGCCTAACCCAACTTATAAGCGCCGCTGCGATAATGACAAATATATAAGCCCTTATCACCATATCCAAAATATCAACTACCGAAATAATAAAATGCGTCATCTAGCTACAATCTCCTTAATATCAGATCTTATCAATGGATATAGATCTTTAAGCTCTGGGCCATGCTCAGCGCCCGTTAAAAGCAATCTAAGTGGCATAAATAGCGATTTACCTTTTAAATTTGTCTCATCAGATATCACAATTTTAAGCTCATCAAAGCTATGTGGAATTTGCATATTTAAGATAACTTTTCTTATCTCATCAGCCTCTTTTTGCCATTGTGGCGGGATGATTTTGGCTGAGTTAATAGCGTCAATTTTGGCTATTATCTCTGGGATTAAGCTACTTTCTTGAGTATAGAATCTAGCTAGATCTGGCGAGCTAAATCCAAGCTCAACTAGCCTATCATCACTAGCGAGTTTGATATGCTCTCTATTGATTTGAGCAAGCTTTTCTTCGCTAAATTTAGCTGGCGAGCGTGAAATATTACTTATATCAAACCAACTAGCAGCCTCTTGAATAGTAAAGATTTCACACGGCGTTTTATTGCCTATTAATATTAGATAATTTGCTATCGCCTCAGGCATATAACCCTTATCCAAAAGATAACTAACAGAAGAGCTATTATCCCTTTTGCTCATCTTTTTACCATCCATATTTAGGATTATAGGCAAGTGAGCGTAGCTTATCTCTTGAGTATATCCTAGGGCTTCTCTAATCAAATTTTGCTTTGGAGTATTGCTTACATGATCTTCTCCCCTAATTATCATAGTTACACCCTCAAGCATATCATCAATCGCACAAGCGAAGTTATATGTAGGAGTTTTATCAGCTCTTAATAGCACAAAGCTATCTATATTTTCAGGCTCAAACACTATCTCACCTTTGATTTTGTCTGTGAATTTTTGTGTTGTTTTAGGTGCTTTTAGCCTCAAAGCCGCTGGGCGTGGATTGTTTAAAATCTCTTCATCGCTTAAGTTTTCACAACTCCCATCATATCTATATGCTACGCCATTTCTAGCGGCTTCTTCTCTCTTTTTTTCTAGTGTCTCATCATCACAAAAACACAAAAAAGCCTTCTTATCTATTAAAAGCTTAGCCCCAAACTCTTGATGAAATTTAAGATTTTGGCTTTGATAATAAAGGGTATCCCATTTAATCCCAAATTTCTTTAAAATCTCCATTATCTCTTTATCTTTGCCCTCTATATTTCTCTCTTTATCAGTATCTTCTATACGAAGTATAAAGCCACTCTTATCTTGAAGTGAAGATATATAATTTAATATAGCAACTCTTAAATTCCCAATATGCATATCACCTGTTGGCGATGGCGCAAAACGATACATATCTTAATCCTTAAATTTAATTTTTTTATACTCTACAGGGTCGATTTTGCCACTATCTCTAAACCCTTTTAGTCTTAATAGACAGCTATCGCACTCCCCGCAAGCAGCGTCCCCGCTCTCATAGCAACTCCAAGTATTAGCTAGATTCACACCAAGTTCATAAGCCTTAGAGACTATTTGCGATTTTGATAACCCAATTAAAGGTGCTTTAAAGACAAACTCACATCCAGTGCCCAAATTCACCGCTCTATTCATCGCTTTTAAAAACTCAAGCCGACAATCTGGATACCCACTACTATCAGCCTCTACTAACCCCATATATATAGCCTCGCAATTTCTCACCTGAGCCACACTCGCACCAATAGAGATGAAAATCCCATTTCTAAAGGCAACATAGGTATTTGGCAACTCCTTATCATTTAGTGAGTTTTTTGGAATTTCAATGCTTTTATCAGTGAGAGAATTCCCACCAACACTAGCTATAAAATCAGCATTAATCACAATCCTATCAATAACCCCCAAATCATCGCAAATTTTATCAAAGCATTCACGCTCTTTTAACATTGTTCTTTGATGGTAATCAAAATGCAACCCCACAATCTCATAGCCCTCACTCTTAGCGATACTAGCTGCTACTGCGCTATCCATACCGCCACTTATAATACACAAAGCCCTACGCATTGATATTAGCCATAATTTTATCTACCAAAGCTATAACGCCATTTTGAATTTCTAGCATATTTTGCTCTGAATTTGCTTCAAATCTAGTTACTATCACAGGAGTTGTATTAGACGCTCTTACTAATCCCCAGCCATTTTCAAATTTAATTCTAACCCCATCAATATCGATAATATCAACTATCTTTGGTAGCCCATTATCAGCCCTATTTAACTCAATTTTTAAAGCCTCTATAATCTTAAATTTACTCTCATCATCGGCTTTTATCTTCATCTCATCGGTTGAATATAGCTTAGGTAATTTATCTAACTCCCCATCCAAATCAAATCCATTTGCTATTAGCTCAAGCACCCTTATCATCGCATATACCCCATCATCAAAACCAAAAAATCTCTCTTTGAAAAATATATGCCCACTCACTTCAGCCGCCATATCGATATTTAGCTCTTTCATAGCTTTTTTGATATTGCTATGACCGGTTTTGCCCATGAAGCTTTTACCGATTTTATCTATCTCATCATACATATTTTGGCTACATTTGACCTCGCCTAAAACCCTAGGATTTTTCATATTTTTAGCATACAAATAGGCCAAATCATCCCCTTTTATCGTGCGTTTTGGCGTTAAAACCGCTATTCTATCAGCATCCCCATCAAATCCAAACCCAATATCATAGCCATTTTTCAAAGCCTCTTTTAGCTCTTTTATATTCTTCTCTTCACTAGGATCTGGATGGTGATTTGGAAACTCTCCATCAGGCTCTGGGTATAGAACATTAAACTCTAGCCCAAGTGCCTTAGCTATAGGCATTAGAGTTATACCCGCTACACCATTTCCCGCATCGCAAATAATCTTTGTCTTTAGCCCTTTGAGATGCGAAAATTCCTTAGCATAAAAATCCACATATGAGCTTAAAATATCAAATTTAATAGCACTAAAATTATCTTCAACCACTCCACCACTAGCTATAAATTTATTAACATCATCTTTTAAAGCTTGTAAATCATCACCAAAATAGCTATCTTTTTTAATCGTAATCTTAAATCCATTATACTCCTTTGGATTATGGCTACCAGTTATCATCACATTAGCGTCAAATTTATCCGTAAAAACACTAAAATATCCAACCGGCGTAGGCAACATTCCAATATCATAAATCTCAAGCCCAGCCGCATTAAATCCACTCACCAAATACCCAAATAAATCCCTAGCCGAAACCCTAGCATCATATCCTACGCTTACACTCTTTACTCCACGGCTTTTCATCACATTGCCAAGGCATATTCCTATTGCTTTGACGCTTTGCTCATTTAAATCTTTTTGGTAAATTCCTCTTATATCATACTCTCTAAATATAGAATCAAACATAATTTTAGCCTTAAATCAATAATAAGGCGAGAATTCTAGCCAAATTTTTATAATCATTAGTTTAAATTTTATAAATTTTAATAGGCATTTAATAGCTATTTTGTCTTTTTTGGCTATAATCACACCTATGAAAAAGGTAATAGTAAATTCAATCACAAAAAATGTAAATTCCAACACACTTTCTCAGTTGCGAGCTGAGCTTGGCTTTGATGATAGCGTGATTACCATATATAAAGGCTTTGCTACTAATGATGATTTAGAGCTAAGCGATGGTGATAGCGTAGTTTTTATAAACAAAGGCGAGCTTCCGCCAAAAGAGTGCTTAAAAGAGATGATGAGAGCTAGAAATAGCCCTGAAGTAAATATCGCTCTTGATAGTGCTAAAGTCGGTATAGCTGGGCTTGGTGGCCTTGGTAGTAGCGTGGCTATAGCCTTAGCTAGAGTTGGGGTAAGCTCTTTAAAATTAGTCGATTTCGATACCGTAGATCCATCAAATTTAAATCGCCAACAATACTTCATAGATGACCTTGGCAAATACAAAACCCAAGCCCTAGCAGATATAATCGCCAAAATTAATCCATTTGTAAGCGTAGAGATAGAGACCATAAAACTAGATGAAAACAATATAAATTTAGTATTTCAAAACTATGATATAGTCGCTGAATGCTTTGATAATCCTAAAGCCAAAGCTATGCTTATAAACAATCTCAAAAACAAAATTATAGTCGCCGCAAGCGGTATGGCAGGATATGGTAGAAGCGATGATATCAAAACAATCCAAATGGCCAAAAATCTCTATATCTGCGGAGATTTAAAAAGTGCTGCAAGCATAGGAAATGGCCTTATGGCTCCAAGAGTCGGTATCTGTGCTATGAAACAAGCAAATCAAATTTTAGATATTTTAATAAAGCGAGTAAAAGATAATGGATAAACTAAATTTAGGTGGAAGACTATTTGATTCTAGATTTATTATGGGAAGTGGCAAATTTGACCCCGAGCTAATCACCGCTTGTATAGAAGAAGCAAACGCTCAAATCATCACCCTAGCAATCCGCAGAGTAAATAAAGATAGCGATATAAGCATAACCAAATTTATCCCTCAAAATATCACCCTACTACCAAACACAAGTGGCGCTAGAGACGCTAGTGAAGCCCTTAGAATCGCCCGTTTAGGTAGAGAGCTTGGCTGTGGCGATATGATAAAAATAGAAGTAATTAGAGATAGCAAATTCCTACTACCTGATAACTATCAAACATTAAAAGCCGTTGAGCTTTTAGCTAGTGATGGCTTTATCCCACTTGCTTATATGATGCCAGACCTAGTCGCTGCTAGAGATATGGCAAATGCCGGCGCAGCAGCCATCATGCCCTTAGCCGCACCAATCGGATCAAATAAAGGCCTAAGCAATAAAGATATAATCCAAATTTTAATAGATGAAATAGACCTACCAATCATCGTAGATGCCGGTATCGGTCGCCCTAGCCAAGCGTGTGAGGCTATGGAGATGGGTTGCGCTGCTGTGATGGTAAATACCGCTATTGCCACAGCTGGTGATATAAAAGGCATGGCAAGAGCCTTTAAAAACGCCGTTATAGCCGGTAGAGACGCCTATCTAGCTAAATTTGGTAGAGTTATAAATACCGCTCAAGCTAGCTCGCCACTAACTGGATTTTTAGGACAATAGATGAAATTCATACAAAAAACAGACCCAATGGCTTATCTAGAAGGTCAAGAGCAAATAAATAGTAATATAATGCAAAGAGTGCTTGCAGCTGCTAATAGTGTTGAGTTTGATAAATTTAATGCTATTGATGTAGAACACGCTCTATCTAAAGATAATCTAAATTTAACAGACCTCCAAGCCCTTTTAAGCCCAGTAGCTGCTAATTTCCTTGAAGAGATGGTAGCCAAATCCAAAGCCACAAAAGAGCGATATTTCGGTAAAAATATCTATCTTTTCACCCCGCAATACATAGCAAATCACTGCGATAATAACTGCGTTTATTGCGGATTTAAAGTGGGTAATGATATCAAAAGAGCGCAATTAGACGAAAATGATATCATCAAAGAGCTAGAAAATATCGCCAAAACCGGATTAAAAGAGATACTCATCCTAACAGGCGAATCCCAAACCAAAACACCGCTAAATTATATCGCAAACGCTTGTAGATTAGCTAAAAAATATTTTGATATAGTTGGTGTTGAAATTTATCCATTAAATAGCGATGAATACGCTATTTTACACGATAACGGCGTGGATTTTGTAACCGTTTTTCAAGAGACTTATAACCCTATAAAATATGGCAAAATTCATCTATACGGCAACAAAAGAGTCTTTCCATATAGATTTAACGCTCAAGAAAGAGCATTAATAGGCGGTATGCGTGGCGTGGCATTTGCGGCACTTCTTGGGATCGATGACTGGCGCAAAGATGCTATGGCAACCGCTCTTCACGCATCCTTAATCCAAGCCAAATACCCTCACGCAGAAATTTCCATCTCCGTCCCACGCCTAAGACCGATTATCAACAATAACAAGATAAACCCACGAGATGTAACCGAACGAGCCTTATTACAAGTGATCGCTGCTTATAGGCTGTTTTTACCATACGCCAATATAACGCTTAGTAGCCGTGAGAGTGCGTATTTTAGAGATCATGCCATAGCTCTTGGCGTTACTAAAGTCTCAGCCGGAGTAAGCGTAGCTATCGGCGAACACGGCGGCAAAGATGATGAAAGCAAGGGTGATGGACAATTTGAAATAAGCGATAATAGAGATGTCAATCAAATGAAAATCGCCATCAAAAATGCTGGTTTAACACCAGTAATGAGTGATTATATATACACAGGAGAATAAGATGAATAACGACCCAGTTTTAGGTGGTAGTCAATGCCCTTTTAAGCGCAATGACAGCTAAAATTAAAGCAATTTTTAGAAAAATATTTAAACAAGGCTAAATATTTTAGCTTAAACTTTTAACTAATCATTACTAGCTAACCTATTAGCTAGTAATATTTTAAATAATATCAAGATTGATTTAAATTTTGATAATCTATTAAAATTTATTACAACTTATAAAATATCGTTTATTATAAACTTCTACCAAAACTTTGGAACACCATTTGCTTAGGGCTTTTATAACTTAATAATATTTCTATAAAAGGACTTATAATGGGTTTTAGAATCAACACAAATGTAGCAGCCTTAAATGCGCATGCTAACTCTGTAGTAAATGATAGAGCACTTACTGGCTCTCTTGGTCGCCTTAGCTCAGGCCTTAGAATTCAAACAGCAGCTGATGATGCTTCTGGTATGGCGATAGCTGATAGTCTTCGCTCTCAAGCTAACTCCCTAGGTCAAGCCATATCTAATGGTAATGATGCTGTAGGTATCATCCAAACTGCTGATAAAGCTATGGATGAACAGATTAAAATACTTGATACTATTAAAACTAAAGCTATCCAAGCAGCTCAAGATGGTCAAAATGCTGATTCTAGAAGAGCACTTCAAAATGATATTAGCAGACTTCTTGAAGAACTAGATATGATAGCTACTACTACAAGCTTTAATGGCCAACAACTACTAAATGGAAATTTTTCAAACAAAAACTTCCAAATAGGTGCTTATAGTAATGAAACAGCTAAAGTAAGCATAGGTGCTACAAACTCAAATACAATTGGGCATACTAGGTTTGAGACGCTAAAAAATGTGGTAGCTTCTAATATTTCTCAAATGGCAGATGCAGTTGTTAAGCTAAGTGGTATTGATGGTTATCCGGGTGGTTATGTATTTCAAACGATTAGCGCAAAAACATTACAAACAGATGGTTTAAAAGCTGTAGCTGAAATGATGAATGGCGTAAGCGATAAAACTGGTATAAGAGCTGAAGTTAATAATACTCAAATTTTTGGCCAAGCAATTGCTGCTGGTACAATTAAAGATTTTATGATTAATGGTGTTAAAATCGGTAATATTACCGTAAAAGCTAATGATTCTGACAATGTTCTAATCGGTGCAATTAACGCTAAAAAAGATGAAACCGGAGTAGAAGCAAGCCTAGAAAATGGTAGACTAGTCCTAGCTGCTAAAGATGGTAGAGCTATTAGGCTTGGTTCAACATCTACTGGTG